>NZ_BMVN01000035.1:0-99199 GCF_014650735.1 Streptomyces canarius
GATGACCGCGACCTTGCGGCCCTGGATGATGGACAGGTCGGCGTCGGCGTCGTAGAACAGCTCAGCCATGGGGTACACCTTTCACGGATGATTCCCCGGGCGGTGTGCTTGCCGAGAGTGAGCACTGTGCCTCCGGGAAGCGGGGAACACGGAAAACAGAGCCGGGGAAGCCGACATGTGTCCTGCCAGCGCAGGAGCTCGGAAACTGCGGCAGGGCGGCCGCACGCCGCCCCGGCGGTCGAAACACTATCTCACACCGTGCATCGACGGACGCAGGGCCGCCCAGAGCGTGTGAAGGTGACGGCACGTAACCGTGTCACAAATACGTCGCCTGCCCTGTCAGTGAGGTGACTCAGGGAATGCGCCGGCTCTTTCGGCGGCGAACGAACAGCCTCGTCATCCACGCAACGACTTCGGTGTTTCGATGTCAGCTGCCGCAGGTGCGTCCCCTTGCGCCTACGACAACCGAAATGAGCGTCTCATCCATGTCTCAGACCCAGCCCCATGAGTTCGACACCGCCGCGGCGACAGGCATCGCGACGCTGGACGACCTGCGCAGGCACTTGCAGTGGGCCATCGAACTCGAACACGCCACGCTGCCGCCCTACCTCACGGCCCTCTACTCCCTCGACCCCGAACGGAACGCGGAGGCGGCACAGCTCATCGGGGGTGTCTTCGTCGAGGAGATGATCCACCTCGCTCTGGCTGCGAACCTCCTCAACGCGGTCGGCGGACAGCCCCGCCTGGATGCGCCGCACCTGCTGCCCCCACACCCGCGGACCATGCCCCACGCCGACCCGTCCATCCAATTGTCCCTTCTGCCGTTCGGGGCGGAGGCCCTTGAGATGTTCCTCCGCGTCGAACAGCCGGCGCACCGTGGAGATCTGGCCGAGGGCGACAACTACGAGACGATCGGGCAGTTCTACGACGCCGTCGAGAAGGGGCTGCGGCGCCTGTGTGCCGAGCTGGGCGAGGACCAGGTCTTCACCGGTGACCCCGCCCGTCAGGTCTCCGGCGGCCCGTTCGCCCATACGGCGGGGCACCTCAACCCTGTCACCGACCTCGGTTCGGCGCTCGCGGCGCTGGAGGAGATCGTCGAGCAGGGTGAGGGCGCGGCCCGTGCCGACGTCTGGGACGGCGACATGGACCTGTTCCACCCCAAGACCAAGGCCGTCTCCCACTACTACCGTTTCCAGGAACTCGCGTTGGGACGGCGGTACCAGCCCGGTGACACGCCCGAGTCCGGCCCCACCGGGGAGGCTGTGACCGTCGACCCTGCCGGCATCCGCCCCTTGCGCCCCAACCCGCGGCTGGAGGACCACCCCGAGGGCAGCGCGATCCGCACCGCGCAGGAAGCGTTCAACCAGACGTACTGCAAGATGTTGCAGCAGCTGGAGCAGGCCTTCAACGGCAACCCGGCGATGCTGGGAATGTCGGTCGGCACGATGTACGCGGTCAAGGGACAGGCACAGACCCTGATGGCCATGCAGGACGACGACGGGCTGGCCGCCGCCCCCACCTTCGAATACGTCGCACCCGAAGACCGCGCCTGAGTCGTCCGCCCATGACACTGGGACCGGGCCGAGTGACGTCGACTCCGAGGACGGCCCCACCCCGTCGAAGGTCCGGGTGAATACCGTCCCGGCCGGCACGGTGCGCAGCGTATCCCTCCAGGCTCCCGGGCTTTCTGCCCAAGCCGTAGCCGAGCCGTCCCAGACCTCATGCGGAGGGCTGGGACGGCTCGGCTACGACCGCCCGGAGGACAGCTTCGGGGTCCACCGCAGCCACTTGGGTGTGACCGTAAGGATCGTCGCTTTGGCGCCTTCCGCGATCTCCTGCCCGGTGTCGCGCCCCAGAAGGTGAACAAGGTGTTTCCCGAGAACGAGTACGCCGCTGGCACTGTCGGCTGACCGTCGAGGACCGCGAGACCGGCCCGGAGCACTTCTGGTAGGTGATCACGGACATCCACGCGCCGGCGATCCATGCGTACCGGCGGATGGGCTTCGCCTTCTCCGGATGCGCTCGCACCGCCACACCACGAGGGGACGGCTCGCTCGCCCCCGGTACGGCGGGCCGCGGCCCGCCGCGCGCGGCGCCGCTCCCGTCGCCCCCGGGAAGGGAGCGCTCCCCGGCACCGAATCCGAGCGTCCACCTGCTGCGGCTCCGACGGCTGTGCGCCACTGCCCCGAGGCGGTCGAACTCCAGCGGCTTCCGGTCGCGCGCGATCCCGCGACGTACGAGGCCAACCCGGCCATCGGACTCGGCAACCATGGAGGCTCCCTGCGGAACTGGGCGAGTACCGCAGGGAGTGATCGCGACGCAGCAGGCGGCCGACATCGGTCGCCGACCGGTCCGGCGGGGCCCCTCCCCGGGAGGCCGGACGTTTCCTCGGCCGGCCGCGGCAGGGCAAACACCGGCTCCGGGTCCGCTTCAGCCCGTCCGGCGACAGTTGCGGCGACACCTATTCGCGCGCCAGGAAGTGCCAGGGCCGGTGCCCGCTCCACCTGCTCGGGCGTCAGCGGTGCGAGACGGGATCAGGGACGGCACCAAGCTCTCCTCGCGGTGGTCGCCGCGCGACCCACGGCGTCGTCCTCGCAGGCTCGGCCCTGCTGACCAGCGGCCAGCGCACGAGATCTCCCCTCCTGCCCGGACCGGCTGAATCAGGCTGCAATCCGCTTGTGGCGGAGGCACGGGACCCTGCCGGCGTTCGGGGTCGCTCAGGGCGATGCTCCGATAGACTGTGACGGCGAAGACATGACAGAGTGGAGAATTTCCGGCGAAGGCGGACACTGTGCCTCGTATCGCGCCGTTGCGGGGACGAAGCCGCGAGCTGGCGGAACTGGAAGCGCTGGTGAGCCGTGCCCGCGTCGGCCACAGTGGGGCGCTGATCGTCTCCGGTGAGGCCGGCGTCGGTAAGACGGCGCTCCTGGACCACATCACGGCGCGGGCCGCGGCGCACGTCCGCACCGAGCGTATCGTCGCCTCCCAGTCCGAGATGGAACTCGCCTACGCCGGCCTCCAGCAGCTCTGCGGGCACATGATGGATTCGGCCGCCCGGTTGCCGGCCCCGCAGCGGGAGGCGATCGAGGTGGCGTTCGGGCTGCGCAGCGCCGCCGCCGTGCCGAGCCCGTTCCTCGTGGGGCTGGCACTGCTCGGACTGCTCACCGAGGCCGCGGAGGACCAGGCACTGCTGTGCGTCGTCGACGACGCACAGTGGCTCGACCAGGCGTCTGCGCGTGCCCTTGCATTCGCCGCCCGGCGCCTGGACGCGGAGGGCATCGCCCTGGTGGTCGCCATGCGCCGGGCCGACGATGTGTTCGCGGGCCTGGCGCACATGGTCGTCGAGGGGCTGGGCCACGACGACGCGGGCGAACTGCTGCGCCTGGCGGTGCCCGGTGGTCTCGACCGGCGGATACGCGACCAACTGATCGCGGAGGCTCGCGGGAACCCGCTCGCGCTGCGGGAGTTGCCCCGTGCCCTGGGCCCGGCCCGGGTCGCCGGTGGCTTCGCCCTGACCGGTTCCCTGCCGCTGGAGAACCGCATCGAGCAGAGTCTGATCGTGCAGCTCGCCCCGCTGCCCGCTTCGGCGCGCCTCCTGCTGCTGCTGGCGGCCGCCGAGCCCACCGGTGATCCCGGACTGCTGTGGCGGGCGAGTGCCGTACTCGGACTGGGACCGGAGGCTTTCGAAGCGGCCAAGGACGCCGAGGCGTTCGTCGTCGGCACCCGCGTCGCCTTCCGTCATCCACTGGTGCGGTCGGCCGTGTACCGGGCGGCGTCACCGGGGGACCGGCGTCGCGTCCACGCCGCTCTGGCGGACGTCACCAGTGCCGAGCACGATCCGGATCGCCGGGCCTGGCATCGGGCCAGCGCGACGCTGTACCCGGACGAGGAGGTCGCCGCCGATCTGGAGCGTTCCGCGGTGCGTGCACGAACACGCGGCGGTGCGGCTGCCGCGGGCGCATTCCTGGAACGGGCGGCGGAGCTCACACCTTCGCCCTTCCCCCGCGGGCAGCGGTTGATCGCAGCCGCCGAGGCCAAGCACGACGCCGGCGCGCCTGGCGCGGCCCTGCGCCTGCTCGAGTACGCCCGCGCCCTTCATCTCACTGCGTTGCAGGAGGCGCTCGTCGCGCGGCTGCGCGCCCGGGCGGGATACGCGCTGCGGCGTGACCGCGGTGGCGTACAGCAACTGCTCGCTGCGGCGCAGGGGCTTGAAGGGCTCGACCCGGCGCTCGCCCGTGACACCTACATCGAAGCGCTGGCGGCCGCAACATACGGCGGCAGGCTCGGAGACGCCGAACAGGTGGCCGCGGTCGCGCACGCGATTCTCCGGGCAACGCCCGCCGCCGAGGAGACCGGCCGGGCACGAGACCTGATCCTGCGCGGCCAGGCGCTGCTCGCCACCGAAGGCCAGGACGCCGCGCTCGCCACCCTGCGACGGGCGCAGCGTGCGTTCCTCGAGCAGGCACCGGACTTCCTGGAGCTGCACTGGGTGTGGTTCGCCTCTCGTGCCGCCCAGGACCTGTGGGACCCCGCCGGGCTTCGCGCGCTCGCCAACCGGCAGGTCGAGGTCGCTCGCGCCGAAGGCGTCGTCACCGTACTGCCGATCGCCCTGAGCCTGCTGATGCTGGTGCAGATGACCGACGGCGATTTGGACGGGGCGGAAGCCTCCTGCGATGAGATCGACGCCATCAAACAGGTCACCGGGAATCCGCTCCCGCAGTACGGACGGCTCCTCCTCGCGGCATACCGGGGGCAGGCCGCCGAGGCGGAGCGCTGGGCGGAGCAGATCAGGGCCGACGGGCACGCGCGGGGGGAGGGCCACGCGCTGAGCGCGGCGAATTTCTCCGAGGCGGTCCTCTACAACGGCCTGGGCCGCTTCGCCGAGGCGGTGGCCTCCAGTCGCCGCGAGTTGCCCTACACCCACGAACTGAACCTCGCGATGCGCACGCTGCTCGAACTGGTGGAAGCGGCCGCGCACACGGGTGAGCGCGCGCTCGCCGAGCAGGCGTTCGAGAAATTGGCGCGCGTCACGCGGCCGGTCGGAACCACCTACGCGTTGGCCGTGCTGGCGATGGCGGAGGCGCAGTTGCGTGCGGGTGACGAGGCCGAGAAGCTGTACCGCGACGCGATCAAGGGCTTCGAGCACGAGCGGATCCCGATCTGGGTGGGGCGTTGCCGTTTGCTGTACGGCGAGGCACTCAACCGCTGGGGCCGGTACGCCGACGCGCGTGAACAGCTCCGCCCCGCACACCAGGTGCTGAGCGACTGCGGCCTGAACGGCTTTGCCCAGCGCGCCGCGGACCAGCTGCACGCGAGCGGAGAAACCCTGCGGGTCCGCGTGCGGGGGTCGGCGGCGCAGCTCACCGACCAGGAACTCAACGTGGCGCGCCTGGCGCGCGAGGGGCTGACGAACCGGGACATCGGCGCCCGGTTGTTCATCAGCGCGCACACCGTCGAGTACCACCTGCGCAAGGTTTTCGCGAAGCTCGGCATCAAGCGGCGGACCGAGCTGAAGACCGCTCTCGCCGAACTCGGTCCCGCTTCCCGGTCCGTTGACGGGACCTGACCGGAGGCGGTGCGACGTACCGGCGCAGCGAGCGTTGATTGCCGATCCGGCGGCCGACCCGGTGAAAGCGTCTCACTCCATTCGTCCAGGCTTGGACGACTGCGTCCACCGCGCACGGCGGCTCCGCGAGGTCGGGAGCGAAGTCCCGACGACTCGGGTCCCATACGCGAGCCCGGACGGCGGGGTAAGTGGCGAGACGTCGAGGACTGTGGTCGGGCTCGGTGTGCACCCACCGCCCAGGGAGACGGGAAGAGGCCGTTACCTCGCGCGATGAACGGCGCGCGGGCAGCCTCTGCCGATACGAGGACTGCGAAGCTGGCAGGGCGGTTTACTCGCGTACTTCCCACCACTCTCCCTTGAGTCGCAGACACCAGTAGTCGAGCCATCGTGGTGGAGCCCCACGTACTCAAGGGAGCGTTCTCCCAGGCCATGGCGGGAGGATGCGGCATCGTCGTAGCCTCCGTCGGCAACGACGAGCGGGACCTCGAGGGCTCACGACCTCGTCTCGTCGGTTCGGTCCAAAGGCCGGCTGCCACTTCTCGACATGACCGACCTCGTCGGGGATGCCGTACTTCGCGCGGCGGGCCACCTTGGCCGGATCGGCCTTCGGCGAGGCGCAGTCCCAGCTCTCGGGCAGGAACAAGCGCCAATCGACGGCCGCCGACGCCGCGTCGGAGGCCAGATGGGTCACGCACGCCGAGGTGTCCCCGTCCTTGAGGGGCATCCTCTACTGGTGGGCTTGTGGCGGCGCCTGCCGCTCGTAGGACGCAATGGGGTCAGGACAGCAGACACTGCTCAGACGGTCCGCCTGTGATCCACGCCGGACAGCGGGAGCAGTCGACCCGAGTGCGCATGCTCGGTGCGGGCAGCGTCCAGCAGAAGGCGCCAGGAGGTCACCGTCGGGCGGCGTCGCAGAAGACTGCGGCGTTCACGCGCTGTCGTGCCTCCCCAGATACCGTGCTCGATGCGGTTGTCGAGGGCGTAGGCGAGACACTCGGTGCGGACCGGGCAGTCGCTGCACAGAGTCTTCACCCGCTTCTGGACCGTCCCCTCGACGAACAACGCCTCAGCGACCTCGGCCCCGCACTTCGCCTGTGCCTCCCACTGTCGATCTCCCGTTGCCATTGCCGGACTGCCCCATCCCTCCTGGATTCCCCCGGGTTCTGCGGGGGGCTTGGTGCAGACCGTATACCCATGACACGAACGTGTTGATCCCCTCCGTAAGTGCAACCGGCAGGAGAACGCCCACCGTTGACAACATCGTCCCCTCAAGAGCGTCGAAGAAGGCGTGGTACTGCTGGGGCTGTCACAACGAAGGACCCTGGTCTGTCTACTTGCTGCAGACCAGCGGCGGCTGTTCCGCCGTACTCTCATGCCGGCATGTGTCATGCGGGAAACGGCAGGGGCTGCGGACAGCAGGGAGGCCATCCAGCATGAACGCCGTTGCCGCGTCGATCGCCCGGTGGGACACACTGACCCGTGCCCACCGTCGGATCGAGTCCCGGGTCGGGCGGCACCTTCATCAGCGCCTGGGGCTGGGGGCCAGTGAGTTTCACGCCCTGCGCGCGCTGGACGAAAGCGTGCGAGCCGGTTCGGGTCTGCTGTACCTCAACATCCTGGCCAACGGGATCGGCCTGAGTCAGTCCGGCACCAGTCGCCTTGTCACCCGTCTACAGGACCGTGGGCTGGTCACCACGCACCTTTCACCACACGACCGCCGCAGTGTCGAGATCAAACTCACTCCCGTCGGACGCGAAGTGGTACGGATCGGCTCTCCTGTCCTCTACCGGGCTGTCGAGGAGGTTGTGCGGGAACTCCGTGCCGAGGGCACCGACGAGGACCTCGTCCGCTACCTGCGGGGCAGTACGCACGAAGCGATCTCCCACCGGATTCCGCCACGTTCCGGTCCTCTGAGGAGCACGGGCGCGGTGAGTCAATCAGCCAACTGATCACGTCGATATGAGGTACGACGTTGCCGCATGCAGATGAGGCGGCAGGGGATTCAGAGCAGTCCGAGTCGGCGGTAGCTCGCATCTCGTAGCAGGTTTTCGCAGACCTCGTATGGCACGCGATCTGCGTCGACCAAGGAGACCGCTCCGGTCACGTCACCTGTGGTCGGCGGAGCTGCAACCCCACCGACCTGACGACGACGGTGTGTGAGCAGTGTGCACATGAGGAACCCCGCCCTGCCCCTGCTGGTCCCGCCGGACGGCCAGTCGGCGCACTGGACGGTATCGTGCGAACGGCTCGCCGAACTGCTGGACGACGCCGGACCGATCCTCCCGCCAGATCGCGATGGGCGGCCGGGCCGTCGTCCCGCACGGTGCCGAGCCTGCCGCGAGCCGACGGATGCCGGCCGCCCGCGCCTGCGGGTGCAGCTCATCACGGATCACCCGTGTGGGACGTCAGCGCCGACGCGTTCAGGCTGTCCGCCGTCGGCGTCGGGTAAGAGTGCGCTCTCGAGGCGGAGACGGTACCGTGCCCACTGGTCCATGGCCGCGTCGTCGCCCTTGGTAGGGACCAGCCCGTTGCCGACAACCCCGCCAGTGCGAGCCGGATGGTCACTCGCCACACGTCAGTTCCGCGGCACACCGCTGCGGACAGCGGGTGCCACTCACGGTGGACCAAGAACTCAGCGTCGCCGTGAACCGCCTGCTCAAGGGCGCGGTTCATGGCGCGCGGGTACGTCTTCCAGAGCCTGATCAACGATGCCGGCCGTGCGTGCCGGCCCGGGTGGTGTTGCCTGACTGGGCGGCGAGATTGCCGGTCGTGGCGCCGAGGGCCTCGGCGAGCCTTTCCGCTCGGCGGGCGGAGATGCGAGTAGGCGGTGGCGATGGAAGAAGACGCACAGGGCCAGCGCGGTCGACCATTCCATCCGTGGCGGAGGTCAGTCCCAGCCGAGGCGGACGCGGTAGCTCATACCCGGGAGCGGCAACTCGCCCGTGGATAGGGTCCCGGTACGGAAGTCGGGGTAACCCGGCTCGCTCGGTCGGCAGTCGCGGTTCCAGTAGACCTCGATGTCGTTCGTCGACGCGATGTCGTACGAGCGGGCGGGTTCGGCGAAGTTGTGGCAGACGCCGGTTTCGTCCAGGTCGATCTCCGCCCTGGTGCCTGTCTGGCCGGGACCGCTGTAGAAGTACGCGAACAGTGGGCTGCCCGATGCGGAAGCCTGAGCGCCGAACGCCGTCACGGTGGCGACGGCGGTGGCAGCGGCGAGACGAGCGAAGGACTTCGTCAATGTCATCACAGCTGAACTCCTGTCGTGCGGCCTGTCATACGGCGGCCCACCTGCGCAGAGACCGCCTGGCTTGATGCGACGTCTCATGGGATCACACTGATTGGTCGTCCAACAGTGGTATCTCGGACAACGGGGCGGCACATCATCCATGTGACTTCCCGGGGACGCGAAGACGCAACCCGTCTCAGGAAGCGCGGGATCCGCCGCGTGCCGTGGCATGGGGTCCAGTGGGGCTGATCATCCGAATGGACGCGGCGAGTGCACGGGCGAGGCCTCCTGAAATGATCGACGGGCGGGGCCGCCGGCCTGCCAGGTGGAACACCGGAGTCGATCATGGTCAATCGGGCGGTGCTGGCGCATCGGCTGTTCACGGGGATCTCTCGGCGTCATCTCGCGTGTCTGATCGAGGAGTTGGCGGTGCCGTGGCAAGCCGGGGTCGAGGGTCGTCGCCATGCTGCACGAGGTGGGGCCAGGAAGCGGGCCGCGGGAGCCGGCGCCCGCCACCAGCTGGTCTTCGTCGACCGGCTGGTGGCCACGCTGATCCATCTGCGGTACGACCTGCCGCACTCGGTACTGGGGCTGCTGTTCGGTGTCGACCGCTCCACCGTCACCCGTGCGATCGCAGAGATACGTGCGCTCCTGGCCGAGCGGGGATGCGCGGTCCCCGACCGTCCCGGCCTGCGGTTACGGACTATGGCCGACGTGTTCGCCTACGCTCAGGCCGAAGGCGTCGAGCTGAGGCTGGATGCCACCGAGATCCAGGTCCGCCGGCCACCGGCCGGTCGCGGCGGACGGCGCGCATTCGTTTCCGGGAAGAAGAAACAGAACACCATGAAGGCCACCGTCGTCGCTGACTGGCGGGGCCGCACGTTATGGACCGACACCTTGCGGCCTGGTCGTATGCACGATGCCACGGCCGCCCGCAACGAGGGCATCGCCGTCTGCTTCCAGCACTTCCCCGACGTCGCGGTCCTCCTGGACGATGGCTACCTCGGCCTGAGCCGCGACCACCGCGGGCAAGCGATCACACCACCCAGAAAGCCCCGGCCCGCAGCACTGCCCGGCAGAGTCGAACAGTGGGAACGCGACCGCCACGGACACTCCTCCGACCGCATCACCGTCGAACACGCCCTCGCCGACCACAAACGCTGGAAGCAACTGACGCGCTGGAACCACCGCCGCGACCGTCTGCCCGACACCTACCGCGCCATCGCCGGCCTCGTCTCCGACCGCACCGTCAACACCTGACAACAGGCCACGACCAGGCCAAACACGCCTCACCCGCTATCACGCGCCAACTCGTAAGTCGGCCGATCCGGAACGGTCAGGACGTCACCCATGCGGCATAGGTCGCGAAGCGCCAATCCTTCGAGAGACAGTCCACTTGGCTGAAGCCGGCCTCCCGGAGCCAACCAAGCTGGGTATCGAGATCGATCGGGATATCGAACTTCATCCGCTCACGTCCGGCTACCCACTCGTGCGCGGGTGTGTGCTCGTTGATCACATGGCGCTCGTGCTGCTCGTCGTACATCTTCTCCAAACGGGGCGTACTGCCCAGCAACTGCTCCACATTGACGAAAACCCCGTCGGTACCCAGGGCGGCGCGTATGCGGCTAAAGAGATCCCGCTTCTGGTCATGTGTCAAGTGGTGGATGGCCAGGCCCGATACGACGGCGTCGAACACGCCGACTGGTATGGGATCGAGTAGATCGCCGGTACGTACTGTGATGTTGTCCTGGTTCGTGAAGCGTGAGCGCGCCTTGGCCAGCATGATCTCGGAACGGTCCACCAAAGTGAGATGCGCCCCGGGGAGTTCGTTCAGCAAGGCTGCGCTGAGCAACCCGGTACCGGCCCCCAGGTCGAGTATGCGCGGTGCGCTCCCGACTGTCATGGCGACCGCTTGCACCGCGCTGCCATACAGAAGGTCGAACGATGGGATGAGCTGGCGGCGCAGCGCATCAAAGGTGGTCGGGTCCCAAAGGTCGTTCCCCTGGATGACGAAGTTCTGACTCATGAGGGCATCCATTCATTTCCTTGACCTGATCGCAGGGCGCCGCGGTGGCTGAGTGTGAGGCGACAGAGGCAGGCTATGGAGAGGTGGCCCAGGCATGTGCCATCCGGGCGTGTTCGGGTAAACGGCGTACCCAAGCGTGCACGATTTCGAGATGAATCTGTGATTCCACGTGAACTTCCAGTGAACGGCAGACACGTGCGTCCGGCGACTCCATGATTTGGCCCACACGGATCATCACACCGTCCGCGTGCGCGGGAGGAAACGGACGACGATCTCCCCGTGGAGGGGCTCTCGATGAGAGCGCCTCGCCGTCGCCGCGCAGCTGGCACGCCCGCACCGCGCGATCCCGGCGGACCCACCCGCCGACAGGCCGGAGCGTTCCGGCCGCCTCCCGCAGCGGAACCCGTCCCCGTACGTCAGTGCCGTCTGCGGTCGTGCGGACAGAGGAAGAGGTGGGGGCAGGAAAGACGTGCAAGGTGGCATGGGGCGTATGCCGGTGTCTCATGGCGGTGCCGTCAGCGCCCAGTTGTCGTCAGGCATCGCGACGCGCCGGCCGCAGTCCTGGGCCGGGGCTGTCCCGGCAGTGGTACCGGCGGTAGCATGACGAAGGCCATAAACCTGCGCTTCCCCGATCCAACCCAGCGTGTCGCGATCGAGGCCGCCGCGAAGCAGGAAGGTGTCAGCCGGCAGGATTACATCCTGTCGGTTGCGTACGCCCGGGCCACCGCGGTGGAGGACCGTTTCCTCGACGCGTTCAGGGTGTCGAGGTCGCGCAGCGGTGACGCGTTCGCCGAGGAGGCCGACACGGCCGGTGCCGGTGCGCAGCAGCGTGAGGCGGAGCTTCAGGCGCGGTGTGAACTCGAGGAGCAGCAGGAGCGGGGTTACGCCGCGTGACGCAGAACGAACCGCTCCATCCGCTGGACGTCGCCTTCCTGCTGCACGCCGCCGATCTGCTGCCCGGTGATCCCCAGGTGGACGACTACGGGCCGCTCTACGCGGCGGCCGGCCGGGTCAACGCCGGGCGATGGAACGCGACGTCTACGGCTCGGTGTACCTCAAGGCAGCCGCTCTGCTCCAGACACTGGCGAAGCTTCCGTCTCTGGAGCACTCCTACGAGGCGTACCTTGCCCTGAACGGGCACCGGTTCGACTACCTGACCAAAGAGGCCGTCGCCCTGGTGCGGGACGCCGCTTCCGGCACGGCGGGCGTCGGCCTGATCGGCCGCCGACTGCGATCCTGGACAGTGTCGTGACCGGGGTTCGGCTTTGCAACACTGATCCGCGCGTGTTGGGCCTGCCGGCGCGGCCCGTGCGGCTGACCCAGCGTGGTCTCCACACGGGGCGGTAGTGACGTTGGTGCCGCGGTAGTTGGCCTGCTGCACGGGCTGGGGTGCCCGGATTGCCGACTGCTCGGCCGCGGCGGTGCTCGCCGCGGCCCTTAAGCAGTGTGTGAGGCGGGTGCGGTTCGAGCGGGCGGTGCTCGACGCGTTCACCGTGTCGCAGCCGCTGGTAGCGGGGTGCGGGGCGGCTGGTGAGGTGCCGGCGGGTGCTGCCGGTGCTCCACCACGCGCGGTGGAACGGTCGGCTAACCGGGGACTTCACCACGCCGAGCGCGTACGGCTGCCGCACGGAGCCGGGGGCGCGTCGAGGTGAGCGCCATGGTCACCGTCGAGGGCCCGGTCTGGGAGGTGGCCGCCGTGGTCGGTGCGTCGGTGCGGCTGGCCGACGAGCACGGGCAGACGGCCAGTGTGCCCACCTCGTCGCTGTTCGTGGAAGCCGCACGTAATCCGGGGGTCAGGGATTACCGACCCGGCCCCCTTGCGGCGGCATGAACGATGCTTCGAATGGGCGGAGCCGTCACCGGCTGGGAACCAGAACGAAGCGGCCGATGGCGTCCTGGCGTATTCGCCGAAGCTCGATCCGCCCACCAGCGAACTCGATCCCCGACCGTGCGCTCTGGTCCATCAGCTCACTGCCGGCCCGCCGTACCCCCTCACACGCCGCTTCAGCGGCCTGGAGGGCGCCGTCCATGACGTAGTACAGCCAGACACAGCGTCGATCTCCCGTGAAGAACTGAAGACCCACCAACCACTTGGCATCGCGCTCGGCAGTGCAGGGAGGATCGGCCGACACCGTCGCTGCGGAGACGTCGGCACGGTGTGCCGGCCCAGGCGTGCTTTCCCGGCCAGAGAGACCGCTGATCACGGATACCCGAGCCGTGTGAACATGAAACGAGAACATCTTGCTGCCTCATATCCCCTGGGACTGAAACGATCACGTGGCCACAGGACTCACCGGGGTCACAAGGCCCACCTGACACCACAAGGACCTGTCCGCATGATGTCCCGTTTTGTGACAGGAGCGGACGCCCTTGCACTCGACCCGGTCACAGTGACAGACCACGGAGCGATCCCCCCGTGGTTACGCGATGGAGCGCCCAGGGGACCTCTGACCCGGGCCTGATACCGCGTGGTCGAGCGGTTGGCGCCGGAAGATCTGTGGGTGTTGTCCCTAGGGCGGTGCCGTCGGCACCTGTGCGCCGGCAAGGTGGAGGGCAGCGTCGGCGAGGGTTCGCTAGCTAGGTGCCGGTAGCGCTCATTTTCTTGGCCACAGCAGTCAGACCTCAGGCTGCCGCAAGATCACGCCAACTGAAACGCATGGATACCGGCGAGCGGTAGCTCGTTCTGCCCATTGCGTGAGCCAATTGCCGTCGATTCCGAGAAGTATCCTGCACGCCTGCGTACAAGGCGTAGCACTCTGTGACGACGACCGATGAAGGCGACCAGCGGGGAGGGGCTGCCTTGGTCCGCGCCAGGCGAGTCGTCCAAAGAGGTGTGCCGTGCTCCCCAGAAGGGGGGCACGGCACGAGGCGGGACCGGCGAGGCTCCTGACGTCGGCTGTTGGGAAGTGAGACACCAGCCGGACGATCAGGGGCCTCGTCGCACACCGGGCCCACCGACCAGTGGGCCGTCACACCCGATCGCCCCATCGGTGCGCCGGCGTACGCGATGTGATCGTGGCGTGGGCTCGTCCGCTCCTCGCCAGGACCGTTCGTGCCCGTTACTTCTGCTGTGCGAGCCACTCGTCGAAGTGGACTTCGCCGATGTGCGCGTCCGGGCCCGGGAGCAGGGTGTCGTCCTGGAGCTTCGCGCCCCAGTAGGTGCCGTTCGGGTCCGCAACGACCTTACGCGTGTCCTGCTTCGCGGCAAGCTCCTTGCGGATCAGCTCGGGCAGTTCGAAGACGTCGGGACCGGCCACCTCGGTGATGGCGTTGAGGGGCTCACCGACGGCGGTGCGGCCGACCGCCGTGGCGACGTCGTCGGAGAAGACCGGCTGGATCTTCACGGGGAGGAGGGTCACCGTGTCACCGTCGGTCGCCTGGTCGGCGAGACCCTTGGCGAACTCGAAGAACTGCGTCGCGTGGACGATCGAGTAGGGGATGCCCCCGTCCTTGATCAGATCCTCCTGTACCTGCTTGGCGCGGAAATAGCCGCTGCCCTGCAGACGGTCCGTACCGACCACGGACAGGGCGACGTGGTGGCCGACGCCTGCGGCCTTCTCCGCCTTGAGGACGTTGGACGTCGAGGTACGGAAGAACTCCATCACGTCGTCGTCCGCGAAGGACGGGGAGTTCGAGACGTCGACGACGACCTGGGCACCCTGGAGGGCTTCGTCCAGACCTTCGCCGGTGAGCGTGTTGACACCGCTGTTGGGAGAGGCGGGCACGGCCTCATGACCGTGTTCCTGCAACTTGGCGACCACCTTGCTGCCGATGAGCCCGGTTCCGCCGATGACGACCACCTTCATGATCAACCCTTTTGATGTGTCGCATAGATCTGCGATGTGGAAGTGGAGCGCAGCGTGCTACCCGTATGACCAGGGTCGAACGAGGTCTGTGACAGGGCATCGGGCGTTCTGCGTGAACCTTGCGCTCCCAGACCGCCGGCAGCCGCTCATTCGGTGAGTACCCCCGCACCCATGTTGCGTGATCCGTATCCTCCTCGACCGCATCGGGCGGACCCGGCGCCCAGAACTCGGCCTCGTCCGGGAGCATTGCGCGTGGCCTTGCCGATGGGAGAGCTCAGCTGGGTGCAGGCCTCCGCCCGGGGTGTGGCGACCAGCGCGGCGAGGGCCGCCAGGCCGGGCTGGCACATGACCTTCGCGGCCTTGATCCGGATCGGGTAGGTGCTCTCGAGCAGCGCGACCAGGCGTGCGACGGCCAGTAAGGTCCCGCCCGATTCGGTCAGGTTGTCGGCCGGCGTGAGGCAGGGCTGGTCGAGCAGTCGGCGGCAGGCCGCACGGAGGAACGCCTCGGTGTCCTCGGCCTGCGGGAGCTGCCGGGTCCGCGCCGCCTCGGTGACGGACGTCTTGGGAGCGGCCTGGCGGGTGAGCAGCGCGCGGTCGACCTTGCCGTTGGCGTTGAGCGGCAGCGTGTCGACGAAGCGCACCACGGCGGGCACCGCCTGTTTCGGTACCCGGGCGCGAACGGTGGCCAGCACGGCATCCTCGTCGGCCCGCGCGCCCTCGACGAGCAAGGGGAAGGCGGCGAGGCGCAGACCGCCGCCGGCGGCCTGGAACGGGACCACGACGGCGCGCCGTACCGAGTGATGCGTTTCCAGAGCGGCCTCGACCTCGGCGGGTTCGGCGTGCGCGCCGCTGATCTTCACCTGCTCGTCCAGGCGCCCGAGGAATTCCAGGAGTCCGTCGGGGCGCACCACCGCTTTGTCACCAGTCCGGTAGACCCGGTCCGCATACCGCTGGCCGGCGGGGGCCGGCACAAACCGTTCGGTGGTTCGCCGCGGGTCCACGTAACCGAGTGTCAGTCCCGCACCGCCGGTGCGGACCTCGCCGGCCTGCCCTCTGGGCACGATCCGGCCGTCCTGGTCGGTGATGAAGACCGCGTAACCGGTCGGGGGGCTGTCCGATCGGCACGCGGCGGCAGGGTCGTCGCTCTCGGGTCGCAGACGGTGGGTGGTGGTGAGCACGGTGGCTCCGGCCGGGCCGTACACGTTGGGCACGGCCGCCGCGCACTGCGCGGGGGCCGCGTCAGCATCCGGTCACCGCCCACGAGGATGTGGCGCAGGGCCAGGTGAGCCGGCCACGGCTGGGTGAAGGCGCGTTCGGCGAGCGGGGTGGGCAGCAGGCAGTGGGTGAGGCTCGACTCCTGCCACCACCGGAACAGTTCTGCCGTCGAGCCACGGGCGTCCTCGAATGCGACGTGCAGGGTGGCGCCGGCCGACAGTGCCTCCCACAGCTCCTTGAGGTGGGCGTCGAAGGTGGTGCCGACGAGAGGCCGATCCGGGACCCGGGGCCGATCCCGAGCCGGTGGCAAGTCCAGCGGACCAGGTGGGCCATCGCCTCCTGCGGCAGCAGGGCGATCTTGGGCCTGCCGGTGCTGCCGGAGGCGCCGAGGCGCAGAAGGCCTCGCTGGGCACTTGCGCCCCGTTCGCCCGCTCGCCGCGCCGGGCGAGTACGAGCCCGTCCACCGCGCCGGCCGGTTCACGGGTCCAGCTGGGCGCGGGGCGGTGGCGTCGTCGGTCAGCAGGCAGGCGATGCCGGCGTCCTCGGTGATCGACTCCACCCGCGCGGCCCCCGGCCGGGCGCCGGGGGAGAGGTGGACCGCGCCGGTCCGGGCCAGCGCGACCGCCAAGACCACCAGCAGCGGGGGGTGCTCAAGACAGACTCCCCCCAGAACATCCCGACGGTCTCCCGGAAGCCGGGCGGGCGGTTGCCCACGGCGCTGCCGATCACCAGATCGGCCCGGCCGCTCTGCCGGCGCAGGAGCAGAGTCGGGAAGACCCCCTCGCTGAACACGTCGAAGCCGGGACCGGTGAACAGCAGCACTCGGTCGGCCTCGGTCAGTTCGAAGGCCGTGCCGACGTCGGCCGCGTGGCTGGCCAGCGACGCGTGGGTCACGGCCACCGGTTTGGGGCGCCCGGTCGAACCCGAGGTGAAGATCACATAGGCAAGGTCGCCGGGGGTGACCACCGCGCACGGGTTCTGCGGCCGACCGCCTCCACCCCTTCGTATTCCCCAGGTCCGATGCGCAGGGCGACGCCAGCGGCCCCCACCTGATACCTGCGGCCCTCGGCCGGCAGCGCCGGATCCAGCGGCAGGTACGCGGCACCGGCTTGCCACACCGCCAGCACCGCCGTCACCAGGTCACGTCCCCGCGGCAGATTCACCGCGACCACGCTCTCGGCGCCCGCGCCCTTCTCCACCAGCACTCCGGCCAGCCGGTTCGCGGCGGCATCGAGCCCCGCGTACGTCATCCAGCCGTCCCGTCGACGACAGCCGCAGCTTCAGGGACGGCCCGCACCCGCTGCTCGAACAGTCGCGGCACACAGCCCCCCGCATGCCCACCAGCCGGCCCGGGCCGGTGGCGACTCCGCGCCCCTGCTCACGTCTCCATGACTCCACGTGGCGAACCTCTCTCCTCAGAAGGCGCAGAGCAGGCCGCGAGCATGCCGAGCGGCCCCCCGTGGGGACGACAGTTGTGGAAGCGACCATGCCGCCTGCGACGGGCTTGCAGTCCCATGCCCGCGGGCGTCTTCCTGGCAACGATGAGCCGCGATCCGGTCCGACAGTGCCCGACACACCTCGCGGCACAACCTGACGCACGGGTGAGGAGCGCGAAGGGTATCCGGGGTGCCCGAGCCGAGCCGGGTGTACGTGTGTACGGACTCATTCCACCGAAGTCACCGTAAGGTCTGCTCCAGAGTGGAGCGGCAGGTATGGCCGACGCAGATCCGGTCACTGTCCCCCCGGCGCCCGGTCACCGTCCGTGGCCTTCCCGGCCGCAAACAGGCCGACCACGACGAGCCCCGCGAACACGCTGGCCCGCTGGCTGCCTCGACGCCGTTGAAGCGGCCCGCAGGGCTCCGGCGATCTGTCCGGAGTGAAGAAGAGCCTCATGCGCAAGACGTCCTCGGCGATGGCGGCATGACGATCGATGAGGCATGGGCGGAACGACCATCCGGTCCCGACGGTCAGCGGCCGGACGACGACTGGTGGGTGCGTTCCCCTTCCGGATCCCTGCCCCGCAGTTGACCGTGACGCCGCTTACCAACATGAGACCCTGACTATCTAAAAGATCATCACACGTTGTGAAAAGTGTGAGTGTGGTCCTTGAGTAGAGCGGAAGGTGCCGACGCCGGGGACTCCCCGGTCCGACGCGGCTGGAAGCCGCGGAGTTCGCGGCAAGGCCCGGCATCGTCTGCGAGCAACGAGTTCGCGGACCCTCCGACGGGAAGACAGCCTGGCAAAGTCACAGCCGCGGCAGGGGGGCCGCGGTGGCTGCCCGACATGGACAGACCGATCTCCGCCCGGTGTCCCACCGGGCGGAGATGAATGGCTGACGGCCCTGGCCGGCTCAGGAGCCGTGCGCGGCGTTGCTTCCGCTGCTCACCGAGGGGCCGGGCCCGAATGCCGACGGGCCGACTACCCTACTTCCCGGCCCAGAGCCACCAGACTCCCTGCACGTCCCTGTTGCAGTAGAAGTAACCGCTCACGTTGGCGTTGTACCAGTTGGCGACGCTCTGGCATTCCCCCTGGCTGCTGTACGACGACATACGGGTGTCGGCGTGTGCGGCGCCCGCGGTCCCCAGGGCGACCCCCAGGGTCACGACGGTGACGACACCGATGGAAGCGGCTGCCTTCTTGATGCGGTGGGCTATCACGGCAAGTACTCACCTTCGCTACGTATGCCTGGAGTTGACGCGTACCGGAATGCCGACCGGACGGGACGTGCATCGCGTCCCTGAGTGCCGGTCAGCAAGAGCATGACACGTGAGACCGCAACCCACAATGGCACACCGTTCAACAGTGGGGGTCCGCTTTCGTCGCCCGCCCGCCTCATCTGTACCGATCGCGCCTGCTCGCGCCCTAGGTGTATTGATCACGGGCGTTATCGACAGTCGCCAGGCTTGATCATGGCGAAGACCTCCGGTGTGGTGGAGCTGTCCAGGACTGCACCGCACGGAGGTCTTCGTGTCCCACCGTAATGCCCGGCTGACCGTTCACGGCAGGCGGCTGCTGGTCGAGCGCGCGGGAGTAAGCCCGCGCGTGGCCCTTCGTCTTCGCCCTGGTGCAGGCATGGATCGCCGCCTGCACGGGTCCGGACGGTGCCGCTGAAGGCCCGGCCGCTCGGGAGGCCCGCACACGCCTACGGGACGGCCTGGCCGAGGCGGTGACGCGCGCCGTGGGTATGGGCAGGCGGGCGCTGCTGCGGGCAGGGAGCCCCTGATACCACCCCGACACACCGATTGGGACGGTGTGAAGGGGCCCCACGGCGCCTTCACACCATCTCGTCCGTCAGCCCTTGACAGGCCCGCCGTTGATGGCGACACGCCGGCCGTAGCGGGCGTAGGGGTAGTAGTCGAATGTCGCGTGGTGCTGGACGCATCGGTTGTCCCAGAAGACCAGGGTGTGCGGGGTCCAGTGGACGCGGCAGTGGAGGGCCGGCCTGGCGGCGATGGTCTCGAAGAGCATGCCGAGCAGGGCTTGGCTCTCTTGGGCGGAGAGCTGCGGGATGCGGCTGGTGTAGGCCTCGTTGACGTAGAGCAGCTTCCGGCCGGTCTCGGGGTGCCGGGCGACGAGCGGGTGCTCGCTCAATGGGATGACGTAGTCCTCCGGCGGGGTGGAGCCCTGGAGGGCCTGAGCGCCGTCGTGGACCGCGGTGAGCTGGTCCAGCAGGGACCGCATGGCGGGCGAGAGCATGTCATAGGCCAGGTGCATGTTGGCGAAGAGGGTGTCGCCGCCGCACCCCGGCTCCGGGACTTCGGTGATGTAGAGCATGGACCCCAGTGACGGCTCGGCGTCGGCGGTTTCGTCGGCATGCCAGCCGTTGCCCGCCACGTTCACCGCGGCGGACGTGGTACGGATCTCCAGGATGTAGGGATCGGCCACGGGCGGCGGCGGGTTGACGGGGCGCAGCTCACCGAAAGCGGCGGCGAAGCGTTTGTGGTCCTCGACGCTGATCGCCTGGTCCCGGAAGACGAGGACGTGGTGATGGAGGAACGCGGTGCGGATCTCCTCCAGTTGCTCGGCCGGGATCTCCTGCGCAAGGTCGACGCCTGAGACCTCAGCGCCTAGAACGGGGGTGATGCGTTCGACTGTGAGCGTGCGGTAGGGGGGCAGGGGACGGGTGGTCACCGCAGCCAGTGCTTCGCGTGCGTAGGGCTCCATGACGTTCTCCAAGGGGGAATGGGGTTACAGGCCTCGGTCGAGCAGTTCGGCGAGGACGATGCGACCGAAGGCGAGGTTGCCGTGGATCTCGTCATCGGCCTCGCACAGTTCGGGGCGTTGCAATCCGTCCGGGCCGGTGGTCCGGTGGCGCAGCTCCACGACTTCGACGCCGAGCTGTTCCACGGCCGGCCGGATGCTTTCCTGCGCCGCCATGAACACCGCCGGATCGGACTGGCCCGGGATCCGCTGCGGCGGCATCACCACCAGGATGCGCAGGCCGAGGTCCCCGGTCGTCTCGTAGAAGGCGAGGGCGTCACGGACGCAGGCTCGTACGATGGCGTCGAACAGGGAGCTGGAGAGGACGCCGGAGGGGACGGTCCCCGACCGGTCACGGTAAAGGTCCCAGTTCTCCCGCAGCGCAACGAAGTAGGCGCAGAAACCGAACGTCGCGACCAGAGGGATGCGAAGGCGGGCGAGGGCGTTGATGCCGAGTTCCTCGAGGGAGCGACGGTAGTGCTTCTCGGCCTCGTCGGATCGGAAGACCACGTCGGTCCCGGCGGGGGAGTCGCGGGTGGTGAAGAAGCTGTCGGTGAACTCCCGGCCGGCCCCTATGGGGCCGCCCTGGAACGGGATGCCGGCGCCCTGGGCTGCTCGTCCGATCGGTCCCGCGTGGGAAGCTCCGAGCAGCAGGAACCTAGCGGGGGCTGTAGCAGTCAGGGACGGCGTCCTCACAGGCGGCATCTCCTGAACGGGCATCGGTGTCGCGGGCGGGCAGCGGTTGCGTGGGGCGGTTGGCCAGTCCCGCCAAGAAGTGCCGCATCACGAAGTCGACTCCTTCGGGGGTGACGGTGCGCTGGTCGGCGCCGAAGAACCTGCCTCCGAAGACCGGCCCGGTGATGAGCTTGTAGGAAGCGAAGTAGTCGATGTCCGGGTCCTCCAGGGCGAGCTGGCCGGCGACCGCGCGCAGCACGGACTTGGAGTAGCCGTTGGCGGGGAGCGCGTGACCCGCCGGTCGCGGTGGCGGTCAAGGGCTGCGGTGACAGCGTCAGCAGAACGCGCAGACCGGGGTCGGCCTGGCGCGCCATCGCGATCGCCTCGGTCATGTCCCTGTGTACTTCGGCGAAGGTGAAGTTGTGCAGACTGTACCGTCCGGCGTCGAAGGTGCCGCGGACGGTGCCGGGGCAGGTGGGGTGCGCGGTCCCGTCGGTGGCGTCGAGCCACGCCTCTGTGAGCCCCATGGTGAAGACCAGGCAGCTCGCCGTGGTGACGGCGGTGCGGATGGCGGACAGAGTGGTTTCGCGTGCCCGGAGCATTTCGGCGGGCCGGGCGAAGCCGTCGGGGTCGATCGCCGGACGGTACGGGTCGGCATAACGGTCGCCGTCGGGCCAGGCTTCCTGGGGTGGTCGTGCGTGGCTGAGGGCCCACGACAGCCACTGGCGCAGGACGGCCGGCGTGTAGATGCTGCCGGTTCGGAAGGAGACGGCGCCGTAACCACGGTCCTGGCGCTGCTGCCGGGTCAGGCCGGGCGGGGCGGGTTCGGCATCGAGCCAGTTCAAGCCCGAGTTCAGCAGCGCCCGTCCGAGCTGCGCGGCGAAGCAGGAGCCCGCGGTGATGACGGGGCTGTCCTGGTCGAGGGTGAACTTGGGTGTCCAGACGTCGTCGATGTCCAGCGGGTCCGGCTCGGCGACTGCCGACCGCCAGAACGACCGGACGGGCAGCGACTGGCAGGGGTTCACTGGTCGCGCTCCGATTCTTACTCTCGGTGAGGCCGGGGACGGGGGCGGGATCCGCGAGCGCTTCCGCGATGCTCCGCGTGCGTGGCAGCCTTTCCAGCCTGCGGAAGCGGTCCACGCGGACGTACGAGGGCAGCAGTGCGGACAGGTGGGCTGTCAGGTCGTCGGCGGACGGGGTTTCGCCGCGTAGCTCGAGGCAGGCTGTCAACCGGTCGCCGTCACAGGTGACGACGGCGTTCACCACCGCCGGATGGCGCAGCAGCGCCGCCTCGACGTAGCCGAGTTCCAGCCGGTGCCCGCTCAGCTTGATCTGCTGGTCGTCACGGCCCGCGTAGTGCAACGGGCCCTCGCGGTCGAACCAGGCCCGGTCCCCACTGCGGCAGAACAGCCCCTCGCCCGGGATCTCCACGAAGCGGGTGGCGCCGAGAGCCGGTTCGTCGAGGTGACAGCGCGTGGTCATGGTGCCGCCGATGAGCGGTTCGCCGGTGCGCCCGGGTGGGACCGCGTCGCCCATGCCGTCCACCACGCGCAGATCCGCACCGGCCACAGGACGGCCGATGGCCGGCCGCTCCGGCCACCGGCTCGGGTCGCCCTCCAGGTACAGGGCGCTGACCAGATGCGTCTCGGGCGGCCCGTAGCGGTTGAACAGGCGGGCGCCGGGCAGTCCGGCGAACCGCCGGCGGATGGCGTCGGCACACACCAGTTGCTCGCCCGCGGTGACCACCTCGCGCAGCCGGGAGGGGAACCTGCCCTGGCGGACTGCGTACTCGGCGAGCAGTTGCAGGGCCTCGTACGGCATGAAGATCCGCTCGGTCCCCGCGGACTCCAGCCGTTCCAGGAGCGCGGGGACGTCCTGGCGCCACTCGGGGCGTATGAGGTGGAGGCAGCCGCCGGTGCACAGCGTTCCGAAGATCTCCTGGAAGGACACGTCGAACGCCAGCATCGAGAACTGCTGCGTGTGCGCCGGGGCGGTCAGACCGCCGGGGCCGGACTGCCACCGGATCAGGTCGCACAGCGTGCGGTCGTAGATCTGCACACCCCTTGGGGACGCCGGTGGAGCCGGACGTGAACAAGGTGTACAACGGCCGGCTGCCGTCGTGGGTGTGTTTTCCGCCGGGCGTGACCGTGCGGCCACCCGGTGGGGGAACCACGTCCGTCAGGGCGACATGGAGCGTCACCGTGCCGTCCGGCAACAGCGGGTCCAGCGCCGCCGCGCCGGCGGGTGTGACCAGGACACACAGCGGGCCGGCCCGCGTGAGAACGCCGCGCAGCACCTCGGCCGGGTACGAGGGGTCGAGGGGAACGGCGGTGACATTCAGGCGTGCCAGCGCCAGCAGGGCCACCACATGCTCGACGGACGGCTCCAGGTACAGGGCCACCCGGCAGGGGCTGCCGTCTCCGGGGATCGGACAGTGTGCGCTCAGGGTCGCGGCATGCGCGTCGAGCGCCGCATAGCTCAGCGTGCGTCCTGTGGCCGTGACGACGGCGGGTGCGTCCGGCGTGCGGACGACTTGCCGTGCGAATCCTTCGGCGACCGTGGTGAACCCGGGCAACGGGGCGGGCCCGCGTCCGTGGCGCGGCAGAGACCGCCGGTACGGGGCGACCAGCTCGCGTGGCGTCGGGCGTCCACCGGAGGCGAGCGCGTCCACGCCCCGCCGGAACAGCTCGGCCATCGCCTCGACGGCCTCGCCGGTGAAACGGCCCTCGGCGTACTCCCACAACACGTCCAGCCCGTCGGAGTGGTCGATCACGGACACTGTCAGCGGGCACTTGGCGTCCGGCGCCGCGTACCACAGAGGACTCTGGACACAGCCGGGCAGTCGCAGTGCCGGGGATTCGGTGTTCTCCAGGACGAACAGGGCATCGAACGGACTGCCCTCGCTGGCGCCGTCCCAGCCGGTCAGCACGTCCGCGAGTGCCACGTCCTGGCGTTGCAGCACCTGCCGAGTACTCGCCGGCGTCCGGACGAGCTGAGAGCGCAGATCCTCGGCCTCCACCTTCGCGAGGTTCTCCCACAGCGGACGACCGGGGCTCGCAGGTTCCGGCTGGTCGGTCAGTACGAGATCCGGCGCACACCATCGCACCTGGGCTCGCGGGTGCGGGCGAGGGCCCGCAGCTGATGGAAGGCGCGGTTCGGACGGCGAGTCGGTGCCGGCGTCACGCGGCTCGGGGCGCGGGCCGCCAGAGCAAGCGCGGGGCCGATCCGGGTTCACAGAGCGGGGAGGGACCGATCCCCGAAGGGCCGCGTTCGGTGTTCATTCGGGCAGTGCCGCACCGGAGTCGTCGGCCGGTGATGCAAGCTGTCCCTGCTCACTCCCTAGAGCAGTGGGCTGTGGTCCGGCAATGTCCTCCCGGTCGTCCCGTCGGATCGCAGCCCATGGGGGAATGGTTCCGACCGTGATGCAGGCGGTTGCCGGACGGTACCGGGGGCGTGTCCCGGTTGGCACGCTGCAACCACCGGCAGCGCAATCGCGCCGTCGTCTCTGTCGTGCCATGGCCTTCGCGGGAAGCGGACCGCGCCGGCGCAAGGCACAGCATGTCGACGTCCGCCCAGGCGGGCTCGAGTTTCCGCTCCGACTGTGGAGGCACGAGCAAGCCCAGCGCGATGGATTCCCTCGGACATCGTGGGCGCTGCGGCCGCCGAGGACCAGCCGAGGTGGCGGCGAAGCTCGCGTGCCACACCCGGCCATGAAGGAGGCATTGGCGTCCTCCCTGCCATCAAGGTGCGCTGGCAGTCGAAGTTGCTGTCACCGACAGCTTCGCGCTTGTCCCCCGTCGTCTCAACACACGCCGGGCCGGTGTCCTCCAAGGCGTGACGCTTCTCGACCAGGGCGCGCGGGGGCATGAGACCGGGCTCGGGCGACCTTGTCGAGGGTCGGGTGGAAACTCTTACGCGATGACGCTCGATGCGGGTGCGCGACATCAACAGCCGACTAATGGTCACAAACGAGTGGCATCGTCGGTCACTGTGGGCATGAGTCAATCCTTGGAATCGAAGACCGGCATCGACGGGCCGGTCACTGTCATCAAGCGCTACACCGTGCCGACGGGCGAAGCCGACTATTTCGTCGAGGTGTACCAGGAGAACGCCCGGATCATGTCGACACAGCCTGGCTTCGTCCGCTCCCGCCTGCACAGGCCGCTCGCCGACGGCCCCGAGGTGCAGTTCGTCCACATCGCCGAGTGGACCTCAGGCACCACGCTCGACAAGGCCACCGGCAACCCCGAGTGGCATGCCTCACTACAGCGCATGTTCGACGACCCAGGCCTTCACATCACCTCAGAACCTGCCAGCTACCGCGTCGTTGTGGAACTCCACCCCTCCTGACCGCGGCGATTGCCGGCCGCGCCCGCAGCCGGCAATGACCTATGACCCATGCTCATGCGAGACGGCGCAGTGCTCGCTCGCCGATGTCCAGCTTGCCCGGACGACATCACCTGCTGCCGTCCAGGAGGTGACCCAAGCCAGCGGCAAGCCCTACGGGGCACGCACCCGGTGTACTCCTGCTAATGCCGACCACATCGGAACTGCCTCCTGGCTCGGCAAGGACGTGGAACGCCTCGGCCACACTGCGACCCGTTCTGTGCGTCGACGCCGATCCTGGTCGCCCGGAGCAGTGCGCGGCGTCTCAAGCAGGGGCATTTCCGGTTCTTCACACGCCTTGAACGAGACGGGGAGACAGGGCGATATCCCCCTCCGCCGCTGAGCCATTCGCTCCACGGGCCGTCGCGCTCACGCCTCCCGCCCCGGATCGGACATGGTCCTCGCAGCCGGGGCGGGGACTCAAAGTTCTCACATAACCGTCACGCACGTCCGGACCCTGCGGGGGCGGAAGGAGGAGGAAAAGGATGCGAACCAAACTGCTGCCGTTGCTGAACGACTGGGAATGGCAGGAACGTGCCGCCTGCCGTGGGATGAACAGCGCCGTCTTCTTTCCCCCTCAAGGGGAGAGGGGCCACCGGCGCCGCCGGCGGGAGGAACAGGCGCGCCAGATCTGCGACCGGTGCGAGGTCATCGAGGAGTGCGCCGCGATGGCCCTTCACAACAAGGAGCCGTACGGCGTGTGGGGCGGGATGACCGCAGGTGAACGCCAGGACATTTCCGGTTCGGGCCGCCGGGACGTCGACCAGGACGCCAGCTGATTCGGTCCATGTGAGCCAGCCGGCTGAGACCGGTGAGCAAGTGGCAAGACTGCCGGGGACCGCCTTACCCGAAACCCACGCCGTGCCCCCGGAGGACCGGCCGGGCCGGTGCTGCGCCCGGTGCCCTGCACAGGGCATGCCCGATGCCGTGCCCAGGAGTGTCTGCACAGGCTGGGGCGCGCCGCTGCATCCGTTGTGAGCATTCATCCAGTACGACTCGCTGACCAGAGTCCAGCCGCGTCGACTTCCCGGATGCGGAGTGGCCGACGACCGGCAGGTGTTACCGGTCGCGGGCCGTCAGCTCGCCCTACTTCAGGACCTGCATGTGAGGGCCGGCGTCGAAGACCCGGCCGACCGAGTTGAGCCGGACCACGACGTCCGGGTCCGGCGCCTCACCCCGCAGCGTCGAAGCCGGCGCGGACGCCCGCATCATCACCCGATCAAAGACGGGGCACCGCCACCGAGGGGGGAGCGTCGCCCAGATGCACTTCGACCTCTGCCGTCGCTCCCAGACTCACCGATACGGGTGCGGCTCGGCGGCCAGGCCGTCGAGCCGCACCCGCACCCGGGGCCCTCGTCGGCGGTGGTGTGCACGACCGCCTCCAGCACCACTGGCGACGTGTGGCGCTGTCGACGTGGGCGGCGTCGTGAGGGACGGTGACCGTGTAAGTCCGGGCACAGCGTCGAAGCGGAGTGCTTCACGCCTTCGGGTGATCCATTGAGGCGTGGCGCCCCCCACAAGCGACGCAACATGTAGTGACACTGTTGTGAGGCCAGGTTGTTCCGCTGCGCATCGCCGGAATGACCCCGTTTCGTGTAGCGCAGTACGGATGGCCGGTGTGACGGCCCATAAGGCGTGCCGCAGCCGTCCGCCCCTCGCGAGCGAGAGATACGATGGGTACCTGACACTATCTGGCACATGCCCGCCCGCCCGACCGTATAGACGGCAGACCGCATTGGCCCCCGCCGCCGTGGGCGTTACGTGGCACACCTATGGCTGGAGCACACCATGGATGCGAAGGACGAGGTCATGCGTGGTCTGACGGATCTGGAGGACTACCTGTACTGGGATGCCTACCGCCGGGCCGCCCAAGACCGCGCGGCCGACTTCGCCGCCCGTGTGCCGGGACTCAGTGAGGGGCAGAAGGCGGACATCGAGTGGTGGTACGTCGAGGAACAGATCAGGACATCCCTTACGATCGCAGACCACGTCACGGATCAGATTGCGATGGTGGAAGCACGTCACACCGAACGCTACACACGGTTGCGCAGAAATGCCTGCGCAGCGTTGGCCTTCCTCGCCGGGGTTGTGCTCATCCTGTGTGTATCCCTGGTTCTCGCGACCGTGGACTGAGCGGTCCGCGCACGACGGCCGCACGAGCGTTGTCGACAGGGTCGCGCGCTTGACCACCTCTCCGTGCGGAGACGCCGAGTACTCCTCCACGGGCAAGCAGCTGGTCGAGGTCGGGGAGGTGAACCCCCGAGAAGGGGATAGATGGGGTCTGCCTGGGCCGCTATGGACGCACCAACCCTCCGGGTTACGTCCGAGGGACTCGTCCTGGACAAGCACCACGGTGGACTCGCCTCGGATTCGGTGTTCGGTCGGATGGCGGGGAGGTTCGACCGGGCGGATCTGCGGTGGCGGATGCGGGACTACGTCCGTGGTCTGTTGGAGCGGGCGGCGCGCAAGAATGGCCGGCACCTCGCGGAATGGGCTGGGCGCCGCACCTCGGACGGCTTCCAGCGGCTGCTGGACAGCAGCGTCTGGGACGTGGACGCTCTGCGTGACGATGTCCGCGAGTACGTGGCCGAACGGCTGGGGCCAGACGGGGTGCTGATCGTCGACGCCGGATTCGTCAAGAAGGGCACCACCTCGGCCGGGGTCGGCCGGCAGTACACCGGCACCTCCGGGGCTTGTATTTCAATTACTGCTTGCTCTGGGAGTTCGTGGGATGGTGGACCATGCCTGTGCGTCCTCCGGTCACCGCCTTGCGGGCCAGTTCGATCGATGAGCGTCGTCATCGGCTCTACCTGGCCAGCGAGGCCGCAGCAACCGGCCACAGCGGGATCGCTCTGGTGGCTGCGGCCTCCGGGACCAGTGTTTCCACCGATTCGCGCGATGTCACCGAGCTGGCCGGGGATCCGGTGTTCGTCAACGCATCGCGGTGAATGCGACAGCGGCAACGACCCTTCCGAGCAGGCCTCCTGCCACTGTCTGGGTGCTGGTGTGGTCACGAAGTACGACTAGGGCGAACACCTCGCGGGGCGCACCGGGGACGACAAGCAGAGATGTGCCGGTCAGTACCGACGCCATCGTGGCCATGAGGAGCACGGCACGCTGCTCACGGACTCGCACGTGGTTGTCAGTCCAATGGCCGCGCTTCACACCGAGCATGATGACGGCGATGGGGATACCGTTGCAGAACACGGGACTTTGTCACTGTGTCGTCTCCAGCGTTCGGGCACGGTCGAGCTCGGCGACGCGGCGCAGGTGAGGCGGAATCGAAGGCTCGGGCGACTGCTTTGGGCACGTGGATCTCGCTGGGCAGATCCCAGTCGGCGTACACCCGGCAAAGGATGAGTGGCTGTCCCGTCAGCCAGGCAAAGCGTCACGGGTACCGGCCGATATGTCGGGCCTCCGACATCCGTGCCCGTCTGTCACTGGCTCACTCCGTGGCTGAGCTCCCACAGGCAGAGCACGGACGAGGAGTTGAGGGCATACTCGGAGCCCGTGATGTCGTCCCGAGCAGCGATGTATTGCTTGCCTTGCCAGAGCGGCAGAACGGGCACGTCCTCGGCGACGGTGTCCTGGATTCGGGTCAAGCTGCGCGCTGCCGCCAGCCGGTCCTGCATGCGGCGCGACTGCGGAATCAACGTCTTCTGGATGGTGGTGTTGGAGTACGGCGACCCCAGGATGTTGTTCTTGTCCAGGAATGGGGCGAGGAAGTTGTCGGGGTCGGGGAAATCAGGAAACCAACCCATTCCGTAGACGTCGTATTCACCCTTCTGCTCGGCGGGCCGGAATGTAGACCAAGGGTGACCCCGCAGGGTGACGTCGAACAGGCGACTGTCGTTGAGCTGCTTCCGCAGCACCTCGAACTCCTGCTTGGTGGCGGTCCCGTAGTGGTCGGTGGTGTAGTGCAGGGTGAACTTCACCGGCGTTTTGATGCCAGCCGCGTTCAGCAGGCCCCTGGCCTTGTCGACGCTCGGGTTGCCATATTTGTTGAAGAATGCGTTGGAATGGCCGACGACACTGGCCGGAACCAGTGAGTACAACGGATCGGCCTGAGTTCCGTAGACCTTTGAGATCAGCGCGTAACGGTCGATGACCTGCGCCATGGCTTGGCGGACGGCCTTGGTCCTCACGGTGGGAGCGTTGGTGTCGAACCCGAGATAGCGGATCTCAAGGCCGGGCATCTCGACCAGGTGCACGCTGTCGTCGGAGCTGGAATCCAGTTTCTGGATCTGAGAGGGCGACATGGTTCGTGTCATGAGATCGATGTCGCCTTCCTCGATCGCTGAGCCCATGGCGTCAGCGTCTTCGAAAACTCTCATCTCCACCTGGCTGTTGTTCACCTTCAGACTTCCCTTGTAGAGGGGGTTCCTGACATAGGTGACGCTGGTGACCGTGTTGTCCTTCACGGCAGCCTTGAAGGTGTAAGGACCGGAACCGTCGACCTGGAAGCCGTTACGCAACTTGTCCTTCGCGTACTTCTTCGGATTGACGATGCCCGCCACAGGTGTGGCGAGTTTGTACGGGAATGTGGCATCAGCGGTCTTGAGATGGAAAACGATGCTGCGAGTGCCCTGCGTCTCGATGGTGTCGATCGTGTTCAGCAAGCTGGCGACACCTGTTTCGGCACTGATGCCGAGGGAGCGCTCGATGGAGTACTTCACGTCGGCAGCAGTCACGTCGCTACCATCGGCAAACTTCAGTCCGTCGCGCAGCTCGCAGACGTACCTCTCATTTCCCTTGTCAGTGAAGGAGCAGCTCCGAGCCGCCTCCGGCACTGGCAAGCCATCGCCTCTGGGCTGTGTCATCAGGGTCTGGACGGTTTGACGCAAGAGGTTCCAGGCGTTGGTGTCATACGTGTACGCAGGGTCGAGTGGCGCCGGTTCTTCCTTGGTGGCGGTGAACCGGTCAGTGGTACCCACGACGACGGTGCCGCCGCCCTTCCCCTCTCCGTCCGATCCTCCGCACGCGGCGAGGACAGGAGTGAGGACGCCGGCTATCGCCGCCAGCGCCAAGGTCTTGCGATTCATCCGGATGTCTCTCAAAAGCATGTTCGAGGATCACCATGTTGCGGCGCCCGGACACTCGTGTGCGGTTGTCGCGGCACCGGTGCAGTCAAGACCACGGATGGCTCGCGGTTCTCTCGGCACGCGCGTAGACACAGCGCAGCGTGGCAGGAGTAGCCGTGGCTTCCGTGATCGCGTAAGTAGTGGGAACGGGTTCGATCGGCCGCTGCGCGACAGGAGAAGCGCGGATCCGCGCAGGCCGCACTGGCAGTCGTGGTCATCCTGCGCTCCGAGCGCCGCATGGCCTGCTCGTATGCCGCCCGCACCTGATGTCCGCACTACGGTACGGGCGGCGTTCGCTGCCGTCAGGCGATCCGCCTGGAGGGCAGGCGCCCTCGGGCTTTGCCGACCGGCCTTCGGCCCCGGCCCACGGGCACTACGCCCAGCAGCCGTTGACTGTCGCGGCGAGGCCGTCGAGAGCGTCCTTGACGTCGGCCGCTGCGGCGGGAGAGTCGTTCTCCACGAAGGCGAACACCCGCCAGCGGCCGTCTTCGCCCTTCGTCAGGCCACTCAGTGCCGCGGCGCCCGTCAGTGTGCCCGTCTTGGCCTTGACCTCGCCCACGGCACACTTGGAGTCCGCCGTGTCGAAGCGGCCCCACTCGGGACCAAGAGTGCTTCCCGTCTCGCCCGCGACCGGCAGGCCCTCGTCGATGGACCTCAGCACGTCCCGGTTGGCGGGTTCGGTGACGTTGTCGAGGATGTCGGCGATGGTCTGCGCGGGGATACGGTTGTCGCGGGAGAGCCCGCTGCCGTCGTGAATGACGAAGTTGTCCATCGACACCCCGTATCGCTCGCTCAGCACGGTGCGCACCGCCTCGACACCGCCCTCGAAGGTGGCCGGCCGCCCGGAGCCCAAGGCGGTCGCCCGCAGCAACGCCTCCGCGATGGAGTTGTCGCTCTTCTTGAGCATCTGCTTGACGACCGACGACAGTGCCTCGGAGGCGTGCTCGGCGACAGGAACGGTACCCGGGCCGGCCTGACCACGGGTGACACCCCCCTCGACCGTGATGCCCTGCTCACCGAGTTGCCGGGCGAACGCCTCACCCGCTTCGATCGCTGTGTCCGCGTTGAGGCTGCCGCTCAAGGACAGGGCCCGGACGGGCGCGACCTGGTCGTCGTAGTAGTTCTGTGTCCACCCGGGGGCGAGCTCCGGCTCGGGGAAGAGGCTGTCGTCGATGCGGACCTTCACCGTGTCGAGGCCTGCGCTCTTCAACCCCGCGGCGGCGTCCTTGGCAAGGGCCGCGATGTCATCGGCCGTCAGAGTGCGGTCGCCGCCACCGATGACCGTGAGTGTGCCGTTGTCGTAGACGACCTTGGTGGTGAACCGGTGATCGGGTCCCAGCACGGTCAACGCGGCAGTGGCGGTGGCGAGTTTGGTGTTGGAAGCGGGCATCAGCGCCGTCTGCGCGTCATGGCTCCAGATGACGGTGTCCGACTCGGCGTCGAGCACGACACCGCTGAAGGTGGAGCCGATCCGCTCGTCGACGACTCGGGCGTCGAGGTTGTCCGAGATCCGCTGCTCTGTCGGGGTGAGCTGGTCGGCTGCGAACGCGGACGGTGCCGTGAACAGTGCTCCCGCCACCGGGGCGGCCGCGGCGACGATGAGTGTGCGGCGCACCGCCGGGCTCACGGACTTGGGTTTGCGGTGACGGCCTCCGGCCGTGCGGGCACTGGACAAGGTGTGACTCCGTTTCACTGCTAGTGGTCGAGGGTCAAGGCTAGGTCATTGGAGCGCAGTTCATAGCATTATGTTGTGAACGTTTGTTGTGTGACGGGCCTTCCGTCCTGAGGGCGACGGGGGAGCGGGGCGCCGCCATCTCGTTCCGCCGTGGAGGCGTCTCGACCCGAGTGCGGTGAGGAACAAACAGGTCGGAACGGTGGTCTGCGGCGAGTGACCACGGTCGGACCGATGCCGCCGTGGACGCCGTCGGCCGGCACCGCGGCCACCGCCGTCCGCCGCATTTTCACCCCACCTTTGAGCAACCGTGTGCTCAACTTGTCGACACACGTTGCTTTTTACGTTACGTGCTGACACCATCTTCCTCGCTGAAGTCCTGACCCCACACACAAGGAGTTACTGATGCTCGGACGATTCGGCCGCCGGATGGCTACTGCCGGTCTCATAGGGCTTGCGCTGGCCGGTGTAACCGCGACCTCGGCGTCGGCGTCTTCTCAGACCCTCTTCATCAAGCCGTTCGGGCCTGGCGGCGGTATCGCCTGCGCCGTCGCGGCACACCAGGAGCCTGGCACCTACTGCGTGTGGATCGCCGGCGACGGCTGGTGGCTGGCGCAGGGCTGATCCGGCTCACGCCTTCCACGGCGCCCGCCGCATAAGAGACCGCCCACCTGGGTCTTCGGCCCAGGTGGGCGGCTTTTCCTCATTTCGGAATCGATGCGTGCGGCTGCGCGGTTCCGTTGATTGACTTTCAGCCTCACCTCCGAGGACTTATTGCGCAACAAGCGGGCTCATCGGGGATGGACATGATTCCCTTTCGGGTCTGCTCGCGCGTGTCGTCACGCCGTTCCCAGGGGATGCGCAGGCGTTGGTACTTGTTGATGCCCGTGTGCAGCGCGAACGTGACGCCTCTCCTGCGCCTGACGATCGGGCTTGTTTCGCGGAGGCCGGCACCAGGCCGCAGCGTGGCGTCGCGGTCTCCGGCACGCGGACGTCCGGCGACGGCGAACGCTTAGGGTGCAGGTCCTTGGCAAGCGGGCAGTGGCGACTGAGGAGCGGCCGAGCCGAGCTGTGGTGCCGCGCCGGGGCCCGGTGACGGGCTGGTACGCCGTCCAGGCGGGTTCCGTTCCGCAACGAGCCCTTCGCAGCGCTCTCTTGGACCCTCTTGTGGTCCCCAAGGTTCCCCATCCGATGCGGGCGCTCCCCGCCGTGCCGAACCGCGAGATCATCCCTGAGCGACCTGTTCCCGGTGCGATGGCCGCCGGGCCAGGACGGATCGGCCTTGCATCGGCCGGACGCGGCGGTGGACGGAGAGCGTGATGAGAGTTGTGGTTGTCGGCGGTACCGGGCTGATCCGTTCGCCCTTGGTCGACATCCTGAGGGACCACGGTCACGATGCGCGGTCGGGGTTCCCCGGCACCGGAGTCGACGCCTTCACCGGCGGAGGGCTTGATGAGCTCCTCGGCGGGGCGGACGTGGTCGTGGACGTGTCCAACGCTCCGTTCTGGGACGCCGACACGGCCATGCGGTACGTCACCCGGTCGACGGGGCATCTGACCGAGGCCGCGGTGAGAGCGGGCGTGCGTCACCTGGTGATCCTCTCGTCGCTCGGTGTCGACCGTCTGCCGGGCATGGGCTGTTGCCGCGCCAAGCTCGCCCAGGAGCGGGCCGTGCGGGACAGTGGCCTGCCCTACAGCGTGGTACGGGCCGGGCTCTACTTCGAGTTCGTGGAACTGATCACCGGCCTGGCCGTTCGGGACGGACAGGCACGTCTGCCGTCCACCCGGGTGCGTCCTGTCGCGGCCTCCGACACGGCCCTGGCCTTGGCGGCGGTGGTGGAAAGCGACCCGCTCCGGGGTGTGCGCCGTATCGCGGGGCCCGAGGTCCACCGTCTGGACCGGCTGGGAGAGATCACCCTGGCGGGACGGGGCGGCCTGGCCGTGGTCACGGACGAGACGGCCGGACCGTTCGCCGGCATCCCCGCGGACGTGCTCACTGGCGACCCCGGTGTGGAGACCTGGGCCACGCGCTACGAGGACTGGTGCAAGGAACGCCCCGTCCGCTGCGGCCGGGCCAGGACGGACACAGATTCCTCGCTGTCACACGTTGTGTAACTGAACCGTTTTTTTGATAGTATGTGGTCAGACGTTCTGAACGCCGGTTCGACACGGTCACGTGGTGCGTTCAGAACGCCGCACCCGCAACTCCTCAACCCTGCGGGTGCGGCCCGGGCGCCACGCGATCCCCCGACGCTGTGGCGCCCGGGTCACTTTCCGGGGCCGGCCGCGACGCGGGCCGGTACGGTCAGATCAGCCCGGCCCGGATCGCGTAGGTCACCGCGTGGACGCGGTTGCGCAGTTGGAGGCGCGTGGTGACGGAGGAAATGATCTTTTTGATGGTGCGTTCGGAGTAGCTCATCTTCTGGGCGATCTCCGCCAGATCCAGGCCCTCTGAGAGCATGCGCAGGACGTCTACCTCCCGGCCGGTCAAACCAGAGGAAGTCAAGCCGCGCGGGCGCAACACCTCACGTTGCACGTGCTCAACCTGATCGAGCAGCCGTCCCTGGACCGACGGCGGCAGCCAGGCCTGTCCGGCGGCCACCATGGCCACCGCGCGCACCAGGGCGTTGGCGTTCGCTTCCTCCCGCCAGAGCACAGCCCTGACACCGCATTCGACGGCGAGGGTCGGATCGACGTACCAGCCCCGGGATGCGACCACGACGAATCGGGCGTCCTCGCCGGGCTTCAGTGCCTGCAAGGTCTCAAGGGCCGCGGCATCCACGGTGTCGAGCGCCACCACTACGACATCGGCCTCCTCGACGGAAGTCAGCACGAGCTGCGGGCTGCGCTCCAGTGCGTGCTCCAGGCCGCACCGGGTGATCGGGTCCGTGGACTGTACCGCTACGTGCGGCTTGCTCATCTTCTTGGGTCCTCGGTATGTCGGCTGCTCCCGTGCACGGGGCGTGTGAGAGACAGCAGTGAAGGGCAGCCGAACGCCGGTCGGTTCGGCCACCCTTCTTCGATGCACACCGTGGGTAGAAAGTTCGGTTCCCAGAGAGAGATTAGTGTCACAACATGCGTCAGTGTGAAGCGGTGGTGTCGGCGAGCCGCCCGGTCAGACCACCAGGTCTTCCGGGAGCAGTCGGCGCAGTTCGTCGAGGGTCGGCGAGACGGACTTGCTGAGCCGGAACGCCTGACGGGTGACCATGGACTCGAAGAGTTTGCGGGCGTCGCGGGCGTTGCCGAAGGAGCCGTCGCGCGGCAGCGTCGCGTAGTGCTCGCGGATCCGCTCCATGAGCTCCGGGGCGCAGGTGTAGCCGCTGGACTCGGCCATGCGCTCGACGATGACGACGAGGTCGTCGGCCGAGTAGTCGTGGAACTCGATCTGGTGGGAGAAGCGTGAGGCGAGCCCCGGGTTGGACGCCAGGAACCCGGCCATCTCCCTGGTGTACCCCGCGGCGATCACCACGACGTCGTCGCGGTGGTCTTCCATCAACTTCACCAGGGTGTCGACGGCCTCCTGGCCGAAATCGTTGCCGGCGCGTTCGCCTCCACCGGGAGTGAGGGTGTAGGCCTCGTCGATGAACAGCACCCCGCCGCGCGCCCGGTCGAAGGCGTCGCTGGTCATCTGGGCGGTGTGGCCGACATAACGCCCGACCAGGTCGGCGCGGGCCACTTCGACGACCTGGCCGCTGGAGAGCACGCCGAGCGCGGCCAGCAGCCGCCCGTACAACCGGGCCACGGTCGTCTTGCCGGTTCCGGGGGCGCCGGAGAAGACGGCGTGATGACTGAGTGCCGCCGTGGGCAGGCCGGCGGCCGCGCGACGGCGGGTGTTGGCGACCAGATGCACCAGGGAGGCCACGGACTCCTTGGCCTGTTCGAGCCCGACCATGGCGTCGAGTTCGGCGAGCAGCATGTCGAGCTCCCCATGGCCCGCCTCACCGTCGTCGGCGCTTCCGGGCGCGTTCTCGCCGAGGTCCTCGGGCATCAGGCGCACCATGTCGGAGGGCGTCACGTCCGCCTCCCCGGCGAGGCGGAACGCCTGGCGGTCGACCATCTCCTCGAAGACCTTGCGCGCGGTACGCCCGTTGCCGAAGGTGTCGTCCCGCTTCATGTTCTCGAAGTACGAGGTGAGGGCCTCCCGGGTACCCGGCCCCAGCTCGTACTGGTGCCGGCCGCAGATGTGCTCCAAGATGGTGACCAGCTCGTCCACCGTGTAGTTCGGGAACTCGATGGTGCGGTTGAAGCGTGATCCCAGGCCCGGGTTGGTGGCCAGGAATCGCCGCATCTCGACGGAGTATCCGGCGACGATCACCACGGTGTCGTCGCGGTGGTCCTCCATCAGCTTCACCAGGGTGTCCACGGCTTCCCTGCCGAAGTCGGCACCGCCGCCACCGTCCGACTGCGAGGTCAGGGTGTAGGCCTCGTCGATGAACAGCACTCCGCCACGGGCCTTCTCGAAGGCTTCCGTGGTCTTGATCGCCGTACCGCCGATGACCTGGGCGACCAGGTCCTGCCGCGCCACCTCGACGATGTGCCCGTACCGCAGCACCTCCATCTCGGCCAGCAGGCTGCCGTAGAGCCGGGCCACGGTGGTCTTGCCGGTACCGGGTGGGCCGGCGAAAACCATGTGGCGGCTCATCGGCGGTGCCGACATGCCCATCTCGGCGCGGCGGCGCGCCATCTGGTTCAGGCTCACCAGGGTCTTCACCTCGTGCTTGACCGACTCCAGGCCGATCAGCGACTCCAGCTCCTCCAGCGGTGTCGACTTGCCCTTCTTCTTCCGTTCGCCCCGGGCGCCGTCGTCCGCCCAGGTGCCGTCCGTCCTCGGCCCCGCCGCGGTCGCCGTTCCGTCCGGGCGGGTGGTGCCATCGCCGTCCGCGGTGTCCGCTCGGTGGTCGGCCGGCACCCTCTCGATCCGCGCCCGCAGCGGTGTCGCCACGTCGGCGGTGGGTGTTCCGAGGCTCACCTCGGGCTCCCCGTGGACGTCCGGCGTGCGATTGGACCGGCTGAGCAACTCCTCCAGGACGGTGTTCTCGCTCAGCACCGTGCGATGCAGCCCACTGCGCCCGTTGTCGAAGACCGCGGACTTCCTGATGACGACGCGTTCCATCGTGTGCAGCAGGATGCCGTCACCGGAGTTGTCGAAGGCCTCGCAGTCGGTGAGCGTGCCGGAGCTGCCCGCCGCCATCATGACGCCGGCGCGGCCGGAGCCGTGGAACCGGGACCGGCTCACCGTCACCTTGGCACCCGCGGCGACCGAGAGGCCGTGGTTCCGGGGGCGGAAGGTGTCGCAATCCCGCAGGGTCGCGGTGGCCCCCCCGCCGACCGAAATGCCGTTGTCCCCCGGCTCCCGGACGAGGACGGCATGCAGCAGCGCATGGGCCGAACCTGTCAGCCGCACCCCGGACTTGCCGACCTCGGTGATCTCCACGTCCTCGTAGCGTCCCCGGGCGCCGTCACCGATCTCCAGGCCCTGCCCGTCACAGTCCGCGACCGTGGTCCGCCGTACCAGCGGGTTGGTGCTCTCGTCGGCCCGGACCCCGCTGCCGGACGGTCCGCTGATGTGCAGCTGGTCCAGCTCCGGCGTCGAGTCGTCGGTCAGGTGCGCACCGTCCGCGTCGCCGCCGCGCACCGTCAGTCCGGTGACGACCGGGGACGCCGTACCGCCGACCCAGAGTCCGGCCTCGGCGGGATCGAGCACCTCGCAGTCCTCGTACCGGCCCCGCGACTTGTCGCCGAGTCTCAGACCCTGCTGCGCCGCGGCCGTGACCCGCAGCCTGCGCACCAGCGGTTCCGCGTCGCTGGTCACCACCAGCCCGTGTCCGGCCGCATCCTGCACCGAGCAGTCCTCCACCTGGACGCGATTGCGGCTGGAGATGAGGATCCCTATGACACCGACCTGGTGCACCCGGGTCCGCACGACGACGGTGGAACTGCTGTCCTCCAGCGCGATGCCCGGCTTCTCCGTCTTGGAGATGTCGCAGTCCTCGATCCGGCCGCGTGCCTCACCGCTGGCGAACACCCCGTTGCCCGCGGCGTCCCGCACCGTGCAGCGCCGGACCAGGGGGTTGCCGCGCTCGCCGATCACCAGGCCGGACGCCCCCAGGTCCTCCAGTACGCAGTCCTCGACGATGCTCTCGCCCTCGCTGGTCACCACGATCCCCGCGCCGGTGTCATTGGTGATCCTGCTGTCCCGCATGGCCAGCGCACCGGAGTGCCTGGCCAGTACGGCGGTCCAGGAGACGGCGCTGATCTCGCAATCGTCCAGTTCGAGCTGGCCCGCCGGCACGTCGACCGCGGGCACTTTCTCGTCACTGCCCCTGATCACCAGCCCGGTGAGCTTGACCGCCTCCGCGGTGACCGTCACCGCGGTACCGGCCCGGGGGGCGATCTCCACCGAACCCCGGCCCTCCGTGGCCATGATGGTGACCACGTCCGACAGCACCAGCGCTTCGCTGTACCGGCCAGGGGCCACGGTGATGAGGGCACCGCTGCTCGCGGCCCGCACGGCGTCCGCGATGGACGCGTGACCCCCTGTGCCGTCCGGGTCGACGGCCAGTACTTGCCGGGTCATGGGGCGTTCTCCTTTCCGGTCCGCGACGGCGCGGGAGTCCTGGGGTGACCGGGCGGGGCCCGGGTCGAGAGGGCGGCTCAGCTGTGGATCCGACGAGGCGCCGGCTTCAGCGCTTGTACCACTTCTGGTGCGTCTGGCCGTTGCATGACCACAGTTGCAGACGCGCCCTGTCGTTGCGGTTGACGTCCACGATCTCGAGGCACTTGTCGGAGGCCGGGTTGACGATGTTCTCGCCCTTGCCGAGCACCCACTGCTGCTGCGGGCGGTTGTCGCACCGCTCCAGGTGGACCGGCGATCCGTTCGCGTTCGAGGTCGACTCACTGGTTGTGCACAGTCCGCCCGCCCGCAGGGTGCCGTCCGGGTAGAACTGCCAGTACTGGTTGCCGCGCTGGAGGCACGTCCACATCTGGACGGGGTTTCCTGGCGTGAAGTTGCTGTCGGTGGCATCCAGGCATTTGTCGTTCAACTTGCTGACGAGTTCCACCTTCGCGGGCTGTGGGGCGGGGGAGGGCGGCTTCTGGGTGGCCGACGTACGGCTGCTGTTGTCGTGCGCGCTCGCGGCGGATTTCGTGCCCGACGCCGCCGCGGACTTCGCAGTCGGCTTCGCGGCATCCCTGGTGCCCGCCGACGGTGCCGGGGTGCCCGACGGCGCCGCCCCGGCCCTGCCGGCGCCGACCCGTCCCGGCTTCCCGCCCGAGCGGGGGACGTCAGGCGCAAGTGCCCGTGCGTGCGGAACGCCTGAACTGGCCGCCGGGACCGGTACGAACCCAGGATCCGCGTTGTCCGGCGTGATCTCCAGCTCGCGCGGCCCGCTGGCCTCGGTGCGGTGGTCCGGTGATGAGTTCCGGGACAGTTGGGCCAGCACGAACGGCGTGGCCACCAGCAGCAGTCCGGCGAGTGCCGCGCCGGCCAGCACTCCAGGAGACATCCGGCCCGTCCGGCCCTTGTCATGGGAGCCGGGATCGGGGGATGCGGAACCGGACGGGGGCACGGGCGGATTGCCGGCCGTGGCAGTGGGCGCCGTCGACAAGTCCGGGACGGCCGCCGGCGACGAGCCGCCGATGCCGGCTTCTGCGAGGCTCGTGGTGGCCGCAGCCGGCGCCGGACCGGCGCCCGACGAGGTGGCCGACATGGGCGGCTGCGGAGCGGCGGCAGCCGGAGTCGGGGCGGACGTGGCGATCGACGCACCGGCGCCGTGCGGACCGGCCGGCCCTCCTGGCCTCGCGGCAGCTGAACCCCTGCCGTACTCGGCGGGCGTCGCCGTGGGTTCACTCATCGCGTGCTCTGTCCTCTTCGACGTCGGACTGCAAGGTCGGTGCGGGTCCCAACAGGTCGCCGGTCGACAGGGTGCACACGAGAGGACCGGGCAGGGGAATGCCCGCCCATGGCGACAAGGGGACTGGGACCCCGGCCCTGCGGTGGACCGTACGGTGCGCGGCGGTGTGACCCGAACGCACAGTGCTGTCCTGCGGGGACATCGAGTGACGGAGCCCGTCGTGGTGACCGCCTTGCCGCGCCCCAACGTAACAGCGGCTCCGCGGGCACCTGCCGGTCCTGGCGCCATCGTTCCTCATCGGTCCCGCTGCGGGGCCTGAAAGGGATCAGCCGTGTTTCGCGGCATCCGGCTCCCTCATCGGGGCTCCCGGCCGCCAGCCCCGGGCCCGCCCGCGCGGCACCACCACGACCATTGCCGCCGCCAGCGCGATCACCACGGCCGCACCGCCTGCCACCCCCCAGGCCGGCAGTGCCGAGACGGTGGGTTCCGGCTCCGGGGCGCGATAGGGACGGACCGTCGTGCCCCGGGCCTGTTCGGAGCCCACGGACACGCCAGACACCGCCGCCACCGGGTCGATCATGCCGTACCCGGACAGCGGACCCGGCACGGACCCCGAGGGCCGCACGGCCGTGCCCTGGAGGCGCTCCACGACGTCGCTCGCGTGCAGCGACGGGTCGTACGCGCGCACCAGCGCAGCCGTACCGGCCACATACGCCGCGGCCACCGAGTCACCGCTCGCGGTGAAGTGGCCACCCCCCGGACCGACGCTGATCAGCCGGTCGCCGGGGGCCACCAGATCGGGCGGCGACGGCGTCGGCTTACGCCCGGTCGGATACGGGGCGCCGTCCGCCCCGACCGAGCCGACGCCGACGACGCCGGGAAGGGCGCCGGGATAGGCGGGGGCACTGCTCTGCTCACCGCCAGCGGCGGGAGCCACGAGCACCACGTCGTTCTTCGCCGCGTGTTCGACGGCCGAAGCCAGCCGCTTGCTCGACCTCCCGTACGGCACCGAGACCAGTACGACGTCACAGCCGCCGTCGACCGCGGTGGTGATCGCGGCGGCGATCGAGTCCGCGTCCGTCATTCCCTTCTCCGTGGTGGCGCGCACCCCGAGGATCCGCGCGTGCGGCGCGACCCCGACGAAGCCCACGCCCTCTTCCGGAGCGGCGGCGACGAGGCCGGCGGCGAAGGTGCCGTGGCCCACGCAGTCGTCCTTGCCGTCACCCGAGACCCGGCCCGCGAGCGATGGGACACCACCGTCCACACCGGTGCCCACGACCCCCACGGTCACCCCGTCTCCGAGGCTGAGTTCCTGGGCCCGGCGCAGCCCGAGAGCCTGCTGCGCCCAGGGGGTCTTGGCGACAGTCCGTTTCGACGGGTGGGTGCAGCCCTTGTTCTGGTCGAGCCATTCAGGTACCTGGGGCACTGTGTTCGAGGCCGACGAGGCATGGGGCGGGGCCGCCTGTGCCGTTGTGACGCCGCCTGCCGCGAGGACGGTCGCACAGCTGACGGCGACCGCTGCTCTCTGTCTCCACGTGCGCACTACGGAGTCCTCCGGTGAGGGCCGCCGAGGCAGCTCACGGGTGCTCGGCCTCGGCGGGATGCGGATGTGCGGACGATCGGCCGGTGTCCCCCGGATGATCCGGAGCATGCGGTGGTGAACGCGTGTCCCGCCGCTGTCCCTCGACTGGCTATCGCACCAACATTATGGTGGCACATAATGCACACCATGTTATTCACGCATCATGGAGCCATGCAGCTTTCCGAGAACATCGGCCGCTACCGGCTGGAGAAGCCGCTGGGTGTCGGTGCCTTCGGCGTCGTCTGGATGGCCCACGACGAGCGCCTGGAGGCACCCGTCGCCGTGAAAGTCATGGCCGACAACTGGGCCCGGCGCATGGATCTGTGCCAGCGCTTCCTCACCGAGGCCCAGCTGTTGCGCAAGGCGGCTTCCCCACGTGTGGTGCAGATCTACGACATCGGTGAACTCGACGACGGACGCCCCTACTTCGTCATGGAGTATGCCGACGGAGGCACCTTCGAGGATCATCTCGCGAGCGGGCCGCTGCCCGTCGAGGAGGCGCTGCGATTGGCGGCGGAGGCCGCTCGCGCCGTGGCTGTGCTGCACGACGCGGGCATCCTCCACCGGGACATCAAACCGTCCAACCTGCTGCTCGCCTCCCGTCACGGTGGAGGTCCCGACCGCGTGCTGGTGGCGGACCTGGGCCTGGCCAAGAGCCTGGCCAACGCCTCCGGGCTCACCATGGTGGCGGGTTCGGCCGGATACATGGCCCCGGAACTCGCCGACCCGCAGGACGGTGTCGACGAGCGCGCCGACGTCTACGGGCTGGGCGCGCTCACCCACCATCTGCTCACTGGGGCCGTTCCCGCGGCGTCGGACAAGGTCACCGCGCCCGGCCGGCTCCGTGAGGGCGTTCCCGACCGCGCGGACCGGGCGGTGGTGCGAGCTCTGCGACGGGACCGCGACAGGCGCTGGCCCAGTGCCACGGCGTTCGCAGACGAACTCGACGCCGCAGCGGCCGAGTACGCTCAGCAGGCGGGTGCCCTGCCGGGCGCCGGGCGGCGGCCCTGGAACAGGACGGCCGGCCGCGGTGCGCCCGGGAACAGGGCCCACCGCGGCCGACGGCTCGCACTCGGCGCGGGTGTGTTGGCCGTGGCCACCGCGGCACTGACCGGCTGGATGCGGCTCGACACGACGAGCCCTCCGGACGTGGCAGCCGCCGGCGAGACCCACGCACCCCGCGGCGAGCTCTCCCGGCCGCCCTCGCCCCGCGCGACGGCGTCCCCCGGCCCCCGCAGTTCCGCCTCCGCCGCGCCCGGTGCCTCCGTGGTTCCCGCAGCCTCCCCGAAGGCCGGCCGGACACCGGACGCCGTCGGCACCGTTCGCCGGACCCCAGGGGTCGGACCGGTCGTCGACGACCCGCGTGCCGAGCCGTCCACCGCTTCGCCCCGGCAGGAGACTTCCGCTCCCCAGTGGACGACAACGTGCGTTCAGCCGAACACCTGGCTGCTCACCGGGCAAGCCTGGAGCACCAACCGCACCCGCATGGTGATGCAGACGGACGGGAACCTGGTGATCTACGACGAGAACAACCGGCGCCGCTGGTCTTCGGGTACCTCCGGAAACGGCTACCGGGCTTTCTTCCAGGGCGACGGCAACCTTGTCGTCTTCGACCCCGACGAGGTGCCGCAGTGGCACTCCGGCAGTTACCACCACGACGGGGCGCTCCTGTGCCTCGGTGCCGACGGCAGTGTCAACATCCTCCACAACGACCAGGTCGTCTGGTCGGCCGGCACGGCGCATTGACACCGGGCCGGGAAGGAACGGGTGATACGGACGCCGGACACGGACGACAGGACGCGCGTGACGCCGGCTTGCGCGATGGTGCTCGCCGGCGGTGCTCATCGCGTCGGTCGTCTCCGGTGTCGTACGGCAGGGGGGGTGTACAGGACTCTAGGCGCCGACGCGCTCCACAGGCGCTCAGCCACCCGTGCGGGGCCCGGAGAGGAAACCGGGTCTGCCCGTTCGGCCCTCTGCGGCCGAGTATCTCGTCACCTCGGCCGTTTCCGTCCTCCACGCCGCAATGTGCCCTCGCCGAAAGAAAGTTGTCTCATGCTCCCCTATGACACAGAAGCCCTCGCCCAGCGAGCCGCGAAGGGCGACAGGCAGGCTCTGGAGACCCTCCTCCAAAGGATCAGGCCCGAGGTGCTGCGCCGGTGCGGTCGCTTCCTGCCCAACCGGGAGGACGCGGAAGAGGCAGCCCAGGATGTGCTGTTGCACGTGGCCCGGAAGATCGACACTTTCGAGGGGCGCAGTCTGTTCAGCACCTGGCTGCACACCGTGGTCGCCAACGCCGCCCGTCAGAAGTACCGAGAGCTGAAACGGCGGACTGCCGAACAGCCGCTGCCTGCGGTGGACGTGCACAGCCCCGATCCGCGTACCACGAGTGTGATCGCGGGCTCGCGGCTCGATCTGCTGGACGCCCTCGAACGACTGGAACGAGAGCATCCGGCGCTCGTGGCACCGTTGGTGTACCGCGACCTGTGCCAGATGGAGTACGCCGAGATCGCCGAACGTACGGGTCTGCCGCTGGGCACCGTCAAATCCCGTCTGCACACGGGTCGCCAGTACGTACGGCAGTGGTTGCGGGCCGGGCCGTGACGACGGACCGGCCGGCCTCCCCGCAGGAGGCCGGCCGGTTGCCGCTGTCTTCCCTGGCTCTTCCTGCCTCAGTCCGTCTTCGGCTGTCCCGGCAGCCTGCCGTCGATGAACGCTTCGAGCATCTCGTGCAGTTCGTCCTGATAGGAGGAACCGCCGAGTATGTCCTTGACCGCGTCGAGGTTCCCGTCGGTCTCGCCGAAGATCTCCTTCATCTGGTCGGTGACGTCCTTCTGGGCCTTCGCGATGGTCTCGGTCACTACGGCGGACAACTCGGACGGTGCCATGGAGCGGTAGCGCGAGGAGTTGAACTTCAGCTCCGTCAGGGTGCCCCTGGCGTCAACCGTTACGGTTACCAGACGATCCTTGGACGTGGCCATCGCGCTGATGCCCGACAGTGCCTCCCGCGCCTGGCCTGCCCGCGCCAGTGCCTCGTCCAGTTGCGACTGGGCCTCGTCCAGGTATCCCTGCAACGGGTTGCTGACCACGTGTACCTCCTGTGGGAACGGATTGTTGTGGAGTGCTGCCCAGGACGGTGGGCGCGAGATCAGGATCGGTGCCCCAGACGGCGGAGTCCTCGGAGAGCCAGACGGAACGCTCGCGCTCCTTGTTGTTCTCGCCTCCCGTACCGCCCATCCCTCCCATACCAGGCGTACCGCCCATCATTGGCATGTAAGGCGCTTGTGGGCTCATACCGGCTGCGCCTTGCCCGGCACCCTGCCCCGTGCCCTGCCCGGCGCCCTGGCCGGTGCCCAGTCCCGCGCCGGCGCTGCCGTACGCCTCCTGGAAGCCGCTCGAGGACAGGCCCTGCTGGGGGAAGTCGTAGGACTCGGCGCCGTAGCCGTCCGGCTCGTAGTGGCCAGTGCTCGCCAGTGACTGGAAGCCCCCTTCCTCGTAAGTCGGTGTGCTGTAGCCGGGACCGAGGGCCTCGCCGCCGTCCGGGAAACCCGCGTCGTACTGTCCCGAGTCGTAGCCGGGCACGTCCGGGCCCGGACCGCCGTACGTGCCTTCACCGGGACCGGATCCGAACGTGGCCTCACCCGTACCTGGGGTGTACGTGCCCCCATGGGGGCCGGGTGGGAGACTCGTGAAACTCTCGCCCTCTCCGGGACGGGGTATCAGGTCGTCGAAGGAGGGGAAGTCGTCCTGCGGCACGTCGGGTGCCAGGACACCGCCCGCGCCGTCGTTCGTCTTGCCGCCTCCCGGCTGCTGGGTGGTGGGTCCTCCTGTGCCGCCGGTCCCGCCCGGGCCGCCGGTGAAGACGCTACCGGGCGGAGTGAGAGTCGGGAACGTGCTGCTGTTGCTTCCTGGGTCTGCGCCAGGGGGAGCCAGGCTCGGGAAGGAGTTCCCGCTGCCGGGGTCGAAGGCGTTGGGATTGTCGAGGCCGCCCGCGCCACCACCGGTCCCGCCAGGACCGAAGCTCGAGCCGCCGAGCTCACCGTCCGGGGGAAACAGGGAGTCGAACGTGTCACCGGCTCCGGACCCACCGGCTCCCATGCCTCCGGCTCCGCCGCCACCGGTTCCGGGGGGAGCCGGGTTGGTGAGGTTGCCGCCGGTCCCGGTGCCGCCGAAGACTCCCTCGGAGCCGAGGCCGGCGCCACCGCCGCCACCGGTTCCGGGGGGAGCCAGGTTGGTGAGGTTGCCACCCCCGCCGAAGACCCCCTCGGAGCCGAGGCCGGCGCCACCGCCGCCACTGCCACCGCCGGTCCCGGGGGGCTCGAGACCGTCGAACGTGCCGCCTCCGCCGGTACCGCCCAAGCCCTCGGGGCCTCCGCCTCCGCCGGCGCCGCCCAGACCCTCGGGGCCTCCGCCCCCGCCGGATCCACCGAACAGTTCATCGGCGTTGATCCCCCCACCGCCTCCGCCGGCGCCTTCAGAGCCCCCACCGCCCCCGCCGCCGCCGTTGAGACCATCGAGGTTCTCGCGATCGGGCAGGTTGGCGCCGTCTCCCCCGCCCTTCTGGTTCTTGTTGAGGATGTCGTCGACGGACTTCGGATTCGCGGGGTTCCCGCCGAGCGCGGTCTGAATGACGTTGTTCAACGGAACCAGCATCATCTGCGCCCGGGTGTATCCGTCGGTCAGCGCACTGACGATGCCCGACACGGCGGCGTCCAGGCGCTGCTGCACCGCGGAGTGCCACTTCTCCTTGACCAGCCGGTCGACGGCCATCCAGGTGTTGGCATCTCCGGCACGACCCACATCCACACCGTCGAGCTGTACGTAGGCATTGCCCCCCGTGGTATGGATCAGCAGGCCCTGCGCGACCTGTGCGGCCGCTGCCTCGGGTGACCAAGCCGGGTCCGACAGCCAGTCGTGCAGATGGGTGGCGGCGCTGTTGCGTGCTTCCCTGAGCGCCAGCTGGGCCTGGTCGACGGCTGCCGCGTAACCTCCGCGCCCCCCGCTGCCCGAGACCGTGTCCTGGATGTGCTCGTAGGCGAGAGCCACGCGGCCGATGATGTCGCCGAAGCCCGAAGCCGCCAGGCCCTCCCAGCCGTCGTGCGGGAGCGCGTTGTTCCACGTCCTGACGTTCGGACCCCACTTGTCGAAGTACTCGGCGACCGCGGAGACCTGTCGGTGCCCCTCGTCGAAGCTGCGGGGGCTCGCGACTTCCGTCCCGTTGCCGTTCATCGCGTCGAGCGCCATGACACTGCCCTGGTAGTAGCGCCACCAGCCGCCACCGGAGTCGCCCTCGCCGCCGCCCTTGACGCCTGCGTAGAGCGCGAAACCCGCCCAGGCGTCGTAAACGTGGCCCATCTCTCCCATCACTGAGTAGCGGATGGTTTTGACCGTGTTCGCGACTTTGGGCCGCTTGGCCATGTTGAACCCGTAGACCCAGGTCGGGGCCATCACCTCTTCCGCCGCCGGGATCTTTCCCGGGGTGCCGGGCGCCGCGTCCTTGTCGGGGACGAAGATGTTGATCAGCTGGTTCCACTGGTTGTAGTCAGGCATGTTCGTGCTCCGGGCTCGACACCGCTAGGGCTTGGTGTTACCGGAACCGGCGTTGGTTCCGCCGGTGTTGGAGCCGGGACCGCCGCCCGTGCCGCCGATGCCCGTGGTTCCTCCGGGGTTCGCCATCCGCGCCTGCAGATCCTGGCTGACGACTTGTCCGAGCTTCTTGTTGTCCTCGAGGTTCTTCTCCTCGACCTTCTCGAATGAGGCGTGATTGCCCCGCATCGTCTCGGTGAACGACATCAGCATGGTGTCGTTGAAGACGAACTCCCCGTTCGCTCCTTCGCACGCCTTGAGGAACGCTTCCTCGAATGCCTTGGCCGGCGCGAAGCTGGGATTGCCCGCACGGATCTTCCCCGTTTCGTCCTTGTATCCCTGGAGTGTTTGCTGGTGTGCCAGGGATTCTCTGCGCATGCCAGGCAGATAGCCTTCCGAGGTCCCGTACTCCTGGAGGGTCTCGGGAGTGAACTTCGTGGTACCCGTGTTCTCTGACTTGGGCATCCGGTGCTCCGTTTCGGCTCTGGTCGGTACCTGGTGGAAGAGGGTGGGGCGTGTACCGGACGACCGGTCGTGATGTCGGATCGGCGGGGGGGCGCCGAAGTCACGTCGGCGCCCCCCGCCCGTGGGCTCAGCCTCCGGCGGACTCCCACTTGGCGCCCTCGGTCCGGTCGGTGAGCTGGTATTCCTCAGCGCTGGTGGCCAAGGTCGTGGTTCCGGTGGACAGGGTGTCGCCCATCTTGCCGACCAGCTGCATCCACTTCACGTGCTCCGCGTGATAGCTGCGGGCCATGTCACCGTCGATGTTCTGGATGACCTGGGACACGCGGCTCTGCAAATCGTTGATCTGCTGGCCGATGCTGTTGGTGGCCTGCACCAGGACCTGGTGGGCTTCCTCCGCCTGTCCGTAGGTGATGGAAAACGAACTTCCGTCTGGCACGACCGTCTCCTTCTTGGTCTTTGGCTGTGTGGATCTGGTGGCCGTGGACTTCTCGGTCCGGCCGCGGTGACTAACCGTTGATCATGCTGTGGAAGCGCCGGGCGTTCTGCAAGGCGGCGTTCTCCTGCGAGTTCATGTTGCTACGCGTACCGGCCAGCGTCGACGCGAACGTGTCCATCATCTGCCGCAGCTGCGCGTACTGCTGCTGCCACGCCTGCAGTGCCTGGTGGAACGCGTTGCCGGCGTTTCCCTGCCATGCGGAGATCAGCGTCTCGGACGCGGATACGGCATGGGCGGTGATCTTGTCGCACTGGTCGAGCGTCGTCTCGATCGCCTGGGCGGCCGCCTGATAGGCGCTGTCATCGGCGACTGTGCGTACGGGGCTCATCGCACTCCTGCCTTTCTCTGAATTGGCTGCGGTGGCCGGAGCGGTTCTCCGGTCACCGGGGTCATGGGGTCATGAGCCGGTTCGCCTCGCCGGGCCGCACTCGGGGTCGGGCGAAGCGGGCTCGGGCCCGGACAGGGCCGGGTCGGCCGCCCGGTCCGGGTCGAGCACGGGTCCCGTCGGCAGCAGCCGCAGCAGTGCCGACGGCAGCCGTACGAGGTTCTGGTCGGGGTAGGAGAGCAGGCCGGAGACCGCCGGCGCGGCCAGCGGATACTTGATGCCGTCGTCGGTCACCAGGTATCGAGCGCCGCTCGTAGTGGTCCCGCCCGACAGGGGCGTTGCCAGGATGCCGCTGCCCGGGCGGACGGTGATCGCGTCGGGGCCGGGACAGCTGGGGGCCACGCCCTGCCGCGTCCCCACGGGCATGCCCGTGGCCTCTGCGGCCGCTACTCGCACGATGGACTGGCGGGGTGCGGCCTCGCCCGGCGTGACCTGGAGGCAGGGCACGCTGCCGGCCTGCGGCGCCAGCGCGGCGGGCGGACGTACGGGCAGCGTGTCCGCGCCGGCGCGGGCGGCGGTGCCCTGCGGTGCCATGTGCTGTGCGGCCTCGTCCGGCGGCACGGTCATGACCGTCGGCTGCTGCCCCGCGTAGGCCTTCTGGCGGGTGCGCGGGTCGCCGCGCAGCAGCTGGAGCTCGGTGAGGGTCAGGGGTACCAGACCCGCCCGGTCGAGCAGGTAGTACTGATCGGGGGAGCCGGGAGTGCGTACGACGAAGAGCTGGCCGACGCGGCTTAGCCGGCCGCCCAGCCGGGGGCCCGTCGAGCCGGAGCCCGGCACCGTCCACGGGGCGAGGTCCGCACCGGCGGGGATCGCGGAAAGGAACGCGTCGTCGACGGCGAGCGGTTCGACCGTGCCGTAGCCCAGGGACTGCAAGGCGCCGTGTGCGGAGTCCAGCCGGAAGCGGGTGCCGTGCCACAGCAGGAGGTCGGTGCTCTGTCTGCCGTTGCGAGTGGTCACGAGCAGCGCCTCGTTCTGCCCCAGTTCGGGGGCGTCCTGCGGCGTGACGCCCGCGATGAGCGTGGTGGTGGGCACGAGAGCGCCGTCGTCGGCCGGGCGCGAGGTGGCGCACACCCGCCAGGGGGCGTCGGTGAGCCGGTCGGCCGCGGGCAGGGAGTCGGGTGCGCCGGGAATGCCGATGGGTGTCCCGCGGGGCACGTCGGCGAGGGTGCTGCGGGAGACCTGCTGGACCGTGCCCTTGTCACCGGTGACGAGCTTTGCCGAGGTGTAGTTGATCACCGGGCGCAGCGTTCCGGCGCCGTACACATAACGGGCTCCGGTCTCCTTCTCCATGATCAGCACGCCCGGCCGGCGCCAGGCGTCGGAGTCCTTGGGGAGGAGCAGCCCGACCACCATGAAGCCGGCGCAGATCAGAGCGCCTATGACGAGGCCGATCACGCCGCCGCGACGTGTGCGGTTCATCGGGGTGTCGACGGCGTCCGGGTCGGCCATGAGCATGCCGGAGGTCAGTCGGCCGACGGTGAAGGTATAGGCCTGGACCTGGTCGCGTCTGGACTGCACGGCCGCTAGCTCCACATCTCGCGGAGCACCGGGAGGACACCGAGATCGACCAGTACCAGGGGGATCAGGGCGATCGCGGCCAGGGAGTGCAGCAGATCGGCGGCCCGGCCCCAGTAGGGGATCAGCCTGCGGCCGGGTACGTTCCAGGCGGCCAGGACCAGCACCGCGCAGGCGGCGGCCGCCACTACCAGCACGGCCAGCCGGTACGGCGTCCCCGCGTGCCGGACCGCCTCCACCGGCAGCAGCAGCGCGCCGTAGCACCCGGGCAGGGCGATCGCCAGCTTCTGCCGGGCACTCGCCATCCCCCGGCTGTGGAGCATCAGCAGCGCACTGAGGACACCGCCAACGGCGTACGGTGCCCACCCGCTGCCCGTGGACAGCGCGGTCAGACACACGGCGCAGACGATGCCGCAGGCCAGGTAGAGAGCCGTCATGTAGCGGTCGGCGGCGGTGGTCCGGGTGAGGACGCCGCGCGCCGGGAGCGGGTCGATGCCCTCCTGGAGCTGTTCGGCGTTGGTGGGCAGTGGTGGCAGGCGCAGCCCGGACAGCCGGAAGGACAGGACCGGTATGAAGGTACCGAACAAGGCCGTGAACGCCGCGACGGTGCCCGCGCTCTCGGCCGGTGACAGGCCGGCGGCGAGCGCGAGGACCCCGGCAACGGCCGTGATCAGGCAGAGCAGGACGACGGTCGAGAACAGGGCCGCCGCCGCGGCCGCAGCCGAGAGGGCGAGCACCGACCCGCCGGCGGAGGCCGTGGCGGCGGCCAGCATGCGGGCGCCGTTCAGTTCGGTGCCCGGTGGACCGGCCGGGACCAGCCAGCCCGCCTGCCCGAAGAAAGGCACCGCCAGCAGTCCGAGGGTGGTGCCGGTGACGGCGTCCCCCATTGCCCGGGACGCGGAGAACGTGCCGAGCAGCAGCGTGACACCCAGTCCCAGGGACAGCGCCATCCGCAGACCAGTGCCGGGCAGGGCGAGGAGGACGGCGAAGCCGGCGGCCAGAGCGCCGCCGGCCACACCGAGCAGCAGCCACCGGGTGAACTCGGGCCGCCATTGGTCGCTGCGTTCCGACATGCCCGTGGAGACACCGTCGATCAGATCGTCGAAGTGGACCGGGGGCAACTGCTCGCTGCGCGGCCGCAGATACACCGTCTCGCCGTCACGCAACTCCAGCTCCGTGGGCGTGCTGTCCTCGTCGAACGCCTCCGCGCCCAGCCGTTGCAGGACCCAACCGCCATACTCCAGACCGGTTTCGTCGAGATCGTCGCCCTCGGCTGTGGCGTGGCTCACCAGTACGGGCAGCAGCTCGGCCAGCGGTACGTCGGAGGGCACGGCGATGTCGATGACGCGGCTGGGAGCATGCACCACCAGTCGTGTCAGATCGGCGGCGATGACGTTGGCGTTGGTTGTGCTCACGCGGCGTTTCCGTTCCCGGGCGGGCCGACAGGTCGGCCTGGGCGGCCGAAGAGCCGACACGGGCCGTGGGGGTCATGGCAGGACGGCAGAAGTGGGTCAGCGGTGCCTGTTGACGGCTTCGGAACAGCGGTCGGGTCCATGGCGGGACTGCTCCGTGCAGTGGGACTCACGCTAACAACGTCCAGCCGGCACCCTCTGCGCCCGCCGTGGATCGTTCCTCAACGGCCCCGCCTCGGGGCCTGAAAGGGCCCGCCGGTCCAGGCCCCCGTACCGGCGGCCCTACGCTGAGGACGCGCTCTTGGCACAGCTCCTCGGGGCGAACAGAAGCGGATCCCTCACGTACACACAGGGTGTGCCATGCGCGGAGATTCGCGGACGATGTCGCGGACGTCCCGACGGCTGTGAGGTGTTCTTGGCGACGGGCCAGGCCGGCCCCCGGCGGCGGCCGGCAGCGATCCGGAACGGGGCGCCGAATGGGAAGGACCTGGTGTGAGTCTCCTACTGTTCCGTCGCCCGCCGCGCAGGCCGGGCCCGGAGGTGCCCTCCGGGCAGCTTGAGCTACAGGAACCGCCCGTGCTGCCCGAGCGACAGAACGGGATGTCGGCCCTGCTCAGCTACATGCCGATGGCGATCATGTCGCTCAGCATGGTGCTGCTGTACGCGCGGCCGGGCGCCACCGGCGGCAGCGGCGTGTACACCTATGTCATCGGCGGTGTCATGGTGGCCTCCACGGCGGTGATGCTCGTCGCACAGATCATGCGCTCGGCCGGCGAACGCAAGCAACGTGTGGGGGGCGACCGCCGGGACTATCTGCGTTACCTGACCCAGATGCGGCGTCGCGTGCGTGAAGTCGTCGCCCGCCAACGGGACGTGCACGCTTGGCGCAATCCCGAACCGGCCGCCCTGTGGTCCGTTGTGCGCACCACGCGCTTGTGGGAACGGCGCTCGGGGCACGGCGACTTCGCCGAGGTCCGGCTGGCCGTCGGCGAGCAACGGCTCGGCGTACGGCTGGCGCCCCTCCAGACCAAGCCCGTCGAGGACCTGGAACCGCTGGCCGCCCATGCGCTGCGCCGCTTCATCCGCGCCTACACCTCGGTCGCGGACCAGCCCATCGCCGTACATCTGCGGGCGTACGAGCGGGTGCAACTGCGCGGGGACACCGCCGCCGCACGCGCCATGGTGCGGGCCGTGCTCGGGCAACTCGCCGTCTTCCACGCACCCGACGAACTGAACATCGCCGTCTGCTCGGGCGCGGACGAGACCGCGTACTGGGAGTGGGTCAAATGGCTGCCGCACGCGCAGCACACCATCACGAGCGACGGCGCGGGGCAGCGTCGGCTGATCACCCGGTCCACCGCCGACCTCGAGGAGGTCCTCGGCGAGGGCTTCACCGGCCGACTGCGCTTCGACCCGCAGTCGGCGCCCTCGACCGAGGAACCCTTCACGGTCATCGTGCTGGACGCCGCCGAAGTGTCCGCCAACTCACGCCTCGCGAGCGGCGGTTACCGCAACGCGGTGGTCGTCGACATCAGCGGTTCGCTGCCCGTCGAGGCCGGCCCGCACATACTCAGCCTCGAGGTCGACCCCGAGCAGCTTCAGATGGTCGGCCAGGATCGCACCGGGCGGGAGAGTCTCACCCCGCTGGGCCGCCCCGATGCGCTCAGCCTGGTCCGGGCCCGGGCCCTGGCGCGATTGATGGCGCCGTACCGCATGCACATGGGCACGGAGATCGCCGAGCCGCTCACCACGGACTTCGATCTGACCGCCCTGCTGAGCGTCCCCGACCTGTACACCTACGACATCCCTCGGCTCTGGGAGAACCGCAACCCCGGCCAGAGCGACCACCTGAGGGTGCCCATCGGCATCGCCGAAGACGGCTCGCCGGTGGAACTGGACTTCAAGGAGTCGGCGCAGAGCGGCATGGGCCCGCACGGCATGCTGATCGGCGCCACCGGCTCCGGCAAGAGCGAGCTGCTGCGGACCTTGGTGTCCGCCCTGACCCTGACCCATTCGTCCGAGGTGCTCAATCTCGTACTGGTCGACTTCAAGGGCGGCGCCACCTTCCTCGGCATGGAGAGGCTGCCCCACACCTCCGCCGTCATCACCAACCTCGCCGACGAGGCGGCGCTGGTCACCCGTATGCGCGAAGCGGTGCACGGTGAGCTGATCCGACGCCAGGAACTGCTGCGCGCGGCCGGCAACTACAGCTCCCTCCTGGAGTACGAACGGGCCCGCCTGTCGGGCACCCCGCTGGAGCCACTGCCGTCGCTGCTGGTCGTGGTCGACGAGTTCAGTGAGCTGCTGGCCGCGCACCGCGACTTCATCGACCTGTTCGTCATGATCGGCCGCCTGGGCCGCAGCCTCGGCGTCCATCTGCTGCTGGCTTCGCAGCGCCTCGACGAGGGCCGGGTGCACCAGCTGGAGTCGCATCTGTCGTACCGCATCGGTCTGCGTACCTTCTCCGCCATGGAGAGCCGCGGCGTCCTCGGCGTTCCGGACGCCCACCAGCTGCCGTCGGCGCCGGGCAACGGCTATCTCAAGAGCGACCAGGCCACCCTCACCCGCTTCAAGGCGGCCTACGTCTCGGGGCCGTACCGGCCCAAGCACCAGAAGGCGCAGACCGCCGGCGGGACCGGCGCCGTCGTGCGCTTCGACGCCGGCTATGTGCTGCCGACACAGCCGGCCGCCTCGCCCGCGGCGCCGCTCACCGAACCGGAGCCGGAGCCGGACGAGAACGCCGAGAGCCTGCTCCAGGTGGCCGTCGGGAGGCTCAGCACCTGGCCGGGCGCCCGGTCGGCCCACCGTATCTGGCTGCCGCCGCTGTCCATCCCGCCCACCCTGGACGGGCTGCTCGCCGTCGACGGGGACCTGGTCGCCGCGCCCGCGGACAACTACCACGCCCCCCGCCCGGAGGGCGGCGGTCTGCGCCTGCCCGTCGGTATTGTCGACCGCCCCTTCGAGCAGCGCCGCGAAGCGCTCGTCGCGGACCTGAGCGGCGCCGGCGGACACGTCGGCATAGCGGGTGGACCGCAGAGCGGCAAGAGCACCCTGCTGCGCACCCTGATCACCGGACTGGCTGTCACCCACACGCCGAAGGAAGTGCAGTTCTACTGCCTGGACTTCGGCGGCGGCAGCCTCGCCCAGCTCAAGGCGCTTCCGCACCTGGGCACCGTCACCGGCCGCATGGACGAGGAACGCATCAGCCGTACCATCGGCGAGATGGTCTCCCTGCTGGCCCGCCGGGAAAGGGAGTTCGCCGCCCACGGCATCGACTCGATGGCCACCTACCGCCGCCTCAAGGCCGCCGGGCGGTTCCCCGAGGACCTCCACGGAGACGTGTTCCTCGTCATCGACGGCTGGACGATCCTGCGCCAGGACTTCTTCGAGCTGGCGCAGACCGTCACCCAGCTGGCTGCCCGGGGCCTGGCCTACGGCCTTCACCTGATGGTGGCCTCGCCCCGATGGGCGGACTTCCAGTCGGCCCTGCGCGACCAGATCGCGAGCAAGTTCGAGCTGCGTCTCGGTGACCCCGTCGACTCCATCCTGGGCATGCGCGCCGCCCAGGAGGTGCCGCGCATCGCGGGCCGGGGCATGACCGAGGACAAGCACCACTTCTTGACGGCCCTGCCCCGCATCGACGGCAACGCCTCGGTTGCTGACCTGGGCGAGGGCACCCAGGCGTTGATCACGGCCGTGAACGAGGCCTGGGACGGTCCTTCCGCCCCCGCTGTACGGATGCTCCCGGCGACCCTCACGGCCCGGGAACTGCCCCCTGCCGAGGGGATCAGGATCCCGCTGGGAGTCGAGGAGAACGAACTCGAGCCGTTCTGGCACGACTTCGACACCAACCCGCACCTGATCGTGATCGGCGACACGGAAAGCGGCAAGACCAACCTGCTGAGGCACCTCGCCCGGTCCATCGTCAGCCGGCACGGCAGCCGTGAGGCCCTGTTCGCCATGGTCGACCTGCGGCGCGAGCTCTACGACTCCGTGCCCGAGGAATACCAGCTCAGCTATTCGGTATCGCTGGACGCGGTGCGCGAGATGATCGCCGCGGCCGCCGACGCCATCAAGGCGCGGGTGCCGGGCCCCGAGATCACCCCGGACCGGCTGCGCGAACGCGACTGGTGGAGCGGCCCGCAGGTCTTCCTCGTCATCGACGACTACGACCTGCTCGGCACCGGCGGATACGGGCCGAGCCCCTTCGACCCGATCCTCGAGTACCTCAGCCACGGCGCGGAGATCGGGCTGCACCTGATCGTCGCCCGGGCGGCGGGCGGCGCGGGCCGCGCGATGAACGATCCGCTGCTGCGCCGTCTCATCGAGGCCAACACCCCGAGCGTGCTGCTGTCCTGCCCGCCGTCGGAGGGAGTCCTGTTCGGCGACGTGAAGCCCCGTGAGTTCCCGCCCGGACGCGGCTACTGGATCTCCCGGAGGCGAAAGACCCAGGTGCAGACAGCACTGCTGGACGAGTAGTCCAGCCCATCCCCTAGAGAAAGAGGTGATTCGCGTGGCGCCGGACAAGTACGCTCTGAACCCCGAGGGGTTGCTTTACCACGGTCGGCCGCTGAAGGACGCCCTGCCGGAGTTCCTCTCCGCGGAGCGAAAGCGGCTCGGCGACCTGCTCGCCATGGAGCGGCCCGAATGGTGGGACGACGAGATCGGCAGGACCTTCACGCGCGCCTTCCACGAATACGGAAACATCACCATCACCCAGCTGGACAAGCTCATGGAGGCGCTGCGTACCGTGGCCGACCTGACCGACGGAACGGTGCGGAGCAACCAGGAGACCGAGGAGCGAAACATCAAGGCGGCGCAGAACTTCGGCGGCAGGACCGGCGGAACCCATTGAACGAGGCGCGCACCTCGCGCTGGGCGGGGGCGCCTCCGGCGCCGTGGCACGGTGGGATCCCGGGCGCGTCTCTGCCCGGCCCGGGTTCGTGAGGGGGCTGGCGGGGGCTTGTCCGCGGTGGGTCCGTACGTGGGCTGAAGGCGTTCGTCTCGGCGTCCGTACGGACCCATCGGCGTCGACGGGCCCAGAACTGCGCTCATCGTTCCGCTTGGCGGGCCAAGTACGGCATCGTCCGCGGCCCCCGCAGCATCAGGGACACGGGCCCCCGTACCCGCTCAGCGCTCGGGCCGGGAGCCGGCTCCCTACGAGCACGACGCGCGCAAGCAGCGGATGCCCGTTCTCGGCGCACCGGCCGGGGGACCGTTTCCTCAACGGTCCCGTCTCAGGGCCCGAAGGGGACCGGCGGCCCGGCGTGATCCTCCTTCGGTCGTACGGTGACCTTGTCTGCCGGGCGCGGCAGTCCGCCTCGGTTCGCTGGAGTCGCGGCAACCACTTCTGCTGCCCGAACGGGAAACCGAAGGGTGGTGCGGGGAACGCGTGGACCGCAGAAACCTGTGGGGCGGGTCGGGGGTCGTAGAAGGCGCCGTTGCGGAGCATGGCGAAGAGCACGTCGGCTCGTCGTGTCGCGGGGCAGAGGAGGGCTTGGGTGTGGTGCTTTCCTTGAGCGATCTTCTTGTCGTAGTAGGCCCGCGAGACCGGGTTGGCCAGGGCTGCGAACGCGGAGTGGAGGAAGGCTCGTTCGAGCTGCTTGTTTCCTCGGCGGGAGGGTTGTTCGCCGCGGATCGAGGAGCCCGAACTGCGGGTCGCGGGAGCCAGTCCGGCGTAAGCGGCGAGGTGGGCGGCGGACGGGAAGCGGCTGCCGTCGGCGACGTCGATGAGGATTCGGGTCCCGGTCCTGACGCCGATGCCGGGCACGGACGTCAGGACCTTGGAAAGAGGGTGGGCCTCCAGCAGTTCCTCGATCCGTGTGGCGAGGAGTTTGCGCTGGTCGAGGACTGCTTGGAGCGAGCTGGCGAGGCTGGGGACGATCAGGGCGACCGCGTCCGTGCCGGGGACGACGACGGTCTGTTCGTCGAGTGCGGTGAAGATGTCCTCGATCAGTCGCCCGGCCATCCGAGGAGCCTTGGGGCGTATCAGGTTGACCAGTCGGCGCCGTCCGGCTGTGCGGATCAGGGCGGGGGAGCCGAACTGGTCCAGCGGTCCGAGGATGGCCGGGTGCTGGATGCGCGGGCCAAGGACGCGTTCGAGGTGCGGGTGGATCTGGGTGAGCGGGCCCCGGAGGCGGTTGCTGATGCGTGTGGCCTCGCCGGCCAGGTCGTCGTCGAAGCCGACGATCATCTCCAGCTCGGCGACGGTCTCCTCTTCGAGGTCGGTGGAGCGGAGTGTCTGCGGCATCGACCGGGCGGCGTCGGCGATGACGAAGGCGTCGCGGGCGTCGGTCTTGGCTTCGCCGGGATGGAGATCGGCGATCCGCCGCATCGTGAGGCCGGGCAGATAGGCGACCTGGCAGTCCATGTCGCGGGCGACTGCGATGGGCAGGGCGCCGATGGAGGCTGGCTGGTCGACGACCATGAGCACGGTGCCGTGCTTGGCCCGCAACTTCACCAGAACTTGCTGGAGTCTGGGCTCACTGTTGGGCAGCCGCCTGTCGAAGGCTCTCTTCCCGGTCGGGGTGACGGCGGGGGCGTGGTGTTCGCCTTTGCCGATGTCCAGGCCGAGGTAGAGGCCGACGGTCATGCCCCTGATCAGCGGTCTGATGCCTCCGGAGCTGGTGACACCACCCCCCGGGCCATGCGTTCGACAGGGGGAACCAGCCATGCCGGCCCCAGCGGCAGGGAGCCCCATTGCGAGGCCACGAAGAAGGCAATGGGGGGTGTGACCGGTGGCCGCTGGTGAGATCGAGCTGGACGGGCGGTGGCGGAAGCTGCTCGAGGCGTTGGGAATTTCCTTTCCGGCGTTGAGTGCGTCGTATCTGCGTGAGCTGGCGGACGCGTATGAAAGGGCCGCGCGTCGTCTCGATGAGTTGCCTGATTTCTTGATGAATGTCGGGCGGGCGATGGCGGCGCAGTTCGACGGTGGGGAGACGGTCAGGAAGTTCCGTGAGGCGGTCAAGCCTCTGCTGGAGCAGAGCCGTGATGCAGCGCATGCCGATAGGGAGATGGCCAAGTTCCTGCTCGCGGCGGCTCTGATAGTCGAATATGCGAAATTCATGGCCATCGGCATCCTCATCCAGATGCTTCTTGAGATCGCCTGGTGTCTCGAGATGGCGGTGCCCACGGGTGGTGTGTCGTTGACGTGGATCCCGGTGATCCGGTCGGTGGCACAGACCAATTTGCAGAGGCTGCTGCTGGCTCTGCTGAAGCGGATCACCGGACTGGCCGCCGAGGAGATCGGCTTCGGGATGACGCTGGACCGGGTCGTTCAGGACATCCAGATCCGTCAGGGGCACCGGGATCGGATCGATCACGGTCTGCAGGTGCAGACGCTGATCGGGTCGTTGGTCGCGGTGGCCATGGAACTGCCGGCCGAATTCCTGGCGGACAAGATCGGGGACTGGCTCAGCGGGAAGATCTCCAACGACGCGCTGGCCGGACTTCGCAGCGAGTTCGGCGATCCGAAGATCAATCGTCTGCTGGACGGGGGACTGGAGAACGACCTGCGGGACATCTTCGGTGACGGCCCGGCGATGCTCGGTGCTCTGGCCGCCAAGGGCGGCGCGGAGCTTCCGGCGGGGGTAGCGGACAGATTCGCCCAGTTCCAGGAGGTGTTCGTCAGGCACCTTGGCAACGGACTGGACGATGAAGCGGTCGAGGGGTTGCGCCGGATCGGTCGGGCGTACGGCGACACCCTGCTCGCGAACATCGACGGCAAGGGCGGTGCCCATGTCTTCGATGACGTGTGGAAGATGCCGGGCGGCTCTGCCGTGCCCGCCGAAGTGCGGTCCCTCTTCAGCCGGCTGCCCGAGGCGGTCGGGCATTCGGCCACCACCGGTGTGAAGTCGCTGTGGACGGCTGCGGGATTTATCGGCGTCGACCTCGCGTTCGAGGGGCTGGCGGAGTTCGGCTCGGACGAGGCCACCAACGTATGGTCCCAGAACCAGCTTCCGGCTGATGAGCGTCCGGAGGACGACGGCCCGAACGCTTTCACCTTCCTCGGCGCGGTACTCACCGGCGCGCTTCAGACCGGCGCTGTCCTGGCATTGACCAAGGCCATCGAGAAACTCAAGACCCTCCACTTCGACACCCCCGCCCCCGTTGCCGGCACATCGCTTCCCGCGCCGGGCGCCACGCTCCCCGCCCCCGCGCCCGTCCTCTTGGCGGACGGGGACACGGCCACCCTCGTGGACAGTGAGGACGGGGACGCGGCCACCGTCGTGGGCGAGGATGACACGTACTGGGACTACGGCCAGAAGAGCAAGACGGACCCGGCCCACGGCTCCGAACACACGACCGCGCCCACGCGCGTCGCCCACCCGGCCGTCGGGACGGGCGGGCAGCACACGCCCACCACCGCACCGGACAGGGCGGTCCCCGACCAGCCGCAGACCGGCTGGCCCACGACCACCGGCCTCGCAGCGACACCGGCGACCGCACCGCTTTGGCCCACGGCCACCTCCACCCCGGACAACCCCGCACCCCCGGACGCCGCACCCGCACCCGTGCCCGGTCCGCCGACACCCGCAGCGAGCGCCGCGGTCACGTCGGCCGTCGAACCCGCGTCCCCGCCCGCCGTCACGACCGGCCTCCAGGAGAGCGTGGGCATCACCACCGGGAACAACACTGTCCCAGGTCCGGCGAGCCCGGGTTCCGGGCCGAGGCCGGCCCCCGCAGCCCCCACGAACCAGACAGCCGCCCCGGCCCGCCCCGCCTCCACCCCGTCCACCCCCGAGAGCAGGCCGCCGGCCACTCAGAGCTCCCCGACGTCCGGGACACGGGCCACGGGCCCCGCCCCGGCCACCGGCCAACCCGCCACATCGAGCCACGACAGCGATGACAGCAGCGGCGGTCGGGGTTCGGCCGCCGGTGACAGCCTCGACCGCGCCCTCCGGGACGCCGACGGTCAGCCGAGTGGCGGGCGCAGTACATCGCACGACGGAGACGGAGAGCACCACGACGTCCGGTCGTCGCCCGGACATGCTGCGCCTCCCGCACAGGACGCACCCACGGCGTCTGGTGTTCGGACGGGGACGGCCGAACCGGAGCAGACCACGATTCGGGCCACCGAACCGCGTCGTGAACGGGGACTTCCGCAGGCACCCGCCTCCCCGGCGGCCGGACCGGTCAGCCAGGCCCGCCCCGCTGTCGAGGACGAGGCGTCACTTGGTAGGCCTCCTGTCGGCCCCCGCGGTGAGACGAGCGGTACCGGTACCGGTACCGGTCCGCTCGTCAGCCGCCCCCCGGACCTGGCCGACACCTTCGGGACTGTGAACCCGCCGGCCGCCCCCACCCGCAGCGTGCCCACCCAGCAGTGGAGCGAGCCCGCGCCGGGTGCGGACTCCGGCGAACGCACCGGCGACGGCCGGGCATTCGGCGCGGCTACCGGGTTCGAAGGTGTCGGTGACTCATCGAGGGCGATGGAAATCGCCCGCACGCTGATCGACGTGCCCGCCGCAGTGGAGCAGCCAGTCGCCGCTCGCACGGAGGCAGCCCGTCTGATCGGGCTCCTCCTGCGCGACGAAGCCGTCGCGGAGAACGTCGCGGCCAGTGAGGTACGAGTCGTCGTCATCCCCCGTGACCAGAGCCTCACCGACCTTCCCGTGTACACCGGCATGGAAGACACGGACCGCCCGCCGGCCACGGCGCGCGGCTGGGTCGACCAGCAGCGCGGCCTGGTGGCGGTCAGTGAGGAGAACCTGCTCGGTCAGGAAGCCGCCGGCGCCGGCCGGACCCACCCGGAGGGCTACTCGTCGGTGCTGCACGAGGCCGCCCACCTGGTGTACGCGTTCGGCCTGGACGACCCCCGCAGACAGCGGGTGCAAAAGGCGTTCGGCCTGCGGCGGGCCGCCAACCCACCACAAGAGTGGGTCGACGGTCCGCTGCGCGACGTGGACGGCGAACCAGCCGACAACCACTCCTCCGTCGACGCCGCCGAGTACTTCGCGCAGAGCACGGTGGCCTACTTCGGTGCCAACTACGGTCGCGACGCGACCACACGCCAACAGCGCCACAACGGTGCCGCGTGGCTGGCCGAGCACGATGCGGGACTGTACGAACTCCTCAGCGAGCTCTACGGAACGCCGCCTGACGCTCCTCTGAGCGCCAACGCGCTGTCCGTCACCGCCGCGGACCGCACCATGTGGGAAGCCTTCAACTGGCACACCACGAGCACCGAGGGCCCGGGGCGTGAGGAGCCGGGGGTACCGGAGAGCGCCGACCGTGCGCAGGGCCGGTACGGCACCGAGGTGACCTCGTCGCCGTTGGATCAGTCGTCCGGTCCGGCTGTGCGGCCCGCGGCGGCAGTGCCGGGCTCGTTGGAGTCGGGCGTCACGAACGAAGCGACGGTCGGCGAGCCCGTTGATGCCAAGGGCGACCGGCACGGTCGGACGGTTCAGGGTCCGACGTTGGTGGGGCTCGATCTCACGGGCGAGTTCCCGGGCACCCGCGTCGAGGCGTTCGCGGAGAACGCCCTCACGCAGGCCCTCGCTCGGCGTGACCGGGACGAGACGACCCGGGTGCTGATCAAGGAGGCGCCCCGGCCGTTCGACCAGTACGCACCGGCCCGGCGCGGCGATGCTCTGGACACCGTGGAGTCGGCGTTGCGCCGTGCTCTGGACAGGGCCGCCGCAAAGCGCGGTACGACCAGCAGCGGAGTCGAGATCGTCCGGGATGGATCCCTTCCCCAGCATGTCCAGTACGTGGACTCGCCGGCGGGCGTGTACCTGTACCTGCACACCGACGTCCACCGGACGGAGACAGGGCCCGCAGAAACCCTTGAACATCCCGCGGGAACGGGAACGGGAACGGGAACGGGAACGGGAACGGGAACGGTAGCGGACGGGGCGGGCACCGAACCGTCCTCGCCCCGTACGTGGCGGGGCACGGTCTCCGCGTTCGCGAAGCCGGCCGCCGTCCTGCGGAAGATGCTCCGGACACTGCGACGAGCGATAACCGGCACCAACGCGATCACGAACTTCACCGTGCCGGGCGCGGCCCGGCAGGCCCCCCTGTTCCGGACCCCGTTGTGGAAAGCGGCGCCGCGCGGTGAACGGATGCCCGGCGCGGTTCAGGTGAACGTCGACGTGCACACCGACGGCCGCATCGAGAGCGCCACCACCGCCAAGAACGCCCTCGGGCCGGTGGCGTTGCCCGAACACCTGCTGACCCGTCTGCGGAACGTGGACGTCGGTGCCCACGACGTTCAGGGCCTGCCGGTCGCGGCGGCCGTGACGGTGCGGTTCGCCGTGAACCCGGCCGAGCGGCTGCGGGCGGAGGAGACCGGGCTGACCGATCGCGATCTCGAGATCCTCCTGCTGAAGAACGAGAGGCTCGACCCGGATCTGGCCGCGCAGGTACGTGAGTTCCGGTCGGACGGCGCGGGCACCGTCACGCCCGATCGCGTCGTTCCGGCAGCCCCGGACAGGGGCGCGGAGTACGACAGTCTCCGGTTGGGCCCGTCGCATCCGGGACCGTCCGAGGCGGAGCCCCGTCCCCCGTGGTTCGTGGGCCGCATGATGGGCGAGTTCTCGGTGATCGCGGCCGCACCCTTGACCCCCGAGGCGGCGAGTGCGGAGGCGGCACGAATCGCCCGGCTCTTCGCCCCCCTGCTCCAGGACGCCCCTGGGGCTGAACGCGCACTCAGCGGCCTGATCGAGAAGGCCCTTCTCCAGCGCGAACCGGGACAGTGGGCGAACATGCTGGTCAACGGCATGACGGAGGTGGTGGCCGGTCTCGGTCTCCTCTGGGTCCTTCCTCAGCTGACGGACGTGCGGTGGGCTGGTCCGGACGCGGAGTCTCCGACGCGGAAGTACAACGTGACGTTCGCGAACGCCGCGGTCGGCACGGCGCGGGTGAAGGAGGAGCTGCGTGCGGCTGACCTGAATTTCACTCATCTGATCAAGGGCGTCACGGCTGGTCTGGCCGCGTTCACCCTGGGGGTTTCCCCGATCGTCGAGGTCACCCAGCGGACGAAGCTGGTCCGGGATGACCACCGCACGGTCCTGAGCGGCAGCAAGCCCTTCGTCCAGGGATCCACGCGGTTCACGGGCCGTGTCGCGTTCCAGGTCTTCCTCAACGGAGACCCGCTGGGCACGCCGGCGCCGGGGCGGTCGTACGTCGCTGGCGCGGTCGTGACGGACTCGGGGCTGGACGTCGACTTCCCCACGGTGTTCTCCAGCGCCACGGAGCCGCGTCACGAGGGCGCTGCCACCGAATTCGAAGACGATGACGCGGTGGCGGGGGAACCGCAACCGGAGGGTGCACCCGCCGGCCCAGCGGCCTTTGCCCGCGAGCACCCCGGCCCGCTGCATCCCACCGTGGTGCTCAACGCGATCGATACGCGGCCGATAGTGCGGGCACTTCAGAAGGATCTGCTGCGACACGGTGTGTCCGCCCATGCCGTGGCCAAGTGGACGGCCCGTGTGCAGCGGGCGGTGCTGAACGAACGGACCGCGCGCAATCACAGCCGGTCCCTGCTGACGAGTGGTTACCACTCTCCGACTTTCAAGGCGTCGGGGTTCGAAGCCGCTGTCGAGATCAGGCTCGCCTTCGACGGCGGGCAACTGCTGGACGTGCGGGAGGGCGTCAAGATCCGCGAGGACCTGGGAGTCGGCGTCTCGGCCGTCACGGAGCGGCGTGGCGAGAACAGCGTCGACGTGTCCTTCGACGTCCTCGCGGCGCTCGGCGTCGCTGCCGTGGCCGGGGACGGCACGACGGACCAGGGCCTGGTCAAGGGACGCGTCGGTGGCTTTCTGACGACCGGCTCCGGCAGCCGGCACACGTCCCAGGTCCTCAACCACACCATCTTCAACACCGAGGACGCCGCGGCTCGTTACAGCGCCGCGTACACGGCCCAGGTCGTCGTCACCAAGCCTGACGGCACCAGGCGCAGGCTGCCGCCGGTGCGGGTGGCATCCGAAGTCGCGGTGCTGTGGCGGGAGGGCCAAGGTCCGGCGACGTTCGAACGCCAGAATTTCGGGGACGTGGTCAGCCCGGTGGTGCGGACGGCGGTAACGGGAGAGACGAACGTCAGGCCGCGCGTCGAAGAGTTCGGCGCGCAGCCCTGGGTGCGCGCCTTGCTGACCCAAGCGCGCAGCACTGGCCGCCTCGAGTCCGGCGAGATGTACCGGCAGAGCCGGCGTCTGAGTGATGACTACGTCGCCAACCGCGCTGACAACGAGCCGCTGCTGCTGCGGACCCGGTCCAGCGTCGGCTTCGGCGCGGTCGTGGAGCTGACGCAGTCGCGCGACGTCTTGGCCGAGCTGCAAGGTGCCGTGCAGCGGCTCGTGCGGGAACGCGGTATCAGCAAGGTCGACTGGCCGGCGGTCAACAGGCAACTGGCGGCGTACTTCGGGACACCGGCGCTGGAAGCGGATCTGACCCGAGTGATGTCCGGGGTCACGCATACGGTTCGCGTCGGTCCGTACGACGTCACCTTCCGGGTCGCCACGAAGCTCTTCGACTCCAGGGGCACGGCCAGATATCCGATGACCGTCAACACCCGTGCCGTGGCCGGTGACGCGGTGGAGGGCACGCGTGAGTCGAGCGGCGGCTTGCACTTCGCACTGGGGGGCGGCGGCCGGTTCAAACAGGACGGCGTCACGGGCCGGATCCTCGGCCTGATCACCGGGGGCATCCGCCTCGGACCAGGGCACGGCGCCGCGAACGCGTGGAAGGGCTACCGGCGTACGGAGACGGTGCGCAGTGTCGACGTGCACGCGATCGAGAACGCCTATCACCTGTCGATGCATGTGAAGGGCGACCGGAAGGTGACGAAGTGGTGGTTGGGCACCGAGAACCACGTCGCCCTGATCGCCATGCCGCGAACCCATGCCGCGTCGTCCCCGGCCGACGCCCCGGAGGCCGGCGCGGCTGGGAGGACGACCGCTCTGTCCACCTGGCCGACCGATGCCGGAGATGAACGCGGCCGGGGAGCCCGGCTGGATCTGTCGGACGGTACCTCGGCTCTCTACCCGGTGTTCCTGGACATGGAGGACGTACGACGCCACACCGTCGGCCTGTACGGGAAGATCCACGGTCTCGACGACTCTCTGCTGGACGAGCCGCTGCACTGGCCGGACGAGATCGTGCGGATGCTGACCCCGACCGCGCTGACGTCGTACGTGGGACCGCTCACCTCCGAGCAGGGGCTGACCTTCACCATTCCCGGCCGTCGGGGTCCCTACGGCACGGAGGGCGCCAGCACCGTGGTGCGGCTGAAGATGCGCCTCTACTTCGACAAGATGCTGCCGGACGCGGAGGACGCGGAAATCGAGCAGTACTCCCAGGGCGTCGCTCGGCTCACCACCGACTTCGGCGTCAAGGGATCGGTCGGCGGTCAAGTGGTGCTGGGGGTGTCCGGGCGGATCGGGGCCGGTGACGACACCGGTCCGCTCCCCACGACCCTCGCGGTGCTGCCCGACTCGGACGCGGCGCTCGGTGACGACGCGGAAGGCCATGACGGCGGCCCGGGTACGTACGACGACGAATCCGAGCATCATGGGGGCAACGCTCGCCTCATCGGTCTGGGGTCGGGTGACGTGCGGGCACTGGTGAGCCGCCGCACCGCGCACGACGACAGCGCCGTCACCATCGCCCGCGCCACCTACGCGGGCCCCTCGAAGAAGATGATGGTCACACCGGTCTTCGAGGTGTCCGCCGACAAGGTGATCGACGGAAAGGAGTCGGGGAACCCCGGCAGTGTCCATCTCCAGGTGGCCCACGGCGCGGAGCTGATGCTGGCGTCGCACCGCCTCAAGGACATCCTGCGAGAGGACCACCCGTCCCGGGCCGAACCGGAGAGCAGCGAAACGGAGCCTGCGGACACCGCGCCGGTGGAGCGCGGCTACCTCACGGGGGCGGTGCCCAGGACCGCGGTGTACGTGGAGACCCTGCGGTCGAACGGTGTGGCGGAAGCGATCCTCGGCCGTTTCCGGGACTCCGGGCAGCTCTCACCGAAGGACCTGGCGGACGGGCCGTCGGCGAACGAGCTGCGCCACCAGGTACACACACTTTTCGGCCCGGACGCCCTGATGACGAAGGTGACGAGCCTGCTGGGCGAGGGGGTGTGGGCGTGGATCCCGGTTCGTTCGGCCAGTGGTGTCTCCAAACTGTTCTGGGTCCGGGTGTCCCTGGCCGAGGTGCGGCCCGCCCATGCGATGCGGCATCTGCCGAACGTCCGGCTCACACTTCGCGGCGAGCTCATGGAGGCGGCCAAGACCACCTGGACGGGCGGTGTGACCGGCGCGGGCACTGTCAAGTTCACGGCGCGGGGAGAAGGGCACCAGCCCGGTGCGGACGGAGAGGCAACACATGAGCACGGTGGCATCGAGTACCTGCTGAAGGGGTCAGGTACGCGCGTCACCAGTCAGAGCGACGTGCAGAAGACCCTGTCGATCATCAGAGCAAACACCAAGGACCCCAACGGCTCCTACGCCTTTGACCACGGCGTGCGATTCCGGGTGGAAACCGCGGTGGTGACCGACCTGCCGAGCATACTGTCGGGTCCTGCCGACGGCGTGCTCTGGCTCGCCGGCACCGCCGCTCGGGCTGTGGGGAAGAGACACGAGTGGCAGGACATACGCAAGAAATACCTATCGTTCGCACGGTACGACGGCAGCGTCCAGGACGCGGTCGACGGTCGGATGCGTTTTGTGGTGCCCGCACACCTCACCCGGCCCTATGGAGGCTCCCCAGCCCCGGCGGCGGATCTGCTACGGCGCGGAGTGGGGGAGAATCCGAGGTGGGAGTCGGCTCGTCCGCGGCTTGAGGGAAACGCGGCCGGACAGGACGAACTGGTCAGGACACTGGCACAAGAGCTGCACCCGTGGGACATCCCAGCGGCCGACGCACTCGGCAGGTGGGTGCGACAGGCGGTGCGGCGCCCGGGCGACCTGCGGCCACAGACCCCGCCGCGGGTGATCGCGATGGACTTCGTCAGCCGGGACGGTGCGACCCTCCAGCACCAGACCGACCACGACGTGCTGCGGATGCACTTGCCCGACCTGCTGGCGGGACGGTACGAGGTCCATGTGGACGGCGACCGGGTGCTGGTGGGCTTCGAGTTGTCGAATCCCGTGGTGCTCGGGGATCCCGCCGGAGTGCCGTTCAAGGCACGCCGGTACACCCAGCGCGATGAGGAGTTCGAGTCGGGTGCCGAACGCAGCCGGGAGATCACCCATACGGCCGGGCCCGAAGGCGGTGCCGGAGGCGAGGACGACAACGAGATGGGCGTCGTCGCCGGCGAGAGAGGCGATGACAGGGGCCGTAAGAGCACGGCGTCCACGGGGGAGACCCTGGAACGCAACAACGAAGGCAGCCGTGACTTCCGCTACTACCGGTTCCACGTCACCGTCACGATGACTCCCGCTCGCGACCCGCATCGGGTGTTCAAGATCGACGTGTCCGACGGTCTGACGGCCATGGTGCCGCTGCGCAAGGACGGGACCCTCGAAGGGGACCTGGAGACCACACGTCTGTTCACCGATGTACCGCCCCGGCTCGATCCGATCCCCGAGGACGCCGGCTGGGGCACGGAACTGGTCGGGCGGCTCGAACGAGTGAGGGGAGGTGACGACCGGACCGATGACACGCAAGCCGGGACCCGGCCGCGCGTCCATCTGGGGTCCGAGTCGCCCTACGACGCCTGGCGGGCCATGGAGCAGGGAGACCAGCAGAAGGCCCTGGACATCCTTGCCGCCGTGGACGGTCTCTTCCCCGGCATGGAAGGGGAGATGCATGATGCGGCCAAGCGGGCGTACGGCGCTCTGACGGAACGGGAACGCGCACTCAACCACCGCACCATCGCCCAACTGCTGCAGAACCAGAGCGTGTCGGGCACGCGTTACCTGATGGCAGGAGCAGCGCGAAACGGTGACCGGCCGGATGATGAGGCTGCCGGGCACCACGAGGACAGAAGTGGCTCGTCCGCCGCGAGCGGGTCCGGAACGGCACCGGAGCGAGGCTTGTCGGACAAGGCTCGCGGCAAGCGGCCGATGCCACCGGAGGACGTCGAGGATCCTGACGACGTCACCGATGCGCCGGCACCGGGCCTGCTCTCTCCGGTGCCGAAGGAGGAGTGGACCGAGGTTCAGCAGGAGGACCAGGCGGACAGCCGGCGGATCTTCGCACCGCCTGCCTACGCGGTGGACCCGGAATGGGGCCGGGCGGTGGGCTCGGAGAGCTACGAGTTCCCGGACAACCGCTTGGTCAACACGGTAATCGAATCGATTCTGGTCAACGTGCGGGACAGACACAAGGAAAAGGTCGCCGCATTCCTGCATGGGTATTTCTCGCCGACCGAATTCAACACCGCACTGCACGCGGCACTCTCCGACCGGCTGGTCATCACGACCGATGAATTCGCGTTCACGGTCGCTCTCCGGCTGGGCAGGTGGCAGCAGATCACCGATCCACGCGGCCATGTCCTGCTGCCTGCGGAGAACCTCGACGTGCCTGTCAAGAATCTCGATCCGATTCCGGACAGGCGCGAGATACGGACGCACCAGCTGCTGCAGTGGGCACAGGGCGCCAGCACGAACAACTCGTATGGCCAGAACGTCACAGGGCCCCTCCCGGTCGGTGTGGAGTTCAAGACCGGGAACCCCGTCCTCGACAGCCTCACCGCCAACGCCTCGGTCAACTCGTTCAACAAGAAGATCACGCAGTCGGTCTCGGTGGCGTCGACGTCGTCGACGGAGTGGGTGGTCAAGCATTCCGGGTACCGGGCGGTCGCCTTCGACTTCGAAGTGAAGGTCGACACGACAGTGCGGGCCAAGGACGGTGCCGAGGCTCACCACCACAGCCAAGTAGTGGACCACGCCCTGGTCGGACGTTTCGCCCGGGAAATCGTCCGTTCCGCGGAACGGAACCGCGGCGACGCGGCGTACGCCGATTCGGACAGCTGGGCGGACAAGCACGGCGAAATGGCCCCGGACCTGCGCGCCGATCCTGCGCCCGAGTTCCGGCCCGACGAGCGGCCCCTGTCGGATCAGGTGGACCTGCCGCGTACGGGCGTGTTCGAGACGGTGGGTGGGTGGTCGCAGCTGCGTGCGGCGGTGTTCGAAGCGGCGAACTCCGCTCACAGCGACCCCTTCGACGGCTCGTACCGGGAACTGGCGGCCTTCACCGATCCACAGCTGCTCAAGGGCGGGCTCCACCAACTGGCATCGGGCGGGGTGTCGTCGCCGGTGCTGTGGAGCAAGCACTCCGGGCCCGAGACGGTGTTCGTCAAGGCCACCTACCACAACCCGGAGATCATCGACGAGTACGACGGCAAGACCCGGATCGACGGTGCGGACAACCACAACGTCTCCGTGCAGTGGTCGGAGACCCAGGCACAGACGCACGTGTACCCGGGCAGCCTGGTCGCGTCCCTTCTCCTCTGGAAGCCGCCCGCGGGCGCCTGGACGGTCACCCCGGATCTGTCCCACACGAGGAGTGTGACGGTCAAGAATCCGCCCCGGGGCATGGGGAGCAACGAAGTACGCAAGATCAAGGGCCGCCCGGCAACGGCTGTGATCCGGGTCCTGATCAGGTTCGTCGTCAGTGGGAAGGGAAAACCCGACAGGGTCGTAAGTCTGCCTGCCCGTTTCAGGATGTCGGTCAAGGACCTCGAGCGACTGCGCGACGGGTGGGGGCTCCCAGCCGGCGAAACCGCGGCCGAGCGTGACGCCGGGGCCGCCCGTCCCGACACGGAACGTGGCGAGTTGCGGGCACCCGACTGGTTCCGCACATGGATACCACCGCTTGTCAGGGTCATCTCGGTCGACGGCGTCCGACCGCTCGAAACGGCGGTGTACGACCTGCTCAGCCGGCACCCTGGATTCATGCCGCCCGGCGTGCGGCGGCCGGACGACGAGACCGGGCTGTACGAACAGTTCTGGAGGACCGACCCGGGCGACAGAAAGTGGCCGGGCCACCTTGAGAACATCAACAAGATCATAGGTGTGATCAGTCGCGAGGGGTTGGCCCGCCATGCTCCGGCCATGGTGAACGGGTATCACTCGGTTACCCTGGTCAAGCCCACTGGCCCGTGGAACGCGCTCACCCAGCATCTGCGATCGCTGACGTTGGCGTCGGACCAGATACAACTCCGCTTCACCGCGGATTTCGTCCCCGACGCGGACGGCGTGGTGGGCCACGTGGACGGGAACGTGGAGACGTACTACGGCGCCTCCCTCGACCTGACGCACAGCACGACACGCTCGTGGAACACGACCGTGTCGGGGGCGGTTGCCGCAGGGGGTTCGCCGGTGCCCTACGTCAACCTCTCCGGCCGGTTCTCCGGGTCCTACCGCTGGGCTGGTTCCACCACCGAGACCGCGGGGTACATCGCGATCGGTGCGACGGGCGGCGGCTTCAGCGGCATGTCGGAGGTGCCGGGCACCTTCCGGATCCGGGTCGAGGTCGTCTCACCGCTCCAACCCCCCGCACCCGGTCGGCACGTGCCCGACCCGGAGGACCCGCAGGCTCTGCGTGCAGCCTCCGAACCGGCCCAGGCCTCGGTCAAAGCCGTCCTCCTGGCCGCGAGAGACCTCCTCGACGAGAGGGACCGGGAGACCGGCTCCTTTCACCCCACTCTGCAGTACTCGTCCGAACCCGGCGAGGCGGACTCGACGCGACGAGTCCGCCACGAGCCGCGCGAGTACAGCACATATCGTCAGGCGGCGGGCGAGAACCTGCCGTACCGGCTGCTCCTCATGGCGAACACCGCGTTGGGCGGGCACATCGAAAACGGTCTGCGGGACTTCGGTGTCCGGTTCTCCCGCGAGTGGGACCGCACCGACCTCGACCTCGTGCTCCAGCAGTTGGGTCAGCGCACGCAGGACATGCTGCGCGGTCCGCTCACCATCTGGGAACGGCAGGTCGACACGGCTCTGTACAACGGTAAGAAGGTCGAAGTCCGCGTCAGGTTCTCCGATGTGGAACTGCACAAGATGGGCGAGGTCACCGACGCGTACATCTACGACCATGCGCTCGGCATAGCGAACGTCTCGCGTAACGAAAGCCAGGACACCGCGGCACTCAGCTTCGCCGGCTCTTTCACCGCCAACTACAGCAACGGCGCCCAGCAGGGCCACACGATCGACGGGCACCCGTCCATTGGTCTCTCGTCCGGCGGCGGATATTCGCGGAACGGGGTGACGTCCCGGAGCAGGACCATCAGTGCGCAGACGGACCGGGTGAACATCGACATCGGTGGTCCGAAGGTGGTGGCCCGCGGCACCATGCTGGCCCATGTGACGATCGTCGCGGAAGGCGGGACCAAGAAGGACCTCGAGCCCGTGCCGGTGCACATCCTGGCTCTCGTACCCACCGACAGCGCCCGCACGATGGGGCTGCTTCCCCCGCGCCCCGCCGACCCGGCACAGGACGACAACCAGGAACAGAACCGGACACTGCGTGCCCCCCTGTCCGTTCTCCGAGGGGACGGTTTCGACCAGGCCAACATCGTCGACATCCCCGACCTGCGCGGCGCAGTCGACGAAGCCGTGCGCAAACTCGAGCAGGAACGGTTCGAGCCCGTCAGGATCGAGAAGATCAAGCAGGCGCTGGAAATCCTGACGTGGCGCGAAGTGCTCAAGGCGCTCATGGAGACGGCGTTCTCCACGGGCATCGTGATCCAGGTCGACACGACCACCGCGTTCGCCTCCTACACCGACCGGATCACCGTGCGGGCCACGGTCGCCGCCGAGGAACCCGGGGGAGTTGTCGAGGGCAAGTTCGTCACCGAGGGAAAGAACGTCGTCGTCGACGGCAGCAGCCACGAGCGCCGGCACACCCGGTCCCACAACCTTTCGGTGACGCTCATCGGCGGTGCCGACCTCGTCGACAACCCCGCCGACAGCAAGCGGGTCATGCCCTACAGCGTCGGCGGAGCGCTTTCCGAAACGTACTCTCGCGGCAGGAAGATCGAGAGCGAGACCCAGGGCAGCGTCACCCTCCTGGATGTCGATGAGAACGTGTACACGGTGGTGAAGCCCCACTTCACGATCACGCTCGTGTCGCACCAGACGAGAGAGACCGGCACACCCGGCCTGGACCCGTTGTTCTCGCGCGTCGCCGGAACCACCCGGGAAACCGTGGTCTACCAAGGCTCCGGGGACGGCTCGCTGGTTCTCGCCCACCCACGGTCCGTCGGGCAGTCGGAGGCGGCCGACGCTCTCGGTCCCACAGAAGTCCGAGCCGAGCGGACCAACAGGATCGCGCCGCACGGCCTTGCCCTCACCGACGCCCACCTCCGCGAGACCCGCTTCGACACCTTCAGCGGCCTGGACCGGGTCAGCGATGCCGTCATCGCCTACGTCGGCGACTTCCTGTGGTCGGCCTCCGGCGGAGCCTCCCGGCAGACCAACCCGGAACAGCTCAACACCGCGATCAAGACGGTCTTTGCCAGCATCAACGCCAACGGCCTCGGCAGAACCATCGTCGAACCGCTCCAGATCCGCATCACCCGGCCCGGGGCCTTCAAGGACGCCGACGACGTCCTCACCCTATCCATGGCCATCCACGATGTCGCCACGACACCGGTAGGGCCCGGCAGCTCACCCGAGCACAACAAGAGGATCCTCAAGGAGTACCAGCGCAGGTCGGTAGCGGCCGGTGGTAGCTACAGCGCCGGTCTGACCGCGTCGGTCAACGGCTCCCTCCGAGCCCAGGGACGGGAGATCGAGGCGGATGCCACGGCCAAGGGAGGCCTCAGCCCGTCCTACTCCCGCTCCAAGAGCAGCGGCGGCGGACTTCCCGACGCCAAGACCATGCGCGAGACCGGCAACAAGACGACCCCCAACACCGGGTGGCCCGACGCCGATCCGAACAGCAGAACGACCGTCCGACTGGAATCCAGACACGTCAGCTACCACATCGCGCTACGCAGCGGCGATACGTCCCAGTCCCTCGTCATCCACGTCAGGGGGCCCCAGGCGGTCGTCTTCTCCCCCACCCGCGAAACGGCCGACCAAATTCTCGCCCTCACCGATGCCGGTACGACCGACGCGGCCGCCGACACGGAGACCGTCGACCTCCTCGAAGCCCACGCCGGGCCCGGTGACATGCCGGGCGCCTGGCCCGACGCCGGAACCTCCGAGGACGACCGGGACGACATCGTCACAACGAGCCGGACAGGGACGACCCGCCAGCGTGTGAACAGACCGGTGCGGGACCCACGACCGGTGCTTCCCGGTGGAGGGCACATCGACGGCCCGGGTGCCCCGGACACTTCATCCATGGAGTCCCTGGCGAGGGAAATCGGGCTGGAGGGGAGCGTAACGCCCGGCACGATGGCGAGGGCCCTGGAACTCTTCCAGCAGGCCGTGTACGTCCCGGTGAGGATCGGTGCCGAGGACGACGGCCGTGATGGCGCGTTGCGCGACCTCGCACTGCTCCTGCATCAGCAGGAGGTGGACGACTGGGACCCCGACGACCGACGCGTCACGGACTTCCTCGACCGCCTGGCCGCCCAGTTCGCCCCGCCGGACGCCGGGAGCGCGCAGCGTGGGAGCGTGCGGTTCCCGGACACATGGAACTTCGATCTCGATGAACTGAGGGGGGAGGTCATCAGACAGCTCGGTCACTGGGGAGCGCCTACGGAGGGAGTCACCCTGGACCGGGTAGAGGCTGAGGCCGGCAACCTTCTGCGTGAGCAGGGATGGGAAAGGCAGCCGGCCGTGGCGGTAGGAAGCCGGATCGCCTGGGCTTTCGCGGATAATCGCACACCGGTGGGTGTACTGGCCGGGGCGAAGAGAAAGCAGCATCGTGACACCTCTGCCGCTGAGCCCGCAGAGGTGGACTGGGGGGCAGTTCCGCAGCGGATTGAGCAGATATACAGGCAGATGTACCCAAGCTCGCCTGACATCAAGGTAATAGAACGGATCAAGAGAACAGCCCAGACGGCTGTGGGGCCGACAAGGAAGGTTGACGCACAGACCGTCGACGAGCTGATCCGTGTTGTTACCGCTTCCCTCGGTATGAGTTCCGATCTGTCCGGCATGGCCGGCGCTCTTCTGGATCATCCGCACCTGTTGCAAAAGGCCGCTTCGCACGACGATTCTGCCCGCCTATTGGCGTCGCGACCTTCCTTGCTCGAACGACTGTCCGGCAGGCCACGGCTCGTGCAGGTTATGGACGTGCTCGCCGATATGGTCTATCTGGACATAGTGCAAAGTGGCCGTCTTGCCATTCCTGCCGAGCTGGAAGCGAGCCCCTTGGTCGAAATATTCGACCGCGAGGAGACGGTTCGTTACCTGGACAGCAACAAGAGAGCTAACACGGAGACTCGATTCTATAATTCCCTCCATTATCTGCGGACTTTTCGCGGTGACATAAGCCTGTCGCAAGCGGCGCTTGCCTACGAGATGAATCGGACCTTCATTCAACTTCAGGCGATGCCACCGTTCGTGGAAGCCCTCATGAAACAAGACCCGGCGAAGCGTGCGGCCATCCTGCATCAAGTTATGGGGAAACCAGGTTTCACGTTCGCCTTTTATTCTGCGTACTTCGAGAAACGGCTTCTTTCGGGTATCCCTCTGCACGACCTCTTCGCCGATTCCCGATTTCTGAGCGATGTGGAGGCCAACATACGGCTGGCTGCGCCGCTGCTCTCGGTTCCCGGCTGGTACGAAGCACTGAAGTCTGACTTTTCTGCGATCAGGGATGTCTTCGCCGGTGCTCCGGCTGGAGACCGTCTGCTGACGGCCTTGCCCTATGCTCCGCGGTTCGGTGAGCGGCTGATCCGAAACCACCCACTGCTGGAAGCGGCGGTTCGCAGCGAGCGAGCTGCCCTCATGATATCGGGAAATCCCGGGATATTCGACACTCTCTCGGACGCTCGCCTGCTTGCGTTTTTCAAGGGACAGGGCGCCAAACTCACTCTGAACGTGCCCGAGGATCCGCAGCTGCGACATTTGGCCACCCTGGGGCTCGAATGGCAGGTATTCGCGGCTTACTCGGATCCTCGCCCGTTGGTCGAGCATCCTGCGTATCAGTTCATTCTGTCGAAGATCGCCCCTGCGCGTCTGTCGCCACAGATGGTGCGAAACCTTCTCTCTCCGGATCTGCGGGCCTTCCTTGAGGTGGCCGAATCGCAGAACATTCCTGACGCGGATCTTCGAACGATCGCCGCCCTGCCCGCACTTGCCCCTGATGACCGGGATGCAGGTTATTTGGGATTCCAGAAATTGGCGCATCTGATCGATCTGGATAAAAGCCCGTCCGCAGCAGTCCTTCTGCACAATGATGCGGTCATCACTATGGTCGCCCGTGACGGAGATTTCGGTCGCATGTATGTCGACCGAATGATCAATGACACGCGCCTTGTCAACGGTGTGCTGGCCAATACAAGCATGTTCTACGCCTTGGCGAGGGCTTATCCTGACAAGTTCCACGCGTTGGTCGGAAGGGAGCTTCTGCCCCTCCTGATCCGAGAGCCGGATCTCATCAGGCGCTTCATGGAGCGCGGTGACCTTTTGGCCGACGTCCTCGACAATGTGACCGAGGTCACGGGGCTGCTGCGGTGGCTCGAGGAAAATACTGTCCATCTCACACCCGGCCATTGGCAATCGCTGCTGACCGACAGGCGCCTGCTGCACCATCTCCGCGAGAGCATGCACACCCCGGTTGCACGTGCATTGGTCCAGACACCGGGACTACTGGCCGAGGCGATCGCTCGGCAGCCTGCCTTCCTCAATCAATGGTCCAGGCATCAGCAGCGCTGGGATACTCAAGTCGCATCCGGTAACACCCATTGGTTGAAGAACCAGATCGAGGGCCTGGGAACCGGAAAGTTGACGACGGAAGGGTTCGTCGTAGACAGAGCGCAGACGTTGCTGTTGGGAGAGATGCGCTCCAACGCGAAAAAACTGAACAAGCCTTCCCTCAGCGTGACTTCTGCCCTGGCGGGCGCACGGGCAAAACTGAGTAACAAGCTCGATGATGAGGAGCTCAATCGACTGGATGAGCTGACGGCGAGAGCCATCACGGTGTACACGGATATTGATACCCCCGAGAACCGCGTGGCCTACAGCGCACTTATCGAAGCCATGGAGGTGAACCCTCATCTGGCTCGGGGCGTCTTCTTCACGGATCACCTGTACGAGGCTATGAAGCGCCAGCCTGCGATGCTGGACATGATCAAGGAAGATGGTCAACTACTCGAAGAGCTCATCCGGGATCCCGATCTGAGCCAAGTGCTGTCGTCAGGCTACGAGGCGCTCGCGGCTTATGCCTCCGTGCAGCGTGTGCGAGACGCGGTGACCGTCCGTCCGAGGCTGAAGCAGGTCATCCTTTCCAATCCAGACATTCTGCCCATTATTGAAAATTCGGTATCCTTCGAACTCGGAGACTCTAAATGGTGGGTGCTTATCGAAGATACGCCGTTGATAGCGAAAGAGGTTTACCGTCAGATTGATCGGCAGTCGAAATCAATTCTTGTGAAATCCCTGAGGGGCGACGAGGCGCTTGTCGACCGCCTGAAGAATTTCTCGACCACGATCCTGGGCGCGGTCATCGTGGGGGAGCGGATCAGCGACCTCCAGGGCCTTGAGGAAGCGGACGTCCGGAGGCTGGCACAGGTCCCGGGGCTTGCGGAGGCACTTGCCGCCCGGACGGACGTAGCGGTGGCGAAGGGTGATCTCGCTACGCTCGCCGGGCACCAGACGCTGCTGGAAGCGCTGGCCCAGTCACCGGGAGCATCCGAATGGATGCTTGGCTCCGACATCAGGTTCAGGACCGCGACGCAGGCCCCGCACCTGATCCGGCTCCTGAACGCCACCGAACCGCACCAGCGTGGCAGGCTCGAGTCGGACGACTTCCTCGGCGCGATGCGGGCGCACCCCGACCTGGCCGCTGTGCTGGCGGACCGCTCGGACCTGCGGGCCCTGGTCATGTCCTCGGAGCCGCTGCCGGCCGCGTTGCGGGACAGGGAAGGCCTGGCACGAACGCTGATCGAGTCCGCGGAACTCGTCCATGGTCTGCGCACCAACCGCACGTTGATGAATGAGCTGCTGAACGACACCCCGCTGTGGCGCTCGCTGACGCGCAACACACGGCTGGCGCCGCACATGAATCTCGCACTGCAGCGGGCTTTCAAGCGGCTTCTGGACATGGACGGCGAGCTCGCGGAGCTCGATCTGAAGCTCGACACGAACAGCCCGGAGGTGTTCCGCCGAGCGTTGCTGAACCGCCCCGTCGAAGCGCTCCTGCGAGAACAGCCGTCCTTCGCCCGGCGTTTCCTCTCGCGCCAGCCCTGGCAGGACGTGGCCGTGGCCGACCAGGACTTCCCCGCGCAGGTACGCCGGCTGATCGAGGCCGATTCCCAGGAGTTCCAGCGCCTGGTCGAAAGCGACGACCCACAAGATCTCCTCGATGCCCTGCCTACGCCGGAGAAGACACCGGGCCTGCCCGCCCGTGCCGCATCCGGAAACGACGGCGCAGCAGCCGGCAGGACAACCCAGGCCGGGCATGACACGCAGGACGCGACACGTGGCAATGAACCTGTGGTCCCGGGGCGGCGAGGTCAGGACGAGACTGCGGCTCAGCAGGCCGGCGCCGCGAGCGTGACGCTGCCTGCGGAGACGGCGGACCTGCTCGCCGGCCCGGCAGGCGCACGCGTCGCGCAGGGGCTCGTCGCCTCCCCGGAGCTGTTGCCGCTGCTGACTGCCCGGCCGGACGTAGCCGCGAACATCGCGGACGATCCCACCACGCTGGACAGCTACTCCTTCCGCCGATTCCTCACGGTGGCCGCTGACGCTTCGCCGGACGTCCTCAAGAAGTTCGAACGGGGCTTGGCCGCATACCTCCAGTCGGTCGATGCCGAGGCCGAATTCGCCACCGTGAGAGCTCATGCCGAGCTGACCTGGCGTGCTGTCGTCCGAGAACGGAGGGAGCACGAGAGGGCCGCGCAGATGGAGGAGAAAGCCCGTCGCGACCGCTTCCGTCCGAGGAATCCGAACACCTGGGAGCATTCCGGCCGCATTCACTACGCGCGGAATCTGAGCGAGGAATCCTTCGAGCCGCGCGAGGCGGACCGACTGAGGCGCCTCGCGAGGGGCACCGAGCTGGTCAGGGAGAATTCCAGCGCGATCGGTGTCAATGTGGCACTGCACGCCCATACCACGCACACCGGCGGAATCTCCTTCTTCTACGCCCTGGCGGATGACGCGCGTGTGGACCTGGTGGTGTACGCGGTCAGCCGGGCCAGGCAAGGTAACGACTACCGGTGGGACAACGCCGGCAGCAGATACGTGAGCGGCCCCCTTGCACTCCAGGCGGTCGCCGACGATGCCCGCCTGGTGGCCAGCCGCTCACGCGTGGCGGCAGAGAGCACAGAGGTCCCGCCGCCGCGCGAACAGGAACCACTTCCGGACCGTACGCAGAAGGACGACCTTCCCCAACGCGTCAACGGCCTCTCCCAGAGCCTCGCCGCATACAGCCGGGCCCGGGACGCCCTCATCGCCACGCCGGAAAATCAAGACGCGGCAATCCGCTGGATCCAGGCCGCGCGGGCTCTTGCCGACCAGGGCGCGGACCTGTTCACCGTCGCGGCGCAGACGGAGACCGACGAGGCGATCGCTCGGGCGACATCTCTGTTCTCGACCCCCGGCAGTGGCAAGAACCCGCAGGCCCCTCAACGCCCCGGCGACTTCGAGGCGGGCGCGGTCCTGCGAGCCCGAGCCGCCGCCGGCGATCGCGCGGCACAAACTGTCGTCAAGGCGCTCCGGCAACAGCACACGACTCCCAAACGGACCGGCACAACGGGTTCGCCCTCCACGTCACGCCGCCCAAGAGGTGCGGGCCTGCGCGGCGGAGTAACGGCGGCGCCCGGCCCCACCACATCGACCGCCGGCGACCCAGGACCGAAGTCCAGGAACTGGCAGAGCACCGCGTCGGACGACACGGACGAAGCCGCCGCGTTCGGCGCCCAGGGACCGCACAACTTTGAGGACCCGGCGTCCGTGCAGGTCCCGCAGGCTCTTGGAACCGGGCGTGCCGACCAGACGGGCATCCAGCAGTACGCCACGTTCGAGGGTTTGGGGAGACAGGCTGAGTTCGTCGGGGGCGAACCGCCGGCCGGTCGGGCGACCATAGCGGCGTCCGAGGCATCCGGTGTGCCGCCGCAGCGGGGTGCGGCGTTGGAGAGCTTCCGACGTGCCTGGGTCTCGGCCGGAAAAATGGCGAGCGGAGACGAGGTCGGCGCGCTGCGGGGCGCTCTCGCCAGGGCGCAGAAGCTGGCGGCGCCGTTCCTGTCCGGGAGCTTCGGTACGGTGGCACGGATCGAGGAACACGAGGGTGACTTCAGTGGACTCACTCGCGAGCTTCAGGATGTCGTGGTCGTCGCGAACCACCTCCACCGCACCCCCGGCGACGAGCGTGGTGCCGCGAAACTGACCGAGGAACTGGCGCGGAGCAGGGGGGCGAAGCGCCGGCCCCTCTTGCCGGGCGGTGCGCCAGCTCCCCTCCGGACGACAGTCCTGGGCGGTGCGACGGAGGACCAGGTCAGCAGTCCCGACGCCGTGGACAGCGCCACCGTGCGGGAGCGATGGGAGCGTTCGGAGCTCACCACCCTCGTAGCCAGGCAGACCGGCAGGGAGGCCGACGGGAATCTTGCCCGGCGGGTGGAGGAGGCGTACCGCGAGCTGCCGGGTTCCTGGTACTCCCAGCCACTCGTCCGCCGCGCCGAACCCATCGGCAACAAGATCGCCACCGGCAGGTTCTTCCCCGCTGTCGGGGGCTCCCGGCTCGACGGCGGCGGAAGCGCGTCCGAGCGCACCGGCGAGCCGTCGGCGCCCGGTGACGGCCGGGATCGGCCCGTGGCCGGGCCGTCCGGTACGCAGCCCGCGGGACCGGCCCCGCAGTTGTCCAGCCCCGACGCGGTGGGGACGACCTGGATCGGGTCGGTCGACGGGGACCCGGTACCCCGGGTCAGCAGTCCTGACCCCGAGGAGGTCGACCTTCAGCCAACGAGGGCGCGGAACCTGCAGCCGAAGCTCACTGCCGACTCGAGCGGCGCCTCCCCCAGCGCCGGACGGTCTCCGTTGTCGCCCACCTCGCCTCGCCAGGTGATCATCTCGCCGGTGAGTTCGCAGACGCCCGTCGGTCTGCCGTGGACTCCGACGACCCCGCTGACCCCGGTGCCGGATGCGGCGCGTACACCCACCGGCGCGACCACGTCCCCGCATCAGGCCGACGCCGAAACGACCAGGCGTGTGACGGCTGCGGAGGTGATCCGCCTGATGCGGGAGATGGCATCACAACCGGGCCCGCCCGGGCATCACACGGACCACCTGGGGCCGGACCTCTTCGGCCTGCGCCGTCCCGCGCCCGCTCCGGAGTTCCTGGTGAACCCGGAGACCAGCCAGCCGTACGACTACCGCAACCTCGACGCCGACCAGGCCGTGTACTTCCTGAACGCCATGGACATGAAGTACCGGTGGGACGCCGCGGAGCTCGATCCGGCGGGCTGGACGGACATCGGACAGTTCAGTTATTCCCATCGCCGCGACACCCTTGCCTGGACATCGAACGCGAACGCTCCCCGGCTCCCCTCGCTCGACGTCCGTACGCCTGCTGTGGTGCATGCCATCTGGTTCGGAGGCCCGCCGAGTCCGGACGGTCCGAGCGCCGGCTTCTGGGAACGCTTCGGCAGAGCGGCTCACCAGTTCCGGAACCAGGCCGTGTTCGTCCTGTGGACCGACGTGCCACGCGCGGATATCGAGTACGTCAGCCAGTACACGGAGGCCCCGAGTGATCCCGAAGCAGCGCGGGTATGGGCCCTGTACCAGTGGGCCGAGGGCAACGGGGTCAAGCTCATCAACATCCAGGAGGTTTTCAACGAGTCGGCGCCGATGGGGCTCCACGACGAGTTCATGACCGAGATGCTCAAGGGCGTCGGCCCCGGGTGGGCGGCGGCCAGTGACATCGCCCGGCTGGAGATCCTGGACCGGTTCGCCGGGTTCTACACCGACGGCGACAACGAGATCGGCGACCTGCGCGCCTTCGAGCAGGTGACGAACAGCCGCGAGGGCTATGCCGTCGGCGCGACCAGCAAGTTGTTCTCCAACTCTGCTCTGGCCGTGACGATGGGCCATCCCTTCCCGGGCATGGTCAAGGAGCTTGTGAGAGTGAACTACACCAGGACGCAGCCCGAACTCCTCGCCGCCCTCCGCAGCGCGCCCAGGGACGCGTTCACGCGGTTCCCCATGCGCCCACGACGGCACTCGGTGATGCGCCGTACCGGGCCGGACGGCTACTGGAGCCTCCTGCCGGCCCTGGGGCTGACCAACTTGAACCAGATGCCGCGGCTCGGGGGACTGTCGATCCGGTCGGACAGCAGTTGGTCCCCCGAGAACGCCACACCGGGGGCAGCCGCCCCCCAGCGTCCATACAGCGCGGAGGAAACGGCGTACTTCACGGCCGCCGTTGTCCAGGCCATGGTGCGCAGCCTGCTGAACAGGAGCGGCGACCTGCACTTCACCCAGATCGAGTCCGCGCTCGACCGGCACGACGACCCCGACCTCGTCTGGGAGTCCGCCTTGGGCTTCCTGGCATCGCGAGACGATCTGCGGCCCCTGGTCAAGGGCGTGACCAGGACCACGTACGTCGACGAGACGACCACCCGACGGGTGCAGCTCCCCCCGGCCGCCGAGGCGCTCCTGCTCCCGCCGCAGGACGCGCACGCCGCTGCTCCGATCGGCGACGCGGACGGCTGGTGGCTCGGTGAGCGGTCGGAACCGGTACGCATGGCGCCCGCCGCGGTGGATCACCTCGGTGACCGCGGCCAGGAGTCGCCCTTGGACAACAATGCCATGGCACTGACATCCCCCTCCGGATGGCAGTTCACCATTTCCCAGCCTGATGAGCCGTCTGAGGTGGCTGAGAGCTCCTCGCCCTCCGAACACGCCGCGCCTGATGCACGGCCTCAACCATCTCGTCTTCTCATAGCAGGAGGTCTGCCAGGAAGTCCGCTTGACAGTCCCTGGGAACCCGCAGATAAACAGTTGCTGAGTCCGCTGTCCCCGGGACTCATCGGGGAGGCTGCGCTGCCTCCTTGGGCGCGCAATGAAGCACCGGTCTCGTCCAGTCCACGTATTGGCGGAGTCCCGGTGACCGCCGTGAGTCCCGTGAGCCCCTGGCATGCCCCCGGCGAGCTGCCCATGTCACCAGGCACACCCGGGACACCCAAACCACGCCGGCTGGATACCGGCAGTCCCCGGGTCGTGCGGATGGCAAACACGAGCGACAGTATGCGCCGGGGACTGGGCGCCCTTGCACAAGAAGACCCCCGATTCCGCGAATACCTCCACCAATGGCGACCCGACACGCCGCAACAGCCCCAGCCGCAGCCGGACGGCGAGAAAGCCACCGGCGCATCCACCCGCCCCGCGGCGGATTCCACACCGCCAACGGCCACTCCACCCACACCCCACGGCACAGCTGCCCGTCACACGGAAGGAACAACGTCCGCCGAACCGTGGTCGGAGACGTCCGCCGGCAGGGCATCGGCTGCACTTGCTGAATCCGAGAAGTGGCAGGAGGCTCTCAACCCAACTGTTACACCCGGTGTCACGGGAGAAGATGGCTCGAAGGCCGCCGCGCTGGACGACACCAGCTCGAGCACACCGTCCCCGGCAGAGACAGCAGGCACCGCCGAAGCCGCCTCCGCAACGGCTGGCCTGGGCCCGGTGACGACGGCTGAGGCGGCGGACCCGACGGGCGACGGTGGCCCGCTGTCGGCACCGGAGCGTCAGCAGCCGATGCGCCACGAGGGAAACGACCTGCCGGCCTCTCGACGCGCTGGGAACGCTATGGCCGCGCTCACGGTGGCGTCGGCTGCGAGCCTGGTGGAGAAATGGCGGGCGCGGTTGAGCCCGGCCGAAGGTGACACGACCCGGGAGTCGGTGCTGTCCACGGGCGAATTGAACAAGCACGCCGACGACATCGCCCAGGCAGCCCTCAGCCAGCTGGCGGCGAGGTCGTCCCAAGCGCGTGATCAGGTGGCCGACCTTACGACCCGCTTCTCGCTCAGCCCAGATATGGCGGCCGATCTCACCCTGTGCGTGGTCCTGTTGAGAGATCTGAAGAGGAAGCTTTACACATCCGTCCCGCTGACAGCTTCGGGACGTACATCCGGCCCGGGTGTACGTAGCGCGGACGACAGTCAGCTGGGGATCGGCGGAGCCCGCAGCCTTCTCGCTCCTGCGGCGGCTTGGACGCCGGTGACGGACCCGGACGCGATAGCGGATGTCCTGGCTCCCGGGGAGACCGCCCTGATCCTCTGGGACCGCCGCCTCGGCCCCGGGCACGCGATCGCCGCCTACTACACGACCGAGGGCATACGTTGGGTCGATCCCCAGGCCCCCGCGGGCCGTCGCGTGTCCACTGCGCCCCCCAGCCCGTGGGACGCGGTGGACGCCCACGCAGTGGTTCTCGGCCGCGATGGACAACCGCGCCCAGGGGCTCTTGAGCAGCGTTCCATGGGTGCCACCACCGTACGCGCCCTCACCGATCCGCTGTCCGACAGCCGTTACGGCACCAATTTGAAGAGCATCTTCGGGATGGGCAAGAGGAGACAGTAAGAATCATTGTCCACGGGCCCCGGCTCGAATAATGCTCCGGAGCGTCCCACACCTGTCAGTCACAGCAGTGGCGCGCATCGGCGTCACCTCTACTCGCAAGCAATGCTCGATCAACACGGAAGGCCAGTTGGCCGCACCTATTTCCCTGAGACCCGCGACCCGAACTGGATCAAAGGTTTCCCTCCGTGGACAAGTACTTCCACCTACACGCGGGTTACCCAAAGCCTTCCCGATACCGTGCCGGTACCCTGGTCAGAAGGCAACTACTTCATAGGGGTGCACTCACACGGAGCTCAAGCAAGAGTGCATGACACTCAAGGGGGAGAATATCGAGTGTATGGCGCGGACCTCGGCGCTATAGTCCGACGCCGTCCGAGTTTCCAGAGGTTGATGGCCCAGAACCCCGATGCCGGCCTCGTGATGATCGCCTGCAATGCGGGCGCCTACGACGACGGCCTTGCGCAGCAAGTGGCAGACCATCTGGAAAGACCCGTCTACGCCGCCGCCGGAAAGATTTATATCGAGGACTACCAGTCCCCGCCACGTCCATGGATCAGTATGACTCCCAGCGGCGCCACGGGTGAGTTCATAACGGTGCAGCCGCGCCTCGGCCAAGAAACGGAGGTGTCGTTCCATCAAGGCGGCGTGAAGATGCCCGCCGACCAGCAGCGACTGATCGAACGCTTCGCGTCGAGGGCCGCCGACGCCGCGCGGCGAGCCGGCACCGACCCGAAACAAAAGCCCGTGATCACTATTGTCGGTTACGCATCGGGACGCCGAGGGGACAGCGACGGCATCGACACCGGACAAGAGCGTGCGGAGGCAGTGACCGCGTGGTTGCAACAAAGCTTGCGTCACCGACTCGGCGAGGGGCGCCTCGACGATGTCGTGACAGTGACACTCAGTCGCGGCGAAGACCTGCCTCAGAGCGCGCTGGACACGGGCAGAGACCGCTCCAGCCTGTTGCGACGGGCAACGATCACCCTGCACGCCCCCACACTGCGCGACAACGACGAGAGCGACGAGGACGAAGACTTCGAACCCCTGGCCTTCAACGCCGGGCCCGCCGGCCCGAGCGGTCCGCCCGGCCGACGCTCCGTCCAGCGGTCTGCCGACCGTGTGCCCACGACACAGACACCGGCCGTACCCCGGCCGTCGGCGCAGTCCGTGACGGATCAGCTCGAGCGGATGGATCTTGACAGGACCAGCAGGTCTGTCGGCCGGGGCAACGAAGGTGACGGGACGCAAACGTATCCGCTGGTGGACCCCGCGGTCGCAGAGCGGTGGCGGGCCACCTTCTCCTCCGCCCGACGCACGCTGCGCGACCTACCCGACCAGCAGAAACTGGTGGAGACGGCCGCGCAAATCGTGGCCGGTCACCACGTGCCGCCCCCAGGGCAGCACAGCCCGATGCCGGCGAACGCGCGCGCTTACCAGGACCTGTATTCCAACGTCGTCTACGCGGTTGCCGTACAACTTCACGCAGACCGCCGTCACCCACAGCCCCACCAAGGGGCCATCTCGCTCGCACAGCAGGCGGCGGCCGAGTTCCGCACGGCTCCTCCTGCCCGCAGGACTGACCCGGCGCCCCCGGATACCGGAGCCTCGCGCCCTTCCACATCCCGGCACCAGGCAGGTCATGCTCCTCGATCCGAACGGCATGGCGGGCACCAGCGTGACAACCGCCGGGACGGGCGGGACGAAGCCAGGTAGTCCTATGACACAGAGCCCCCACGCCGGCCGTCTCGATGCCGGCAGACCTGCTCAAACACAACGAGGGCGCGCTGGCGCCCGGGCTCGACAAAGGAGTCCCAAGTGAAGAACGATACCGCTGATCAGCACAGCTCCTACCCGGGTGTTCCAGCGGAGATCCGGGAGGCGGCGCGAATGGCACCAGATCACTGGTTCGGCATGGTCGACCCTACTTGGCAGGGCCATGGGACTCCACCCGCGTGGGCTGTGATGGGCGAATGGCGGTCGGGTGTGGAAGGCGAGATCGAGGAATGGAGGGATAATGCCGAATACCGCCCCTCACCGGCCGCTTTGGGCTGGCCGGACCCGACGGACAGCATTGACGAAGCCCTGCAACTCGCTGCCACCGGCTACGGGCCCGTCGAAAACCTGATCCGCCTCCTGGCCACTGCCCATGTCAGAATTTTGCTGACCCCCGACGAATTGCCGCTGTCCACCCAAACGGTGGACAATTTCCCCGTCGTCCCTGTCTTCACATCCGATGCCTACGTCCGGACGCTCAACGGACTGCGCTCGCGTACTCTTCCCATGGCCGATGTCATGGCTCAGATCGTCGAGCGACACGGGATATACGTCAATCCCGTCGGCCCCGTGGGAATGGTCGTCGAGGCGGAGCCACTCAATGCGGCGATTGCCGCTGCCCAGGCTGATGCGCCGTCCTAATACTCCAGTACGGTTTCGTGATCTACCCAGCAGACTCGTTGGCGGTCCGTCGTCGGTAGTGGCTGCGTCGGGCTGTTGCCTGGTGGCGTCTGCGCCAAGTGGACCAGTGCAGCTTCCCGGATGAGACAGGCACACGTTGCAGCGCAGGCCAGTGCCGCGTCGCCCGACAGGGCAATCGGACCACGTGCAGCCTGTCACGGACCTTGGTCTCATCCGGTCATCCTGAGCAAAGACGTCAGGAAGAGATGTGGTCATGACGACAGTGCACGTCACTTTGCTCAGCGCGCTCCGCGAGGTTCCGGCCGTGGAGCTGCCGTCCTTCACCCCCGCCGCCGGTGGTCGTCCCCTACGCCACTTCGCCCTGGAACTGCACGTGCCGCGCGAGCGGCACCAGGAACTGGAGGCCGAGCTGCGTGCAGCCTCCGCACCGGAAGGGGAGCCTCTGCGGGGACGTGACGCAGCCTGGCGTGTGGTGGGCGGTTGGACGGTCACCACGCACGGGCCCAGCCCCGAGCTTTACGACTACAGGGTGGAGATCCAGGAGGTGGAGAGCCCGGCGCGCACCGAATCGGCTGCGGTCGCCGCTGAAGGCAGCGGGACCTCCTTGGAGTTCAGGCTGGAGCTGGTCGTCCTCCCCGTCTCCGACGTCGATCGCGCCAAGGCCTTCTATCAGGCGGTGGGGTTCCGTCTGGACGGGGACCACACCAGCGACGAATCATATCGAGTGGTACACATGACGCCCCCGGGATCTCCGTGTTCCATTCTTTTCGGAACCGGGGTGACAACAGCCCAGCCTGGCACGGTCCGGGGACTCCACCTCGTCGTGACCGACATCGAAAGGGCGTGCCTGCAACTCCGTGAGCGGGGCGTCAAGACGGGTGAGATATTCCACGACACCTGCGACATGTTCCACCGTTGCACTGACGAAACCCGGCGCAGCGGCCCCCATCCCCAACGGCTCAAATACCGCTCGTACGCCACGTTCAACGACCCGGACGGAAACGAGTGGGTGCTGCAAGAGGTGCCTGCGGAGACCCAATGAGGGCAGGCGCCGACGCCGCATCCTCCACGCAGCGGGGCCTGGGCTGACCCGCAGCTTGGCCTCGGTCGTCTTCGCGCGCTGGAGGCAGCGCCGGCTGGCCGATCGCGGCGGACGAACTGGTGGTGCCGAGCGCCCAGCCGCGTGCGGCTGGGCGCTCGGCACCCTGGCCGCGTTCAAGTGGGAGAGAGGGTCGCCGCCCCCGCGCTCGGTGGAAGCCTCTGATCCGGCGCTGAAGCCGACAGCGGGATCTGGCAGCTGGCCTCGGCGGCGCTGTTCCTCATCGCAGGAAACCGTCGAACTGGTGCGCTGCGCGCGGGGGCGGACCGGTCGACGATCACCAAGATGGTGAGGAATCGTGGTGGTTCCCCTTGCCGACGTCCAGGCCGAGGAAGACGCCCGACCCGTCGATACGATCACTGTGGCCCCGCTTGCGCCGAGACTGCGTCGGCCTCGGCGGCGGGGCCATTCGCACGCATCCACGTCATCGAGACCTGCCACCCGTGAGCTGCCCGGTATCTGGCGAGGGCACCCCCGCACGCGGTGACACCGCCCCCAGCTCATCCGTGCGACAGGGGGACCAGTCATGCCGGGCCCGGGGGCCGGCGGCCCTCTTGCGGAATCGCGAAGAAGACGGGGGCGACGTCGGCCGTACATGGCCTACTTGCTGAGCCAGAGATCGGGGCCGAAGACCTCGTAGTGGATGGCGGACGGGTGCAGCCCCTTGGCCAGCAACTGGCCCCGCACCGCGCGCATGAAGGGCAGCGGGCCGCAGAGGTAGGCGGTGGTGTCGCCGGTGAGGTTCAGCTCGTCCAGGGCGGTGCGCCCGGCGTAGACCTGGGGGCCCGCGACGTGGTGTGCGTCGTTCTCGTACCACAGGTGCAGGTCAGCGCCGGGTATCCGGTCGACCAACTGCGCCTGCTCGGCGCGGTGGATGTGGTGATGCGGGCTGCGGTCGGCGTGGAGCACGGTGACGGGGCGCGTGGCGTCGGTCCGGCCGAGGTGGTCCAGCATGGAGAGCATGGGGGTGATGCCGATGCCGGCGGAGGCGAGCACGAGCGGCGTGTCGGCCTCGGGCAGGATCAGGTCGCCGGCGGGCAGTGACACGTCGAGGACGTACCCCTCCTTCGCGTTCGCGTGCAGCCAGGAGGAGACCTCTCCGTCGGGGACGGTCCCGTCGGCGGAGCGTTCGCGCTTAACGGTGATCCGCCAGGTGTCGCGGCCGGGAGCGGTGGAGAGGCTGTACTGCCGGATCTGATGTGCGCCGTCGGGCAGTTCCACCCGGACGCTGACGTACTGCCCCGGCTTGAAGGGCCGGGTGGGCCCACCGTCTGCGGGGCTCAGGACCAGCGAGACCGCGTCGGGGGACTGCTCGTGGCGCTCGGTGACGACCATCTTGCGCCAGACGTCGCCGTCGGCGACGCCGGCGGCGGCGTAGAGGCGGGCTTCGGCGGCGATCAGCGCGTTGGCCATCAACCAGTACACCTCGTCCCAGGCGGCGGCCACCTCGGGCGTGACGGCGTCGCCCAGCACCTCCGCGACGGCGGCCAGCAGGTGACGGCCGACCAGCGGGTAGCTGTCGGCGGTGATGCCGAGGGAAACGTGCTTGTTGGCGATGCGGGACAGGATGGCGTCCGGACGTTCGTCGGGCCGTTCGACCAGGAGCGTGGCGAAGGCGGCAACCGCTCCGGCCAGTGCCTCCCGTTGCGAGCCGTTGACCTGGTTCGTACGGTTGAAGAGGTTGAGCAGCAGCTCGGGGCGTTCTGCGAACAGTCGCTGATAGAAGCGATCGGTGATCGTGGTGAGGGAGGCTCCCACGGCGGGAAGCGTCGCCCGGACGATGGGGACCGACTGCGCAGACAGCATCAGTCACACTCCTGTGTTCGATGTTTCGAATAACAGCATGCATATTCAAGGCTGTGCCCGGCCCTGGCGCCGGCAGCCCTGCGGGAGAGGGGGTGCCCCTCTTGATCAGCCGGCGGGTGCGGCGCCGAGGGTGAGCAACACGGGCCCGGTCGGTGACTTCACCAGGTCCGCCACGGTCACGGTGTCGAGCGAGGCGTAGAAGGCCATCTGTGCCTGCCGCAGCGCGTTACGCAGACGGCAAGCGCCGGAGAGGGGACATGGGGTGTCGCCCTCGCACACGACGACCTCGCGGTCGTTCTCCAGTGTCCTGATCAGTTCGCCGACGCCGGTGTCCCGGCCCGCGGCGGTCAGCGACAGTCCGCCGTTGCGTCCACGCCGCGCCTCGATCACCCCGAGGTGCTGCAACTCCGCCACGGCTTTGGTCATATGTGTGTACGGCACGTTCATGGACTCGGCGATCTGCCGCGTGGTGACCAGCTGGTCACCGTCCAGGACGGCCAGCCGCATCACTGCCCGGAGTGCGAGATCCGTGTATCTGGTCAGCCTCACGAGATCACCGTAGCATTCTTGCATCTGAGATTCGCATTTAGACGGTGTGATCCGCACCTCTCCGTCGGGCCCCGGTTGCTGACGTGCGCCGGACGCACGGCAGGCCACGCTGCTCGCCGAAGACCGCACAGCCGCTTGTGAACGGCCGGCCGGACATGGTGTTCCGCATCCTCGTTTCCGTGTCCGCCGTTGCTGACACTCACCGCCGCGAGGCCTACAGGCGACTGCGGACATGCATGGCACCATCTGCCGGCGGCGACCGAGCAGTCGTGCGGCGCAGTCCCGCTGCGGCGGGGCTGCTCAGCACTCAACGGCCCCTCACGCAAGATGCTCGACTGGGACACCCCGACGGGCGTCTGCCTGCACTGTTCGCTTCCGGAATCAGACCAACCGTGTACCGCGACGATTGCGAAACACCGCGCTCGTCGCTCCGACGAGGCTTGCGCGGCGCCCCCAAGGACTCGCGTGTCCACGGATTCCCTCTCATACGACCGGTGATCTCCCGACCTTGCCACGGAGTGCCACACGGTGTCAGGACGCTGATCAGCCAGCCGTTGCGTCGGCGGGGAACGGACAACACAGTGGCGGATTCACCCGGACTGGCTGCGCTGGTTGTCGGAACCTGTGGAAGCGGTAGATCGTTCGTTGCGCCACGGCGTGGTGTGAGCGCGGGGCGCCGCCGCTTGTTGTTGGCTGCGACCAGCACCGTCGCCCGACGCACCCCGAACGTATGTGTTGTGCAGTGGGTCCCGGGTTGGCGCGCTCCTGAGGTGATGTCGCCACGCTCTGAGATCTTCTGACGGATGCCCTGCCCGGCTCTTTGACGACCCCATGACTCGGGGCGTCTCCGGCGGACCTGAGGCTGCACGTCGGTCGGCGGGGACGCCCGGAGCATGGGGACCAGTCGGAGACGTCCGTAGTCAAGCGGTGTTCGCGGCGGGCTGGGAGAGGAGACCCCTGACGACTGCGGACTGTTCGCCGAGAGCCCGGACGGCCTCCGCGGCTGCGGCCTTGACCTGTGCGGGCGCGGCCCTCTCCGGGCCGAGGAGTGCCGTGAAGGCCGCGGCGAACACGCGGTCGGGGTCTTCGACCTGCCGCGCGCAACAGCCACCCGTCACCATCATGAATCCCGAGAAGAGGGAGTCGACCGCCAACGCCTGGTCCGCGACCGACCAGTCGGTCCTGGCCAGGTCGTAGGTGCGCCAGATCGGCAGTATCCGACGCACCATGGCGTCGGGTCCGAGAGCGTCGAGCAGTGTGGCGGAGCGGGCGTCGTCCGTCAGGACGCCCAACAGTTCTGCGTCGTTGCTCCGTACCGCCAGGACGTATGGATGTGCGGCTGCCACGTGGAGCAGGTTCGGACACAGGCGCGAGGGACGAATCAGCTCGTGGTTGGCGGCGACCGCGCTGATCACCTCGTCCGCCAGAGCGAGGAAGTCGCGGCACAGGAGGTCGAGCAGCAGGTCTTCCTTGGTCTTCCAGTACAGGTAGACAGTGCCTTTCCCGATATGGCCCTTGCGGGCCACATCGGCGATGGTCACGCCCTTGCTGCCGCGTGCGAGCAGGAGCTCACCCGCGGCTGCCAGGATACGTGCCGCCTTGGGTGGGAGGTTTTCGGACGGATCGGGCAAGGTTCGGCTCCTCGTACCGGTAAGGCGGGTCGCCCAGGACCTCCTTCAGGATGTCCGCGCTCTTGTACTTCACGACCCCGTCGACGTGGAACATTCTATCGATCAGGCGCCTGCCCAGCCGTGTCCGTCCCAGCGCGGGCATGACCCGACGCAACATGAGCTGCAGGCGGTTGTTCGCTACAAAGAACCCACGGTCCTTGAACGCGTTCACCTGGTAGTAGCTGATGTAGGGCCGCAATCCCCGCTCCCAGGCGGTGAGAGCTGATTCCAGGTCGTCGGGCTGACGCTCCAGCAGGGTGCCGAGCAGGTCGGCACCCGCCAGTGCCGCCGAGACTCCCATGCCGGCATAGAGGGTCACACACCAGGCGGAGTCACCGAGCAGGACGACCCGGCCCTTGTGCCATGTGGTCATCCGTACCTGCTCGGCCGAGTCGAACAGCACGGTGTCGCTCGCTTCCAGTGCGTCCAGGACGTCTTCGAGGATGTGGGGCCGTCCCTCACCGAACGCGGCGCGCACGCTTTCGGCCACCGGCCGGGATAGCTCTGCGTCCACGTCGTCCGTGCGGTAGCTGAGCAGGATGGTGGGATCGTGGTCGGTGAACGCGTAGACCCACATGGACCGGTCCGGTTCCAGCAGAGTCGCCCCCAGTCCGGGAGTCAGCCCGGCCGGGGTGCCGGAGTACTCGAACGCGGCGATCATGTAACCCATGCGCTCGATGTGCTGTTCGTGCGGGCCGAACACCAGGGACCGGACCGTGGAGCGGATGCCGTCGGCACCCACGACCAGGTCGAAGCGTTCGGTTGTGCATGTGTCTGTAGCCGTGTTCCGCAGCGTCACGTCCACGCCGTCCGCGTCCTGCTCGATGGCGGTCGGTACGGTGGAATACCGCACCTCCGCTTGATCGGCCAGCACTGCGAACGCGGCCCTTTCGACGTCGCTGCGCAGTAACAGCCAGGGTTCCCCGGGCATTTCCGTGTACGAGATGCCCGGTCGTTGCCTGCCCTTTCGGTCGATGTCCACCCCGCGTATCAGTGACTTGCGGTCGTGCAGGTGTTCCAGGACGCCCAGACGACGTGCAGACACGAGACCGGCGCCGAACAGTGCGACGAAGTATCCACCCATGCGCCTGGCGGGGGCACGCTCGACGATCACGGGCGTCCAGCCGGCCCGACGCAGTCGACTCGCCGTGGCCATCCCGCTGATGCCCATGCCCACGACAAGGGCCCGCTTCTGCTCGTTCTTGTTCATGCGTCCGATCATACTGACCAGATCGTTCATTTGGTCAGTCCCTGCGTCATTCCGACCGGGTGCGGTACACGGACACTTCGAAGCCCTGCACGCCGCCGCGTCCGCGACGACCGCACTTCCAGGAGCTTCTGACCGAAGGCCGCAGCAACGCGGCTTCCTTGCGTGAAGCAACCGGCCGGCTTCCGGGGCAGTGGTCGTACCGGCGAAGACGTACCCGGCATCCGCTCCGACAGCGGGAGCTCGTGCACCGAGGGCCGCGGCCGCCGACGTCCCAGGCTCCCGGCTCCCCCGCGCCGGGGAGCACGACGGCAGGACGGCGACGGCATGTCATGGAAAAGCTGTCACAACCGAGGTACCGAAGCTGTCTTCCTTTTCAACAGCTGTACTCGACACGCCGGTTGCGCGTCGGTACCCGTACCTTCCGCGGGTGTCGCGTGGCGTCGTGAACTCTTCGACCGTCAGCGCTTCAGCCGCCGGTCGGACAAGGTGGAGGAGAGAAGTGTCAGTCATACGCGTCGGCCGAGGCGGCCGGTGACCACGGCAGTCGAAGTGTCCAGAGCCACGGTGCGCTACGGCGGGGTGACGGCCATGGAGGACTTCACGCTCTCGCACTCCAGCGGCGGTGTGATCGGACTGATCGGACCCAACGGTGCCGGAAAGACAACCTTGTTGAACGCACTGTCCGGGGTGACGCCGCTGACATCGGGCACCATCCGCGTCAACGGTCACGACATCACAGGCGTCGGCCCAGTGCGTACCGCCCGCCTCGGTGTGACCAGGACCTTCCAGAACCTGCAGATCTTCGGCTCGCTGACCGTGCTGCAGAACGTCATGCTGCCGCGAACGGCCCGAAGCATGAGCCTGTCTCTGGGGCACGTTCTGGGTCTGGCCTCCGCAAGGCGCCGGATCGCCGCCGAGCGCCGCACGGCCCACGAACTGCTCGAAAGAGTGGGGATGGCCCAGTACGCACATCTCTCCGCGGACAGTCTCGCCTACGGACTTCAGCGCCGGGTGGAGATCGCCAGGGCTTTGGCGGGAGACCCCGCACTCCTGCTCCTGGACGAACCCCTCGCGGGTCTCGCCCGCGCGGAGAGTGCCGATCTGACATCACTGTTCACCGACATCGCTGCCGAAGGCGTGACCGTACTGCTGGTCGAGCACGACGTCGCCGGAGTCCTCTCGGTGTCGGACCGGGTGGTGGTACTGGACCACGGCCGACTACTGGCGGACGGCACACCCGAGCGGATCGCCGCCGATCCCGCTGTGCGCGCCGCCTACCTGGGCGAGGAGAGGTGACCGAACTGCTGCGGGGCACCGGGCTGGTGTCCGGATACGGCCGGATCGAGGCCCTGCACGGCGTGGACGTCGCGGTGGACGCCGGGCAGGCCGTGACCGTGATCGGACCCAACGGCGCGGGCAAGTCGACGCTGCTGCGTACCCTCGCGGGGCTGTCCCACCCGTGGCAGGGCACCGTCGAGTTCGACGGCACGGACGTTACCCACTGGTCTGCGGAGCGGCGGGCCCGAGCAGGTCTGGTGCTCGTCCCTGAGGGCCGGCACGTGTTCGCCGGGCTCACCGTCGAGGAGAACCTGCGGCTGGGTGGTTACGCGGCGGGGCGGGCGGCGGCCACGCCGGGGCTCAACGCGGTGTACGACCTCTTTCCCGCGCTCGCCGGCCGTCAGCGACAGCCCGCCGGTACCCTGTCGGGCGGCGAGCAGCAGATGGTGGCGATCGGCCGCGGGCTGATGAGCCGTCCGAAACTGATGCTGCTGGACGAACCGTCGCTGGGACTTGCCCCGCAGGCGGTCCGGCTGGTGACCGACGCCCTTGTGGAACTGGCCGGGCGCGGCACCACGTTGGTCCTGGTCGAGCAGAGCGCGAGCGTCGCGTTCCAAGTGGCACACCGCGGTTACCTCATGGAGCGGGGCGATCTCGTGGCCTCGGGACCCGTGGACCACCTGCGTAAGGATCCCAGGGTTCTTCGGGCCTACCTCGGAGGGCCCGCCGGATGAACGTACCCGCCCCGCCCACACTCAGGATCGGAACCCGGTAGGCCCGCATGTCGCAGTTCTTCGACTTCACGCTCTCCGGACTCGGGACCGGCACCACCTATGCCCTGGTCGGACTCGGGGTAGCCCTGGTGTACCAGGTCACCGGCGTGATCAACTTCGCGCAGGGCGACTTCGTCATGCTCGGCGGGCTCGGTTCCGCCGTGCTGCACGAGGCGGGCACGCCGCTGTGGGCGGCGGCCTTGACCGCGATCGCTTCCACCGCCGCGATCGGTGGTCTGCTGGACCTCGTCGTCATCAGAAGGGCACGGGGCGCCGACAGCGAACGGCTGATCATCCTGACGATCGGCGCCTCGGTGACTCTTCAGGGCGCGGCGCTGCTCGCCTTCGGCGCGGACTCCCACTTTGTCCCGCCGTTCTCCCCGGGAGACGCCTTCGACGTGTTCGGCGCCCATGTGCCCCGGCAATACCTGTGGTGCGGGGTCGCCACCGCGGCGGCGGTGGTGCTGATGTGGGCGTTCCTCACCAGGACTTTGTGGGGTACCGCGATGCGCGCCACGGCCATGGACCCCGAGACGGTCCGGCTCATGGGCGTCTCGCCGGCCCGGATGAGCCTGCTGGCGTTCACCTGGGCCGCGGCGCTGGGCGCTCTGGCGGGAGTGTTCCTGGCTCCTCTGCAACCGCCGGACGCGTCAGTGGGCATTCCCTTCGGTCTCAAGGGTTTCACCGCGGCAGTGATCGGCGGACTCGTCTCCCCGGCGGGAGCCGTGGCCGGCGGGCTGCTGGTCGGACTGGTCGAGGCGTACGCCACCGGATACCTCAGCAGCGAGTACAAGGACACGCTCACCTACGGGCTGCTGCTCGTGGTGCTGCTGCTGCGGCCCACCGGGCTGCTGCGCCGGTCGCCGGTGGTGCGGGTATGAACACGTCGCACAGGGCGCGCGCTCTGCTCGGTTCCCGTGCGGCCGGGTACGCGGCCTTCGTCGTGCTGCTGCTGGCCGTGCCCGCCGTCTTCACGAGGGTGCCCTTCTACACGATGTCGGTGGCCGTGCTGATGTCTCTTCAGGCCACAGCGGCCTTGGGGCTGGTACCCCTCGTCGGCCGTGCCGGGCAGATCTCCCTCGGGCAGGCCGCCTTCTTCGCCGTGGGCGGGTACACCTCTGCCGTCCTCACCGGCAGATGGCAGGTCAACGCCCTGCTCGCGTTGCTTGCCGGGGCCGCCCTGGCCATGGGGGTGGCGTACGCCGTGGGGTTGTTCATCTTCCGGGCACAGGGCCAGTACCTGGCCCTGGCGACCCTGTCGTTCGGTCTGGTGGTCAGTTCCCTGGCCAACCAACTGCCGCTGACCGGCGCATCCAACGGCCTCTCGGGGATCCCGTCGCTGGCACCGTTCGGGGTGGAACTGGACACGGATCTCTCGATCTACTACCTGGTGGCCGGTGTGCTGCTGTTCGCCGTGCTGGCCGTGGACGCGCTGTTGCGGTCGCCCGCGGGCGATGCGTTGAGCGCGCTGGGCGACAGCCCCGTGGCGACGGAGGCGGCCGGTGTCTCGGCCGCCACCCTGCGCCGTGGCGTGTTCGCGCTTGCGGCCGGGCTCGCCTCGATCGCGGGCAGTCTGTACGCCCATTGGTCGTCCTTCATGGACCCCGGTCAGGCGGGACTCCTCAACTCGGTGCAGTTGCTGGTCATCGCCTCGGTCGGTGGACTGCGCACTCCGTGGGGCGCACCGCTCGGCGCTCTGGTGATCATCACGCTCTCCGAGGCGTCCAAGGACTTGATCCCGCAGGTGTTCCCGTCCGCTACCGGGAATTTCGACATCATCGTCTACGGGATCGCTCTGATCGCCGTCCTGCTGTTCCTGCCCAGAGGGGTGGGCGGCGCGTCGGCGGTACTCAGGAAGCGGTCGGCTCTGCGGCAGGACGGCCCTGCCCCCGCCGCGACCGCTCGTACACAGAAAAGAGAGACACAGTGATCCGGACACGTACCTCGTTGGCGCTGACCGCGGCGGTTGTTGTCGGTGCCTTGGGGCTCACCAGCTGCGCGTCGCCGGAGACGGACGACCCGACGGGCAGCGGGCAGGGGAAGGAGGCCGACATCATGATCGGCGCCAGCTTGGAGCTGTCCGGGCCCACACAGAGCATCGGCACCGCGTACGAGAAGGCCCTGGAACTCCAAGTGGGCTTGATCAACAAGCAGGGCGGCGTGCTGGGCGGACGCAAGCTGAGGCTGATCGTCAAGGACAACCAGACAAAGCCCGCGCAGAACATCACCAATGTCAACGACCTGATCAACAATGACCACGTCGCGGCAGTGATCACAGGCGGCTGCTCGGCGTGCACCGTTCCGGTCACCACCATTGTGGAGAAGCGCAAGGTACCGCTGATCTCCCTGGCCTCGGCGACGGCGATCACCAGCCCGGTGGCGGAACGGCGGTACACCTTCAAGATCTCGCCCAATCCGGCTCAGGACGCCGGGGTTCTGCTCGCCGAACTGAAGAAGAAGGGAGTGAAGAGCATCGGCCTGCTCAACGTCGACAATCCCTATGGGCAGGAGGGCCGCGCCGCGGTGCTGGCCCAGGCCAAGAAGGCCGGCATCGAGGTGACCGGCACCCAGCAGTTCGGCCAGGAAGACAAGGACATGAGTGTCCAGGCGAAGCGCCTGGTCGCCGGACGTCCCGACGTCGTGGTCGTGTGGGCGGTCATGCCGGCGGCCGGGATCATCGCCAAGAACCTGCGGGACGCGGAATTCGACGGAGGCGTCTATCTGGATGCCGGCGCCGGCGCGGAACTCTTCGTCAAGGGCGCTCAGGGAGCCGCAGAGGGCATCCACATGGTGTTCCCCCGGGTTCTGGCGATCGGCGACGTGACCTCGCAAGACAAGACCGTCCGTGCCCAGAAGGAATGGGTGGCCCGGTACACCGACAAGTACCAGAGCTACTCCGGATTCGCCTCCTTCGGGGCGGATGCCGCCCTGATGCTGCGCAACGCCATCGCCAAGGCTGGGACCACGGACGGCCCGAAGCTGCGCGACACCATCGAGACACTCGGCTTCGACGGAGTGTCCGGGCCGATCCGCAACACGGCTCAGGATCACTCCGGCCTCCAGCCCGAATCACTCGGCGTACTTGTGGTGCGCGAGGGTGACTGGCACCTTGCGAACTGACGTCCCCAGTGGTGCGGCGCCGGCTCCGCTCCGGAGCCGGGCAGACGACCGGCATGGCCCGTATGCCGCCCCGCGGTGCGGCATACGGTGTCGTCACAGACCAGGTTCACCGTCGGTGGCGCCCGGCGATCAAGCTAGAGGAGCAGCCCTCGATCAACGACGGGGACACCCCTGACCACTGTGGAGCGCCTGCCGACCGCGAAGGAAGAGGCGATGGTTCATGATGAGGTGTTCCCCGGGCTGGAGCATGGAGGAGACCTCCCGAGGCTCGGACCTCTTCAGCAGTGTCGGTTCCCTTTCGTGCCCGTTGTGGTGTCGGTAAGTGCAGTGGGTGGTACTCGGTATTGCTCGGAATCGTAGATTGACTTGACCTCTGCGAGACCTGAGGGTTCCCGAACGGGCTGGTCCCTACCAAGGGCGACGACGCGGCCATGGACCAGTGGGCACGGTACGCCTCCGCCTCGTCGGCGCTGACGTCCCACACGGGCGGTCGGCCCTGGGTGTGAGGCTGCCGGAGCGGGACGGCCCGCCGCAGGACACGGTCCGAGCGCATACGGGCCGGCACCTGCACCGGCAGGTCCCTGAGCAGGGATGCGAGGCGGTGCGTCGTAGCCGGCGTCAGCGATGATGAGGATCTTCTGGTCGCCTTCGGCGGTGTCGTCCCCGGGCGCCAGCCGCGGCCGGGCTCGAGTGCGCAGATGATCGAGTAGGGCCAGCCGGGAACCGGAATGTGCTGGTCTTTGCCCGGCCGTCGGTGTGACACAGGATCAGTTGCGGTGAGGTGTGGGCATCGGGGCGCAGCCAGCAGGTGATGTCGACGGCCAGGACCAGCCGGCCGTCGACGGCCCGTGGCAGTGGCACCGAGGCCGGGACCCGCCGCAGCCGGCCGGCATCGACCCGGCCGCGAGCGAGGGCTGAGCAGAGGCCGCCATGGTCTCGGCGGTGTTCGCTGACCAGTGACAGCTCGGGCAGTGACCTGACCGGCCCTTCGCCGCACGGAACAGCATCAGCCAGCTCGGACAACGCATCCGAACGAGCGGTGAGACAGGAGTGGAACTCGTCCCGGAAGCATGACAATTGTTCCTGCGCTTCTCGGCGTGTGTCGCGATGCGGCAGACTCATCCCCACGGCCTTCGTTCTGACGATGTGTGTTCCTTGGTCGGAGCACATGTTCAAGACGAAGGCCGCTTCCGTGTACGGCGGATACCGGACCCGAGTGATCAAGTTCGACGCACCGTTCGACGTCGGACGATAAAGATCAAGTTAGGGGGCCGGTGAAACGGGCGCCCGGGGCAACTGGGGATCCATGGGCTCGGCGGACAACCGCGGCGCCAAGGGCTCCCCGGACACCAAGGGCCCCCCGGGTACCACCCCGGAGGGGTCGCCGGTGCCCGAGGGCTCCGGGGAAGCCGGCACCTCGGGCACGCGGGGCACCTGGGGATCCATGGGCCTGCCAATGGGCGGGGCGGGATCGGAGAGGTTCGAGTCCGGTGCGGTGGTGGTGATGGTGTTGAAGGTGGTCAGGAACTGGTGGTCGTTCTGTTCGGTGCCGCTGCA
>NZ_BMVN01000036.1:0-94905 GCF_014650735.1 Streptomyces canarius
GATGACCGCGACCTTGCGGCCCTGGATGATGGACAGGTCGGCGTCGGCGTCGTAGAACAGCTCGGCCACTTTTGGTTCTCTCCTTGTGTGCAGGTGGTGCGTCCCACCGTATGACGGCGGGCGGGAAGGAAGTTCGGGGGTCTCGGCATACGGGCGGCCGTTGATCCGAGGCCGCCCGTTCTCAGTCTTACGCCGTCCGGTCGAGAGCGCGCAGCGAGCGGTCCGTGATCGAACGGGCGCCACGGCCGATCGCGATCGTGCCGGACTGGACCAGCTCCTTGATGCCGTACGGCTCCAGCATCTTGAGCATGGCGGACAGCTTCTCGGTGGAACCGGTGGCCTCGATGGTCACGGCCTCCGGGGAGACGTCGACGGTCTTGGCACGGAACAGCTGGACGATCTCCACGATCTGCGAGCGGGTCTCGTTGTCGGCGCGGACCTTCACCAGAACGAGTTCACGCTGCACGGCCTGACCGGGCTCCAGCTCCACGATCTTCAGCACGTTGACGAGCTTGTTGAGCTGCTTGGTCACCTGCTCCAGCGGCAGGTCCTCGACACCCACCACGATGGTGATGCGGGAGATGTCGGGGTGCTCGGTGACGCCGACCGCGAGCGAGTCGATGTTGAATCCGCGCCGGGAGAACAGGGCGGCGATGCGGGCGAGGATGCCCGGCGTGTTCTCCACCAGGACGGAGAGCGTGTGCTTGGACATGTCTTCTTGCTCTTCCTCGCTCAGTCGTCTTCGTTGTCGCCGAAGTCGGGGCGGACGTCCCGGGCGGCCATGATCTCGTCGTTGGAGGTGCCGGCGGCGACCATCGGCCAGACCATCGCGTCCTCGTGGACGATGAAGTCGACGACGACCGGGCGGTCGTTGATGGAGTTGGCCTCCGCGATGACCTTGTCCAGGTCCTCCGGGCGCTCGCAGCGCAGGCCCACGCAGCCCATCGCCTCGGACAGCTTCACGAAGTCCGGCACGCGCGTGCCCTTGGCCTCCGGGTTGACGTCGTCGGGCCCGCTGTGCAGCACGGTGTTGGAGTAGCGCTGGTTGTAGAAGAGGGTCTGCCACTGGCGGACCATCCCGAGGGCGCCGTTGTTGATGATGGCGACCTTGATCGGGATGTTGTTCAGGGCGCAGGTGGTCAGCTCCTGATTGGTCATCTGGAAGCAGCCGTCGCCGTCGATCGCCCAGACGGTACGGCCCGGCTGTCCGGCCTTGGCGCCCATCGCGGCCGGGACCGCGTAGCCCATCGTCCCGGCGCCGCCGGAGTTCAGCCAGGTGGCGGGCGTGTCGTACTGGATGAAGTGCGCGGCCCACATCTGGTGCTGGCCGACGCCCGCCGCGAAGATCGTGCCCTCGGGGGCGAGCTGCCCGATGCGCTCGATGACCGCCTGCGGGGAGAGCGAGCCGTCGCCGGGCTGGTCGTAGCCGAGCGGGTAGGTCTCGCGCCACCGGTTCAGGTCGCTCCACCAGGCGGTGTAGTCGCCCTTGTGGCCCTCGCTGTGCTCCTTCTGGACGGCCTGGACCAGGTCGGCGATGACCTCGCGGGCGTCGCCGACGATCGGCACGTCGGCGGCGCGGTTCTTGCCGATCTCGGCCGGGTCGATGTCCGCGTGGACGATCTTGGCGTAGGGGGCGAAGCTGTCCAGCTTGCCGGTGACGCGGTCGTCGAAGCGGGCGCCGAGGGCCACGATCAGGTCGGCCTTCTGGAGCGCGGTGACGGCGGCGACGCTGCCGTGCATGCCGGGCATGCCCAGGTGCTGCGGGTGGCTGTCGGGGAACGCGCCGAGCGCCATCAGGGTGGTGGTGACCGGGGCGCCGGTCAGCTCGGCGAGGACCTTCAGCTCGGCGGTGGCGCGCGCCTTGAGGACGCCGCCGCCGACGTACAGCACGGGCCGGCGGGCGGAGGTGATCAGCTTGGCGGCCTCGCGGATCTGCTTGGCGTGCGGCTTGGTCACCGGGCGGTAGCCGGGCAGGTCCATGACGGGCGGCCAGGAGAAGGTGGTCTTCTTCTGGAGGATGTCCTTGGGGATGTCGACCAGGACCGGTCCGGGGCGGCCGGTGGAGGCGATGTGGAACGCCTGCGCGATCACCCGCGGGATGTCCTCGCCCTTGGTGACCAGGAAGCTGTGCTTGGTGATCGGCATGGTGATGCCGACGATGTCCGCCTCCTGGAAGGCGTCCGTGCCGATCGCGGAGGACACGACCTGCCCGGTGATCGCGACCAGCGGCACGGAGTCCATGTTGGCGTCGGCGATCGGGGTGACCAGGTTGGTGGCGCCGGGGCCCGAGGTGGCCATGCAGACGCCCACCTTGCCGGTGGCCTGCGCGTAACCGGTGGCGGCGTGGCCGGCGCCCTGCTCGTGCCGGACCAGGACGTGCCGCACCCGGGTGGAGTCCATCAGCGGGTCGTACGCCGGCAGGATCGTGCCGCCCGGAATGCCGAATACCGTGTCCGCGCCGACCTCCTCAAGGGAGCGGATGAGGGACTGCGCACCCGTGACGTGCTCGACGGGGGCGGACTGCTGTCCTCCGGAACGGGGCCGCGGCTGCGGATGGTGGGCCCCGGTGGCCTGCTCGGTCATCGGCATTCTCTTCTCGATGCTGAGGGTTTTTGCGAGGTTCGGGCGGATTTCGGGCGCTGCACGAAAGGCACTCGTGCAACAAAAAACCCCTCGTGCCGCAAGGCAAGCGAGGGGAGCGCGCCGGTGAGGTCGCTGGGGATTCCGGATCGTCCTCCGGTGGGTCCCAGCTCAGCCGACGCGCTGTCCAAGTACGAGGATTCGGGTGCGCATGGCACTGACCCTCCCCCCGGCACGCACCACGTGTCAAGTGGGTGGGACGGGAGTCTCAGAATGTGAGCGAAGGGCACTGCCGCCTCCGAAGACAGCGGGTACACCCCCTGTGTACACCCTCTCCGGCTCCCTCGCGCTGCCCGCGAACGCGGGTTCGGCCGGGGCGTGCGGCACCGGGTAGTGGCCGGATCCGAGCGCCCGGCGCAGCCGGTACTCGTCCAGCGGACCGGCGAACGCCATGCCCTGCCCATGGGTGCAGCCCATCGCGCGCAACGCGACCACCTGCTCGGGCAGGTCCACGCCCTCGGCGAGCGACTGGAGCCCCAGATCACCGGCGATCCGCAGCAGACCACTGGTGATCTTGTGCAGCCGTGCCGACTCGACCACGCCCTCGACCAGGCCGCGGTCGAGCTTGAGGATGTCCACGGGCAGCCTCCGGAGGGCCGTGATGGCCGCGTAGCCGCTGCCGAAGCCGTCCAGCGCGATCCGCACCCCGAGCCGGCTCAGCGCGGTCAGCCGCCGCTCCAGCTCGTCCAGGGAGACACGGGGATCGGTCTCGGACAACTCGATGACCAGCGCCCCGGGCGGCAGCCCGTGCCGGGTCAGCAGCGCCTCCACCGAGCCCAGCGGCGTCGAGCGGTCCAGCAGCCGCCGGGCGCTCATCCGGACCGCCACGGGGACGACGACCCCGGTCGCGGCCCGCTCGGCCGCCTGCTCCAGGGCCTCCCGCAGGATCCAGCGGTCCAGCTCGGCGGTCTTGTCACCGTCCTCGGTCACCCGCAGGAACTCGGCCGGTGTGAACAGCACCCCCTGCGATGAGCGCCAGCGCGCCTGCGCGGAGACCGCCGTGATCCGGCCGTTCTGCAAGCACACCACGGGCTGGTGCAGCAGGGCGAACTCGCCGTCGTGCAGCGCGGCGCGCAGCCGCGTGGCCAGCTCCGCCTTGCGGACGACGTCCTGCTGCATCTGCGGCTTGTACAGCTCGACCCGGCCCTTCCCGGCCGACTTCGCGCGGTACATCGCCAGGTCGGCGTTGCGCAGCAGCTCGCCCGCGCCGAGGCCCGGTTCGGCGAAGGCGACGCCGATGGAGGCGTTGACCCGGACGTCGTTGCCGTCGATGGCGTACGGGTGGGAGAGGGTCGTCCGGAGGCGGTCGGCGAGCTCCACGATGTTCCGCTCCCGGGCGGCCCGGTCCCGGGTGCCGTCCCCGACGATCAGGGCCGCGAACTCGTCGCCGCCCAGCCGGGACGCGGTGTCCCCCTGCCGGACCGCGTCCTGGAGTCTGCGGGCGGCCTGGATGAGCAGTTCGTCCCCGGCCTGGTGCCCGATCGTGTCGTTGACGGCCTTGAAGCCGTCCAGGTCGATGAAGAGCACGGCCGTACCCCGCAGGGCGGCGCCCCGGTCGGTGGCCCGGCGGCCGGACAGGGCCTGCTGCACCCGCTTGGTGAACAGCGCGCGGTTGGGCAGGTCGGTCAGCGGGTCGTGCTCGGCGTTGTGCTGCAACTGGGCCTGCAACCGCACTCTCTCGGTCACGTCCCGGCTGTTGAAGATCAGTCCGCCGTGGTGCCGGTTGACGGTCGACTCGACGTTGAGCCAGCCGCCGTCACCGGAGCGGAACCGGCACTCGATGCGCGTGGTCGCCTCCTCCAGCGGGTTGGCGGCGAGGAAACGGCGCACCTCGTGCACCACACAGCCCAGGTCCTCGGGGTGGATGAGCCCGGCGAGTTCGGTGCCCACCAGTTCCTCCGCCGGTCTGCCGTACACCCCGGCGGCGGCCGGGGAGACGTACCGGAGGATGCCGTTGGGCGCGGCGATCATGATGACGTCGCTGGAGCCCTGCACCAGCGAGCGGAAGTGGTTCTCCTTCTGCGCCAGTTCCTGGGTGAGGGTGATGTTGTCCAGCAGCATGATGCCCTGCCGGATGACGAGCGCCAGCACCACGGCGCCCGCGGTGATCAGCACCACGTGGTCGGGCCTGCGGCCGTTGAGGACGTTGTACAGGATGCCGAGGGTGCACACGGCCGCGGCGAGGTACGGGGTGAGGGCGGCGAGGGAGCCGGTGAGCGGCCTGCCGGACGGGTACCGGGTGTGCTCGCCGCCCGGTGCGGACAGCGGCAGGTGCCGGTCCGTGCTCCGCCGGCCCGGCAGGTGCTCGTGGACCACGCGCGTGTGCCCGTCCGCCGCGCGTGCCTCCCGCGCGTGCCGGCGCCGGGGCGCGGCCCAGGGTGCGTAGGCGAGCAGCAGCGAACCGGCGAACCAGCCCGCGTCCAGCAGTTGCCCGGAGCGGTAGCTGCTGTGCAGCAGCGGCGAGGTGAACAGGGCGTCGCACATCACGGTCAGCGCGAGCGCGCCGATCGCGGTGTTCACCGCCGTACGGTTGCCCGGGGCGCGGCGGAAGTGCAGGGCGAGCACCATGCTGACGAGCGCGATGTCGAGCAGCGGGTACGCCAGTGACAGCGCGGCGTGCGCCACGCTGGAGCCTTCGATCCGGGCCGCCTGGGCGAGGGCGAGGCTCCAGGAGAGGGTGAGCAGCGAGCCGCCGATCAGCCAGGCGTCCAGTCCCAGGCAGATCCAGCCCGCCTTCGTCACCGGCCGCTTGGCGAGGACCAGCAGGCCGACGATGGCGGGCGGCGCGAAGCAGAGGAAGAACAGGTCGGCGTAGCTGGGGCTGGGCACGGGGCGGTCCAGCACGACCTCGTACCAGCCCCAGACCGCGTTGCCCAGCGCGGCCATGAGCGAGGAGAGGGAGAACAGCAGCCAGGCCGAGCGGAAGCGCACGCGCCGGCTGCGGGCGTACAGGAAGCAGGAGACGGCGGCGGCGCCCGCCGCCGCGCTCAGGCCGAAGTCGCCCATGACCAGCGCGACTTGGCTCGCGCCCCAGTCGAACGCGGCTCCGACGGCGTAGGCCGCGCAGATCAGGGCGAGGACGAGTTGTTCCATCAGCCGGGTGTTGTCGCCGATGGACGGCCGACGGGGCGGCGGCGCCTCGTGCGGGTGCGGTGCGCGCGCCGCTCCGTCGAGGGTGGTCGTCACGGAGGGCGGGGCGCTCACCGGGGCCTCCCGGTGGTCGCCGCTCCCGTGTCCCGACGGTCCCGGTTCGCTGGGTGCGCATGCCTGCGACGGCCGCTGTGCCTGCGCTGCTGGTGGCTGTGGTGGCTGGTGTGGTGGCCGCGCCTGCGCGCGGCCGTGCGCCAGGGTCGCCGTCGGCGGCTCCGCCGCGTCGGATCGTTCGTCCATAGGCCGTGCATCGCCCGTCGCCCCCCTCACGAAGCTGAAATGTCCATCCCCGGCGCCGAGTGGTCAGTCGGCGCAGCCCCTGTCGGGACGATACACCAGTATCGTCACTCAGGGACATAGCCTCTCTACGCTCCGTGACGACCAGCGGTGATACGGGTACGGGCCGCGTCCGAAGGGTTGCGGAGGGTGCCGGAAGCGGCCTAGAGCCCGTTTGCTCCCCTGGTTTCGGGTCCGGTCGTAAGGATCACGTTCCGCAGGGGCTGCCGGTTCACGAACCGGGTCAACTGGTCCACGAGCAGCCTCTCGGCGCGCGGCAGGAAGGCCGAGGAGGGGCCGCCGACATGCGGGCTGATCAGCACTCCGGGCGCCTGCCACAGGGGGTGGCCGGGGGGCAGCGGCTCGGGGTCGGTGACGTCCAGCGCGGCGGTGATCCGGCCCCGCTCCAGCTCGGCGAGGAGCGCCTTGGTGTCCACGACGGGCCCGCGCGCGACGTTGACGAGCAGCGCGCCGTCCTTCATCCGGGCGAGGAAGTCCGCGTCGACGAGCCCCCGGGTCTCCTCCGTCAGCGGGGTGCAGAGGATCACGACATCCGCGTGTGGAAGCAGTGGAAGCACTTCGGCGATCGGAAGCACGGGACCGCGCGCGGTTGTGCGACCGGAGCGCGCAACGCGCGCCACCCGCGCGACCTCGAAGGGCACGAGCCGGTCCTCGATGGCGGCACCGATGGCCCCGTACCCGACGATCAGCACGCTCTTGTCGGCGAGGGCGGGGTGGAAACCGCCCACCCAGCGCTCCTGTTGCTGGGCGCGGACGAAGCCGGGGACGCCGCGCAGCGCGGCGAGGGTGAGGGTGAGCGCCAGCTCGGCCGTGCTCGTCTCGTGCACCCCGCGCGCGTTGCACAGCCGCACGCCCGGCGGGATCACCGACAGCTGCCCGGTGATGTCGTCGACGCCGGCGGTGAGCGTCTGGATGAGCCGCACGTTCGTCAGGTGCTCCAGGGGACCCACCCGGACCGACAGCCGCTTCATGTACGGCACCACGTACACGGCGCACTCCGCCGGGTCGCCGGGGTACGGCTGCGCGCCGTCCTCTCCCCCGTCCCAGAACAGGTACCGGGGCCCCTCGGGCAGCCCCTCGATCTCCTCGGGCGGAATGGGAAGCCACACGTCTGCACTCATGCCAGGAGGCTATGTCAGGCACGTCCGCGCGCAGAGGTTAGGTTGGGGGCCGGGCTAGGGGAGGTTCACGAGCAGGTGGAGCGCAGGACGATCGGCGCGGGGGCGCTCGCGGTGGGGGCCGTCGGACTCGGATGCATGCCGATGAGCTGGGCGTACAGCGGATCGCGGCAGCGGGGTGACGAGTCGGTCAGAGCGGTGCACCGGGCGCTGGACCTGGGCTGCGATCTCCTGGACACCGCGGACATGTACGGCCCGTTCACCAATGAGCTGCTGCTGGGGCGGGTGCTCAAGGAGCGGCGCCGGGACGCCTTCGTGTCCACGAAGGTGGGGCTGCTGGTGGGCGAGCAGCACATCGTGGCCAACGGCCGCCCCGGCTATGTGCGGCGGGCCTGCGACGCCTCGCTGCGGCGGCTCCAGACCGATGTGATCGACCTGTACCAGCTGCACCGTGCCGACCCGGAGATACCCGTCGAGGAGACCTGGGGCGCCATGGCGGACCTGGTGCGGGCCGGGAAGGTGCGGGCCCTCGGTCTGTGCGCGGTGGGGGCGCGCGGCGGGCGCCGCCCGGGCGCCGGGCTGTACGACACGACGCTGCGCCAGTTGCAGCGGGTGCAGCAGGTGTTCCCGGTGACCGCGGTGCAGGCGGAGCTGTCGGTGTGGTCGCCGGAGGCGCTCCGGGAGCTGCTGCCGTGGTGCGAGGCGCGCGGTGTGGGCTTCCTGGCGGCGATGCCGCTGGGCAACGGCTTCCTGACCGGCACGCTGACGCCGGGCGAGGGCTTCGAACCGGACGACGTACGCGCCCGGCACCCCCGGTTCACCGCCGAGATGATGGCGGCCAACCAGCCGATCGTCGCGGGCCTGCGGCGCATAGCCCGCCGGCACGGTGAGGACATGACCCCGGCCCAGGTGGCCCTGGCCTGGGTGCTGGCGCAGGGCCGGCACGTGATCGCGCTGCCGGGCACCAAGCGGGAGCGCTGGGCCGCGCAGAACGCGACGGCCGCCGGGCTGCGGCTGACCGCGCGGGACCTGGCGGAGGTGTCCGAGCTGCCGCCGGCCCAGGGCTCGTGGGACTGAGGTGCCCGCGCTGCCGCCGGCCCAGGGCTCGTGGGACTGAGGTGCCCGCGCTGCCGCCGGCCCAGGGCTCGTGGGACTGAGGTGCCCGCGCTGCCGCCGGCCCAGGGCTCGTGGGACTGAGGTGCCCGCGCTGCCGGCCACCCGGGAGCCCCGGGACCGAGGTGTTCCCGGCCACCCGAGAGCCGCGGGACCGGAGTGTTCGCGCCACCGGACACCCGAGAGCCGCGGGATCGGAGTGTCCGGCGGCCCGCCGCCCGAGGCGGCACGGGACCGAGGTTTTCGCGGTTGGTCGTCGGGGATCGGGAACCCGAGGGGGCGCGGCCCGTGTTTGAGAGGGAGAGCGTGCCGTCGGGCCCGCCTGTGGAGCGCCACCGGACCGCCGCGGCGAAGGGAACCGTGATCGTGCGACGTAGAGCTGTGCCTGCCGGGCTGGCCGTGGCCGCCCTCCTGCTGACCGCCGGCTGTTCCTCCGGCGGCGGGGACGCCCCGAGCGGTGCGCCGGGCGCGACGACCTCCGGGGCCACCGCTTCCGGGCACGGCACCGCCTCGGCCGCGCCGGTCCCTCCGGCGAAGGGTTCGGTGAAGGTGCTGCGCACGGTGGCCGAGGGCCTGAAGACACCGTGGGGGCTGGCTCCGCTGCCCGGCGGCGGCCTGCTGGTCTCCTCCCGGGACGAGGGCACGATCAGCCGGATCGACGAGAAGACCGGCCGGACGACCGAGCTGGGCACGGTCTCCGGGGTCTCGCCGGCCGGCGAGGGCGGCCTGCTGGGCATCGCCCTCTCCCCCGACTTCGCCTCGGACCACATGATCTACGCCTACTTCACCTCGGCCTCGGACAACCGCATCGTCCGCATGCTGTACGACGAGCGGAAGCCGGCCGGTGAGCAACTGGGCGCTCCCGACACGGTGTTCAAGGGCATCCCCAAGGGCCGCATCCACAACGGCGGCCGGATCGCGTTCGGCCCCGACCGCATGCTGTACGCGGGCACCGGCGAGAGCGGGGAGAAGGGCCTGGCGCAGGACAGGAAGTCGCTGGGCGGCAAGATCCTGCGGCTGACCCCGGACGGCGAGCCCGCTCCGGGCAACCCGTTCCCCGACTCGCCCGTGTACTCGTACGGCCACCGGAACGTCCAGGGCCTGGCCTGGGACGACAGACAGCGGCTGTTCGCCTCGGAGTTCGGGCAGGACACCTGGGACGAGCTGAACGCGATCAAGCCCGGTGACAACTACGGCTGGCCCCAGGCCGAGGGCAGGTCCTCCGGCACCGGCTTCCACAACCCGGTGGCCCAGTGGCACACCGACGACGCCTCCCCCAGCGGCATCGCCTACGTGAACGGCGTGATCTGGATGGCGGCCCTGAAGGGCGCGCGCCTGTGGCGCGTGCCGTTGAACGGCACGTCGGCCTCGGCCGCCCCGCAGGCGTTCCTGACGGGCGTCTACGGCCGCCTCCGTACGGTCGTCCCGGCCGGCGGCGACAGGCTCTGGCTGGTGACGAGCAACACGGACGGCCGCGGCACCCCGAAGAAGGGGGACGACCGGGTGCTGGAGCTGCGGGTGCGGTGAGCGGCGCGCCTTCCTCGACGAGCCGCACGGCTACTCGTCCTCGGTGAGCGCTTCGGGCTCCGGCTCGGCCGGCGCCGTCCGCGGAAGGCGTATCACCGCCTTCCCGGAGGTCAGGTCTATGGGGCCGCGGCCGGGGTCGTTGTCGCCCACGTCCTCGCGGGTCAGTTCCAGCCGCTTCTGCTCGTCCCGGGTGTGCTTGCGGCCGGGCGCGAACAGTTCCTCGAACACGTTGAACACGGCTCCCCCTCACTGCCGGTTTTCTCCAGCGTAGGTCTCAGCCCGGCGTTTCGGCGGCGAGCGTCCCGGCCGCGAACAGCCCCATCCGGTGGGCCACCGCCGCCGCCTCGCCCCGGCCCGAGACGCCGAGCTTGCCGAGGATGTTGGAGACGTGGACGCTCGCGGTCTTCGGGGAGATGAACAGTTCCGCCGCTATCTGACGGTTGGTGCGGCCGGCCGCGACCAGGTGCAGGACGTCCCGTTCGCGACTGGTGAGGCCGAGCGCGGTGGCCGGGTCCGCGGGGGCCCGGCGTGCGGCGCCGGTCAGGGTGAGGCGGGCGCGCTGGGCGAGCCGGGCGACGGCGTCGGCGAGGGGGCGCGCGCCGAGGTGGGCGGCGACCGCCCCGGCCAGCCGGAGCAGTTCCACCGCGCGCTCGCGCTCGTCGTCGCCGCCCTCGGCCAGCAGCACCGCGGCGAGGCGGTGGCGGACCCGGGCGAGGGCGTAGGGCCGGTCCAGGCACTCGAAGGCGGTGACGACCGGGGACCAGGTGTCGGCGGTGTCACGGCCCTCCGCGCGGAGCAGTTCGGCGCGGGTCCACTGGCCGTATGCCTGCCAGAGCGGGACGCCGGTGGTGAGGGTCCGTACGGCCGCCGAGAGGCGGTCGAGGGTCTCGGCGCGGCCGGGCAGGGCGGCGGGCAGGGTGCGGGCGTCGGCCTCGGCGGTGGCGGCGGACAGCAACAGCGGCCAGCCATAGCGGTGGGTGCCGGGCGGGAAGCCGGCGTCCAGGGCCGGGAGCAGTGCCGCGCGGGCGTCGGTGATCCGGCCCTCGGCGGCGGCGACCCCGAGGACGATGCGGGCCACGGGCAGGGACTGCTGGGGCATCGGGTCATGGGTGCCGTACCAGGCGCGGGCGGCGGCGAGGTGCCGGCCAGCCTCGGCGAGGTCGCCGCGGGCGAGGGCGAGGCGGGCCCGCGACAGGGCGCCCGCGCCACGGGGCATGGCGCCGTGGCCGGCCCGGGTGGCGTGCGCTGCGGCCTCGGCGGCCTCCTGCCACTGGCCGAGCGAGTACAGCGCCTCGGACAGGTTGCCCCACATCCACGCCCCGGAGTCCAGCAGCCCGTACGCGCGGCAGAACTCGATGCCCTCGCGCAGCAGGGGGACGGCCTCCCGGTCCCGGCCGACGCTCTGCAACACGGACGGCAGGTTCACGTAGGCGCGGGCCGCGACCTGGTGCATGCCCTCCGCGCGGGTGTCCCGCAGCACCTGCCGCATCTCCGCGAGACCGGCCTCCGGCGCACCGGCCTCCGCGGTCAGCCCGCCCAGGGTGAGGCGGGCGTCCAGCTCGGTCTCGCGGGCGCCGACCATGTGGGCGTACTCCACGGCCCGCTCGGCGGCGGCCAGGGCTTCGGGGCCCGGCCGGCGCTGCATGGACCAGCTGGCGGCGACCGCCAGTACCTCCGCGTGCACCTCGGACGGCGGCAGTCCGCGCACCAGGTCCTGGGCGGTGGCCAGTTCCTGCCGGCCGTCGCCGCGCGCCATGGCCTGGACCAGCCGGGAGCGCTGCACCCAGAACCAGGCGGCGCGCAGCGGGTCCGGTTCCTCCTCCAGGAGGCGCAGGGCCCGCTTGGTGATCTTCAGGGCGCGTTCGCGCTCACCACCGAAACGGCCCGCCACGGCCGCCTCGGCCAGCAGATCGAGGTAGCGCAGCGGTGTCGTGGCCGGGTCGCAGCCGCACGGGGGGTAGACCTCGGCGTAGTCGACCGGACGCAGGGCGGAGCGGATCTCCTCGGGCGCGCTGTCCCACAGCTCCATCGCCCGCTCCAGCAGCCGCAGTTGCTCGGTGTAGGCGTGCCTGCGGCGGGCGACGACGGCGGCGGACAGGACGGCGGGCAGGGCCTTCGCGGGGTCGTGGGCGTGGTACCAGTAGCTGGCCAGGCGCATCACGCGGGCGTCGGCCGGGACCAGCGTCGGGTCGGCCTCCAGGGCCTCGGCGTAGCGCCGGTTGAGCCGGGAGCGTTCGCCGGGCAGCAGGTCGTCGGCGACGGCCTCGCGGACCAGGGAGTGCCGGAAGCGGTAGCCGTCGCCGGTGCGGGTGGCGGTGAGGATGTGGGCGCCGACGGCGGCCCGCAGCGCCTCGATGAGGTCGTCCTCGGCGAGCCGGGCCACGGCGGCGATCAGCCGGTACTCCACCGTGGAACCGCCCTCGGCGACGGTCCGGGCGACCTTCTGGGCGCTCTCGGGCAGGGCTTCGACCCGGACGAGGAGCAGGTCGCGCAGGGAGTCGGTGAGGCCGGTGCAGTCGCCCGCCGTGGCGGCGACGGCGAGTTCCTCGATGAAGAAGGCGTTGCCGTCGGAGCGTGCGTAGATCTCGTCCACCTGGGCGGGGTCGGGTTCGGCGGCGAGGATGCCCGCGATCTGGCGGCCGGCCTCCTCGCGGGTGAAGCGGGCGAGTTCGATGCGGCGGACGGTGCGCAGCCGGTCGAGTTCGGCGAGCAGCGGGCGCATCGGGTGGCGGCGGTGGATGTCGTCGGAGCGGTAGGTGGCCAGGACGAGGAGGCGGCCGGCGCGCAGGGTGCGGAAGAGGTAGGCGAGGAGGTGGCGGGTGGAGGCGTCGGCCCAGTGCAGGTCCTCCAGGACGAGGACGACGGTGTGCTCGGCGGCGATCCGTTCCAGCAGCCGGGCGGTGAGTTCGAACAGGCGGGCCGTGCCCTGTTCGTCGTGGCGGCCCGCGCCGGCCTCGCCGAGGTCGGGCAGCAGCCGGGCCAGTTCCTCCTCCTGGCCGGCCGCCGCGGCGGCGAACTCCTCGGGCAGGACGTCGCGCAGGGCGCGCAGCGCGGCGGAGAAGGGGGCGAACGGCAGCCCGTCCGCGCCGATCTCCACACAGCCGCCGACGGCGACGACGGCGCCGTGCCGGGCGGCGGTGGTGGCGAACTCCTCCACGAGGCGGGTCTTGCCCACGCCCGCCTCGCCGCCGAGCAGCAGCGCCTGCGGCTCGGCCGCGGCGGCACGGGCGAGCGCGTCGTTCAGCGTGTCCAACTCGTCGGCGCGGCCGACGAACACGGGACTGACGGACCTGTTCTCCACGGGCCCGAGCATCGCACGGGGCCGGAACGGCCCGGCACCGGTTTTCCACAGCCCCTGTGTGATGGTCGTACCGATGGCCGGCGGTGCCGCACCGGCGGACGGCAGGGTCACGCGATGCGTGGCAGCCGGTGCCGGCGGGGGCGGTCGGTATGCGACTCGGCGGCCGGGGCACCGTCGGCGGCGGGCTCGGCGCGACGGGCGGCGCGGCGGGAGCGCACGGCCTCGCGGGCCAGACGGTCCTCCTGGGCCGTGCGACGCAGCTCGGCGGAGCGGAGGCGGTGGAGTTCGAGGGCGTACATGGCGGGTCCTTCGGGAGTGACGGTTGGGAGAGATGTGTCGTGTGCCGCTTTCCGCGACGCCTCCACCCTCGTCTCCCAGGCGGGTCCGCCACATCGGGAGAGTGCCGCATCTTCGGGCGGCCGGCGGGCCGCACGCGCGCGTAAGGGGCCTTAGGGCGGCGGTGAGTCGCTCACGCGCGCCCTAAGGCCCCTCAAGGTGTGGGTTCCCGGCGCCCTCTCAGCCGGTCGAGGGCAGGCCGAGCAGGGCGTCGGAGTACTTCAGGACGGCGAGCAGCAGTCCGATGACGCCGAGCGAGACGCCCGCCCAGGCGACCGATTTGATCCACGCGGCCTGCGGGCGGCCGGGCGCGCCGAACGCGGGCCGGGCCAGCACGACCACGCCGGTGATGAGCGCGGCCAGCGCGAACAGGCCGGCCCACAGGGCGGTGGTGTGCCAGGCGTCGCCGTAGACCTCCTTGATCTGCGTGGCGACGCTCGCGGTGGAGGACGTCCGGAGCTGGCCGACGAGCTGCTCGCGCGCGGACGCGACGGTGCCGATCCAGCCGCCGCTGAGCGAGACCAGGCCCAGCGCCGCCGAGACGACGGCGCCGGCGCCCTGCCCGACGCCGGAGGGTGCCTTGCCACCGGCGGCTTCCGTCGCATCGCCCGCCTCGCCGCCGTCGGCTTCCGCGGCCTCCTCGGGGACCTGCTCCCCGGCGGCCTGCTCCTCGCCGGCCTGCTCCTCCGCAAGATCTGCCGTCGTCGTCTCGTCGTCCTTGCGCGCCTCGGTGCCGGCCTCAGTGCCGCCCGTGGCGCCTTCCGCTGTCTTCGTTGCCATGCCTGGCACCGTACGGACGCTGTCTGAGAGGTCTCTTAATGATCGTTGTGCGCGGTACGCGCGCGTGCCGCACGCCACTCGGGCGCGAGCACCGACCAGATCTCGGTGCTGGTGCGCACGCCGCGGTGCCGGTAGTTCTCCCGGAGCACGCCCTCACGCGTCATGCCGAGCCGCCGGGCCACGTTGATGCTCGGCTCGTTGGCCGAGGACACCTGCCACTCCACCCGGTGCATGCCGCGCTCCTCGAAGGCCCAGTCGAGCAGCACCCGCATCCCGCGCGTGACCAGTCCGCGGCCGGCCGCGGCCGGCTCCAGCCAGCAGCCGGCCTCGCAGACCCCGCCCGGGGTGTCCCAGACGCGGAACAGCAGGCCGCCGACGAGCCTGCCGTCCAGCCAGATGCCGTGCAGGCCGCCGGCGTCGGCGGCGCGCTTGTCGGCGTACGCCTTCAGCCAGCCACGGGCGCCGTCGAGGTCGGACACCACGTCCGCCAGACCGATGTGCCGGCCGATGAACTCCCGCCCGCGGTCGATGTTGGCGAGCAGTTCCTGCGCGTGCCAGACCTCCAGTGGCCGCAGTTCTGCGTCGTCACCGAGCGATATCGCGTACATCGTGCCGTTCTTCCTTCCGTGGTTCGTGCGCCGGGACCCGGCCGAGCCCGTCCTGAGCCGCGCGGCGCCCGGACGGCTCGATGCCGAGGCGCGGCAGGCGGCGCTCCAGCCAGCCGGGCAGCCACCAGTTGGCGGCGCCGAGCAGATGCATCAGGGCGGGCACGAGCAGCGTACGCAGGACGAAGGCGTCGATGGCCACGGCGGAGGCGAGCGCGATGCCGAACAGGGCGATGACGCGGTCGCCGCTGAGCACGAAGGCGAGGAAGACCGAGATCATGATGACCGCGGCGGAGTTGATCACCCGGGTGGTCTCGGCGAGGCCCACGCGGACGGCGCGCCGGTTGTCGCCGGTGTCCAGCCACTCTTCGTACATCCGGCTGACCAGGAAGACCTGGTAGTCCATGGAGAGCCCGAAGAGCACCGAGACCATGATCACGGGCAGGAAGGGCTCGATGGGGCCCGCGCGGCCGAGGCCGAGCGGTTCGCTGCCCCAGCCCCACTGGAAGACGGCGACGACGATGCCGAACGCGGCGGCGACGGCGGCGACGTTCATGGCGGCGGCCTTCAGGGGGATGCCCAGCGAGCGGAAGGCGACGAGCAGCAGGAGGCAGCCGAACCCGACGACCGCGCCGACGAACAGCGGCAGTTTGCCGACGATCACTTCCGCGAAGTCGTCGTAGCCCGCGGTGACGCCGCCCACCTGTACGGCGAGCGAGGTGCCGCGCTCGGCGCGCGGGAGCACGTCGGTGCGCAGCCGGTCCACGAGATCGCTGGTGTCCTGGGACTGCGGCGCGGACTCGGGCACGACGGTGAGGTACGCGATGTCCCCGCCGGTGGCGTAGGTGACCGGGGTGACGGAGGCGACGCCCGGGGTGGCGCGCAGGGTGGTGTCGAGGTTGTCGAGGGCGAGTTTGTCGTCGCCGCCGTCCACGCGTGTGACGAGGGTCAGCGGCCCGTTCACGCCGGGTCCGAAGCCTTCCGCGAGCAGGTCGTAGGCCTGGCGGGTGGTGGAGGTGCGGGGGTCGTTGCCCTGGTCGGAGGTGCCGAGGCGGAGGGAGAGGGCCGGCAGGGCGAGCACGGCGACGACCGCGAGGGCGAGCGATCCGAGCAGCCGGGGGTGGCGTTCGACCAGCGCCGACCAGCGGGCGGCGAGGCCGGTGGGCAGTTCCGGGCGCGGCCCGTGCTCGGCGAGCCGGCGCCGCTCGCGCCGGCTGAGGGCGTGCGGGCCGAGGTACGACAGCAGGGCGGGCAGCAGCGTCACGGAGGCCGCGACGGTGAGCGCGACCGTCAGACAGGCGGCCACGGCGACCCCGTTGAGGAAGCCCAGCCGCAGTATCAGCATCCCCAGCAGGGCGATGCACACCGTCGCACCCGCGAAGACGACCGCGCGCCCGGTGGTGGCCACGGCGTATGCGGCGGCCTCCGGGACGCTCAGGCCGCGCTTCAGGTCGCGCCGGTGCCCGGTCACGATGAACAGCGCGTAGTCGATGCCCACGCCGAGGCCGATCAGCATGCCGAGCACGGGCGCGAAGTCGGCGACCGTCATGAGGTGTCCGAGCAGCCCGATGCCGGCGTACGCGGTGCCGACGCCGACCAGCGCGGTGGCGATCGGCAGCAGGGAGGCGGCGAGCGAACCGAAGGCGAGGAACAGCACGACGGCGGCGACGAGCACCCCGACCGCCTCGGCGGTGTGCCCGCGCGCGGACTCGCTGAGCCCGATGGCGGTACCGCCCAGCTCCACCTGAAGCCCCTCGTCCGCCGCGGCCTTGGCGGTGCGCACGACGGCCCGCGCCTCGGCCCCGGCGATGTCGTCGGCCTGCCGTGCGAAGGTGACGGTGGCGTAGGCCGTGTGGCCGTCGGCGCTGATCCGGTGGGTGCCCTGGCCGCCGTAGGGGCCGGACACCGAGGCCACGCCGGGCAGTGCGGCGATCCGGCGCAGGGTGCCCGCCATGGTCCGCTCGACGCCGGGCGCGCGGACCGTGCCGGTGACGGTGTGCCAGACGACGGTGTCGCTGTCCCCGCCCAGCCCCGGGAAGCCCTCCTTGAGCAGCCGGGTCGCGCGGCCGGACTCGGTGCCGGGGACCTCGTAGTCGTTCGAGTACGCCGAACCGGCCAGGGCGGTGCCCGCGGTGACCCCGCCGAAGGCGAGGAGCCACAGCAGGACGGCGATCAGGCGGTGTCTGACACACCACCGCGCGAGGTCTGCCACCGACGTGCTCCCGGAAGACGATGTGTGCATCCTTCGCCGGGAACAAACCTTTATAAACCGGACATCCTGCAAAGAACACGTCGGGAGGGCAGTCGAGCTGAAGGCATGTCAGTCGAACTGGTCACCGAACGCCATGACCATCGTCCCGACGATGAGCAGCCACAGGGCTCTGCGGGTACGGCCCTTGGAGCCGAGCAGCGCCGCGAGCGCGCAGACGGCGGCGCCGAGGGCGTAGGCCGCGGGCACGCGGGCGGGCGCGGACCCGGTGAGCCGCAGCAGGGAGGCGGCGAGTCCCGCGAGGCACAGGAGCGCTCCGGTGCCGGCCGCGGTCCACCGGGCCCGCCGGGCGTCCTCGACGTACCCCTCCGGCTCCTCGGTTATCGGGGGCTCGATGTCGGAATCGGTGCGTCCACTCATGGCGGGCGAGCGTACCGTCCCCGGCCGGGAAATCCTGGTGCGGGGCGGTGCCTGCGGCTGCATCGAGGACCAGCCGGGCCCGCACGCGCTGTGGCTGCTGGAGTGGCCGGCGCCCGGGTGCTCGACCTCGGCTGCGGACGGGCCATGACCTCCGTCTACCCGGCCAGGGAGTACGGCCTCCAGGTCACCGCGGCCGACCTGTGGGTGAAGCCGGACGAGAACGCCGTACGCCTCGCCGAGGCGGGTGCGGCCGGCACGAACGACCTGTACCTGCCCACCCCGGCCCGGCTGCTGGAGCCCGGCGGGCGGATCGGGGTGGTGGTGCCGTCGGCGCGGGAGGAGATCGCCGGGGCCGGGCCGCCGGAGCACCTCACGGCCCACTGGGACCGGGTTCCGGGCGAGCGAGTTCACGGCCGGGCCGGCACGCGACCCGGTGGAGCTGCTGACCGCCGACCAGGGGCGCCTGCTGGGGTTCGCCCGGGTCGTGGGACGCCGTACCTGGCCGTACGGCCCCGGAGGGACGCCCTCCGGGGCCGTACACCGCCTGCTGTCAGCCCTCGCTGACGCCCAGCTTCTCCAGGATCAGCTCCTTGACGCGGGCCGCGTCGGCCTGGCCGCGGGTGGCCTTCATGACCGCGCCGACCAGGGCGCCGGCCGCGGCCACCTTGCCGCCGCGGATCTTGTCCGCGATGGCCGGGTTGCCGGCGATGGCCTCGTCGACGGCCGTGCCGAGCGCGGAGTCGTCGGAGACGACCTTCAGACCGCGCTTGTCGACGACCTCGTCCGGGGTGCCCTCGCCGGCGAGGACGTCCTCGATGACCTGGCGGGCCAGCTTGTCGTTCAGGTCACCCTTCGCGACCAGCTCGGTGACCCGGGCCACCTGCTGCGGCGTGATCGCCAGCTCCTCCAGGGCCTTGCCGGACTCGTTGGCACTGCGCGCCAGTTCGCCCATCCACCACTTGCGGGCGGAGGCCGCGTCGGCACCGGCGTCGATGGTGGCGACGATCGGGTCCAGCGCGCCGGCGTTGAGGATCGCCTGCATGTCGGTCGCGGAGATGCCCCACTCCGCCAGCAGCCGGGTGCGGCGGGCCAGCGGCAGCTCGGGCAGCGCCGCGCGGATCTCCTCGACCCACTCGCGCGCGGGCGCGACCGGCACCAGGTCGGGCTCCGGGAAGTACCGGTAGTCCTCGGCCTCCTCCTTCACGCGGCCCGAGGTGGTGGACCCGGTGTCCTCGTGGAAGTGACGGGTCTCCTGGACGATCGTGCCGCCGCCGGAGAGGACGGCCGCGTGCCGCTGGATCTCGAAGCGGGCCGCACGCTCCACCGAGCGCAGGGAGTTGACGTTCTTCGTCTCCGAGCGCGTGCCGAACTTGTCGGCGCCCTTGGGCATCAGCGACAGGTTGACGTCGCAGCGCATCTGACCCATCTCCATGCGGGCCTCGGACACGCCGAGCGCGCGGATCAGCTCGCGCAGCTCGCGGACGTACGCCTTCGCCACCTCGGGGGCGCGCTCGCCGGCGCCCACGATCGGCTTGGTGACGATCTCGATCAGCGGGATGCCGGCGCGGTTGTAGTCCAGCAGGGAGTGGGACGCGCCGTGGATACGGCCGGTGGCGCCGCCGACGTGCGTCGACTTGCCGGTGTCCTCCTCCATGTGGGCGCGCTCGATCTCCACGCGGAAGACCTCGCCGTCCTCCAGCTGCACGTCGAGGTAGCCGTTGAAGGCGATCGGCTCGTCGTACTGGGAGGTCTGGAAGTTCTTCGGCATGTCCGGATAGAAGTAGTTCTTCCGGGCGAAGCGGCACCACTCGGCGATCTCGCAGTTCAGCGCGAGGCCGATCTTGATCGCGGACTCGACGCCGGTCGCGTTGACGACCGGGAGCGCGCCGGGCAGGCCGAGGCAGACCGGGCAGGTCTGGCTGTTCGGGTCGGCGCCGAGCGCCGTCGAGCAGCCGCAGAACATCTTGGTCTTGGTGCCGAGTTCGACATGGACCTCAAGGCCCATGACGGGGTCGTACGACGCCAGCGCGTCCTCGTACGACACCAGGTCGGTCGTGGTGGTCACGGTGAAAACTTCCCTCTCAGCCCAGCAGGACGTCGTCGTCGCCCAGCCGCTTCAGCTCGCGGTAGAGGATGGCGAGGCCGGTGACGATGCCGGCGGCGGTGACGACGGCGTCGACGAGCCGCAGCGTGTCGTTCTCGGCGCGGGCCTTCTTGATCTGCTTGGCGGCGCCGACCGCGCCGAACGCGGTGGCGGCCATGGACAGGTACGTACCGGACTTGGACTTCTTGAAGCCCTTGGCCTTGGTCAGTGCGCTCACAGCGACGGTGCCTCCTCCAGCAGCGGGTGACCCCACTTTTCCACGAAGGCGGCCTCGACGGCGGCGCCCACCTTGTACAGCCTGTCGTCCTTCATCACCGGGGCGATGATCTGGAGGCCGACCGGGAGGTTGTCCTCCGGGGCGAGCCCGCAGGGCAGGGACATGGCCGCGTTGCCCGCCAGGTTGGTCGGGATGGTGCACAGGTCCGCGAGGTACATCGCCATCGGGTCGTCGGCGCGCTCGCCGATCGCGAAGGCGGTGGTCGGGGTCGTCGGGGAGACGATCACGTCGACCTGCTCGAAGGCCTTGTCGAAGTCCTGCTTGATCAGCGTGCGGACCTTCTGGGCGCTGCCGTAGTACGCGTCGTAGTAACCGCTCGACAGGGCGTACGTGCCGAGCATGATGCGGCGCTTCACCTCGGGGCCGAAGCCCGCCTCACGGGTGAGGGAGGTGACCTCCTCGGCGGAGTGCGTGCCGTCGTCGCCGGTCCGCAGGCCGTAGCGCAGGCCGTCGAAGCGGGCGAGGTTGGAGGAGCACTCGGAGGGGGCGATCAGGTAGTACGCCGACAGGGCGAGGTCGAAGGACGGGCAGTCCAGCTCGACGATCTCGGCGCCCAGCTCCTTGAGCAGCGCAACCGACTCGTCGAAGCGCTGGATGACACCCGCCTGGTAGCCCTCGCCGCGGAACTGCTTGACCACGCCGACGCGCATGCCCGCGACGCTGCCGTTGCGCGCGGCCTCGACCACCGGCGGGACCGGGGCGTCGATGGAGGTGGAGTCCAGCGGGTCGTGCCCGGCGATGACCTCGTGCAGCAGCGCCGCGTCGAGCACCGTGCGGGCGCAGGGGCCGCCCTGGTCGAGCGAGCTGGAGAACGCGACCATGCCGTAGCGGGAGACCGCGCCGTACGTCGGCTTCACACCGACCGTGCCGGTGACGGCGGCCGGCTGGCGGATCGAACCGCCGGTGTCGGTGCCGATGGCGAGCGGGGCCATGTGCGCGGCCAGCGCGGCGGAGGAGCCGCCGCCGGAACCGCCGGGGATCCGGGTGAGGTCCCACGGGTTGCCGGTCGGGCCGAAGGCGCTGTTCTCCGTCGACGACCCCATGGCGAACTCGTCCATGTTGGTCTTGCCGAGGATGACGACGTCGGCGGCTTTGAGCCGCTTGGTGAGCGTCGCGTCGTACGGCGGGATCCAGCCCTCCAGGATCTTCGAGCCGACGGTCGTAGGCACGCCCTCGGTGGTGAAGATGTCCTTGAGCGCGAGCGGGACGCCGGCCAGCGGGCCGAGCTTCTCGCCGCGCTCCCGCTTCTCGTCCACGGCACGGGCCTGGGCGAGGGCGCCCTCGCGGTCGACGTGGAGGAAGGCGTGCACCTTCTCGTCGACCGCCTCGATCCGGGCGAGGTGGGCCTCGGTGACCTCGACGGCCGTCAGCTCGCCGGAGGCGATCTTCGCGGCGGTCTCGGCCGCGGTGAGCCTGATGATGCTGTTCTTGTCCGTCATGGCGGTCACTCCTCCCCCAGGATCTGCGGCACCTTGAAACGCTGCTGCTCCTGTGCCGGGGCGCCGGAGAGCGCCTGCTCGGGGGTGAGCGAGGGACGGACCTCGTCCGGCCGCATGACGTTCGTCAGCGGCAGCGGGTGGGAGGTCGGCGGTACGTCTTGGTCGGCGACCTCGCTGACGCGGGCGACCGCGCCGATGATGTCGTCCAGCTGTCCCGCGAAGTGATCGAGTTCTTCGGGCTTCAGCTCCAGACGCGCCAGCCGGGCGAGGTGGGCGACCTCCTCGCGCGTGATGCCAGGCATGCAGCGATCCTCTGGGGTGAGTGTGTGTGGTTCGGGCCGGGGGCTGGTCGTCCCGTTCCCGTCGTCCGCCCGAAGGGCGGGTCGCGCGGCGGCTGGTGCGTGCGATCGCAAGGCGCCGGAGCGTCCTCGTGGCGGAGCCACGTGGACGATTCGGCAACGCGGCGAGCGTACGTGCCGGGCGTCGCGCGACAGACGGGGACGGGACGACCAGTCCCAATCCTATGGGGCGGGGCGCTGTGACCGTGAAACGGTTTCCCCCGGCCCCGGCCTCAGCGGCGCCGCCCGTCCCAGGCGTCGCTCCTCAGGAAGTGGTTGTCGTACAGCTCCTGGACCTCCAGCAGGCTCTCCGGGGTGACCTCGCCGAGGCGGATGCGCTGGAGGTGGCGGAAGTACTCGAAGCGCTCGACGCCCGGGGTGATGACGATGAGCAGGTCCGCGGTGCTGCCGGGGGCGGCGGCGAAGGCGTGGGGCCTGTCCGGCGGCACGATGATCAGGTCGCCGCGCCCGGCGGTGACGACGTCGTCGCCGGACAGCACCTCGGCCTCGCCGTCGAGCAGGTAGAACATCTCGGCCGAGTTGTGGTGCACATGCGGCCGGGCCCCGTCGGCGCCCTCGGCGAGCGTGACGCGCACGGTGGACAGCGCGCCGCCGCTGGCGCTGCTGTCGGCCAGCAGCTTGACGGCGACGGGCGCGCCGCCGACGACCTCGGCCTCGGCGCCCCGGACGAGCACGGTGTCGTCGAACTCGGGCACGAACAGCGACATGACACATCCCCCTTGTCTGGTGATCGGACCGCTGCGTGGTCGGACCGCTGTGTGATCGGACCGCTGTGTGGATCAGACCGCGAAGAGCAGTCCGGCACTGATCAGTACCACGACCGCGGTGGCGAAGTGGATCCCGAAGGCGACGGCTTTCGGGCCGCCGTTGCGCAGAACTATCAGCGTGTCGACGAGCGGGACGAGCGCGACGCAGACCATGAACCAGGCCTCGGCGCGGGCTCCGGCGAAGGCGAGCAGGGCGAGGCCCACCAGCCCGAGGGTGCCGTCCCTGAGTCCCTTGACCGACAGGTAGGCGCGGGCGTCGCCGTGCGGGTCGGCGGGGACTCCGTAGCCGGCCGCCGCGGGGCCGGGCTGGAACCAGAACCGGTAGGCGAGGAACACGCAGAACAGGTCGAGCAGGACGGCCAGGGTGTACGCGGTGACGGTCATGTGCTGTCTCCCCCATCGTTTTCTAGCAGCGCTAGGTGTGAGAGCGAAGCTAGCAGAGCATCGACAGATTGGCTAGCGTTGCTAGAATCGTGGCCATGTCGATCCAGACGCGCCGGGAGCGCGAACGAGCGGAACGGGAGCGGCTGATCGTCACGGCCGCTCGGGAACTGGCCGAGGCCGAGGGCTGGGACGCGGTGACCACACGCCGGCTGGCCGCCGAGATCGAGTACAGCCAGCCGGTCCTCTACAGCCACTTCAAGGGCAAGGACGCGATCATGGCGGCGGTCGCGGTGCAGGGGTGCGCCGACCTGGCGACGGAGCTACGGCGGGCCCGCACGGCGGCGCGGGGCACGCGGGGGGCACTGGCGGCGGTGGCGGAGACGTACACGTCCTTCGGCAGGCGCCGGCCCGCCCTCTACGACGCGATGTTCACCCACCTGGTGGACCTGCCGTTCGCCACGGAGGAGGCGCCGGCCCCGCTGTGGGACGCCTTCACCGAACTGCGCCTCGTGGTGGAGCCGATCGCGGCCGAGGGCGATGACCTCGGGCTGCTGACGGAGACGTTCTGGGCGGGGCTGCACGGGCTGGTGACGCTGATGCGGAGCGGCAGACTGCCGGAGCACGCGCACGAGGCACGCCTGGCCCTGCTCGTCGGCCACTTCGCGGGGCGCTAGCCGGCCGCGGACCGGCCGGTGGACTACTCCGCCGCGGGCAACGCGGCGCGCGGGCGCTGCCAACCACGGGAGCCCCGCGCCAGCAGCCACGCCGTGGTCTCCTCGGGCGGCATCGCCGCGGCGACCAGCCACCCCTGCACCGCGTCACAGCCCAGGTCCCGCAGCCGCTCCCACGTCTCGTCGTCCTCGACCCCCTCGGCGACGACCAGCAGACCCAGCGAATGCGCGAGATCCACCGTGCAGCGCACGATCTCCGCGTCCTGGGTGTCGACGGCCAGCCGGGCCACGAAGGAGCGGTCGATCTTCAGCTCGCTGACGGGGAGCCGCCGTAGGTGCACCAGCGACGAGTACCCGGTGCCGAAGTCGTCGAGGGACATCTTCACGCCGTGTCCGGTGAGCCCGGCGAGGGTGTCGGCGGCCCGCTGCGGGTCCTCCAGCAGCACGTGTTCCGTGATCTCCAGCTGGAGCGCTCCCGCGGGGACGCCGTGCCGGGCGAGGCGCGCGGCGACCGATCCGGCGAATCCGGGGGTGTGCACATCGCGCGGGGAGACGTTGACGGCGACCGGCACCCGCAGGCCCTGTGCACGCCACCGGGCGACCTGGCCGAGCGCGGTCTCCAGGACGTACTCGGTGAGGTGGGGCATCAGCCCCGAGGACTCGGCTATCGCTATGAACTCGTCCGGCGGCACCTTCCCGCGCTCGGGGTGCACCCAGCGGACCAGGGCCTCCAGGCCGGCGACCTGTCCGTCGAAGCGGACCTTGGGCTGGTAGTGGAGCTGCACCTCGTGCGCGTCCAGCGCCCGGCGCAGGTCGCCCAGCAGGCCGAGGCGGTCCGGGGTGTTGGAGTCCCGCTTGGACTCGTACACCTCGACGCCCGTACGGTCCCTCTTCGCCTGGTACATCGCGACGTCGGCGCGGCGCAGGAGCCCTTCGGCGTCGAGCGCGTGGTCGGGGAAGACGGCGACGCCGGCGCTGGCCTCCAGGACGAGGGTGAGTCCGTCCAGGTCGAGCGGGGAGCTGAGGGCGGAGACGAGGCCGCGGGCGACCCGGGCGGCCGACGTGGTGGAGTCGGCTACGGGCAGTAAGACGGCGAACTCGTCACCGCCGAGCCGGGCGGCCTCGGCGCCGCGCGGCAGGGCGAGCCGCAGCCGGTCGGCGATCTGGAGCAGCAGCCGGTCACCGGCCAGATGACCGAGGGTGTCGTTCACCGACCGGAATCGATCGAGGTCGATGAGCATGAGCGCGGCGCGCGCCCCGATGCGGTCGGCGTCGTCCAGGGCGGTCCAGATGCGCTCCAGCAGCCACTGCCGGTTGGGCAGCCCGGTCAGCGGGTCGCGCAGCTGCTCCTCGGCGCGGGCGCGGGCCATCCACAGCGTGGAGTCCAGGGCGATGAGCGGGATGGCGAACAGCGGGAGGAGGATCGGCTGGGCGACGGCGACCACGCACAGCAGGGGCGCGATGCCGAGCAGGGCGACGGCGACCAGGCCCTGCCGGACCAGGGCGGTGCGGGCGACGGTGGGCATCCCGCCGCCGCGGGGGGCGTTCAGGTACCACAGCAGGCCGCGGCTGACGGCGAGGTAGGCGACCGCGACCAGCACGATCTCGGGTGCCGTGGTGACGCTCCAGATGTCGGGCCGCCAGGGCTCCTCGACGCTCGGGACGTTGCCGAACGCGCCGAGCAGCAGGGCGCCGACGCCGATGCCGAGGATGTCCACCGCGCCGTGCAGCACCCCTTGCCGCCAGCGGATGCGGCGGGCGATGCCGACCAGGACGACGACGGTGAGGCTGACCAGGCCGGCGGGCACCCAGCCGTACAGCAGCAGGACGGCGAGGGTGAGGGCGGCGCCCGATCCGGTGCCGCCCCACCAGCGGGCGCGGCCCAGCATCACGAGGTGGCCGACGATGACGCCGGTGAGCAGGGCCAGCGACCAGCCGACCGTGCCGCCGGGGAAGAGGGCGTGGTGGCCGGCGTAGGCGCGGTAGAAGCCGGCGCCCAGGACCAACCCGGCGGCGGCCACGACGGCCGCGGGCAAGGCGGTCCCGGACAGGTGCCGTTCGGTGTCGGCGCCGGCCAGGCCGGAGGCCGGCGCGACGGCGGACAGGGGCGTGCGGGCCTCGCCGGCGGTGCCCGGTCCGGCGGGGCGTGGCCGCACGGCCGTGCGCGCGTCGGCCCGTCCGGTCCATCGGTTCCCCCGCCACACGCCCGCACGGCGGCGCAGGCGCAGCCATGAGTCCGGGGCGGCGCTCTCGGTCGGTTCCATTCCCGTCCCTCTCACAGCCGGCGGTGCCCACGCCACGCGGCCCGATGCCCGACAACCATCAGCAGCTCCGCGTCGAAGAAACCTTCTCCGCGCCTCTGGAAGGCACGGAGGTGCCCCAGCCGTAGCTGGGCACGGCAGGCGCACACCTCAACAGTAGGCCGCGGAAGGCTTCCACGGGCAGCGGTCTCCGACGGTTGCCCGAATGCGCCCGGGCCACCCGTATGCATCTGATATGCGCCGATCGGGTGGCCTTCAACCGCTACTCCCCGGTCGGAAGCGCGACTTCGGCCGCCGCTTCGGGGCCCTGCTCCAAGAGGACGCCGAAACCGTCCTCGTTCAGCACGGGAACCTTCAGTTGCATGGCCTTGTCGTACTTCGATCCGGGGTTGTCACCCACAACGACGAATGCGGTCTTCTTCGACACCGAACCGGTCACCTTCGCGCCCTGGCGCTGCAATGCCTCCTTCGCGCCGTCCCGGGTGAAGTTCTCCAGCGTGCCGGTGACGACGACCGTGAGCCCCTCCAGCGGACGCGGCCCCTCCTCCTCGCCGGAGGACTCGTCCTCCAGGGGGACGCCCGCGGCCTTCCACTTGCGGACGATCTCGCGGTGCCAGTCCTCGGCGAACCACTCCTTGAGCGCGGCGGCGATGATGGGGCCGACGCCGTCGGTGGCCGCCAGCTCCTCCTCGGTCGCCTGTTCGATGCGGTCGATGGACCGGAACTCGCGCGCGAGGGCCTGCGCGGCCACCGGCCCCACGTGCCGGATCGACAGCCCGTTCAGGAAGCGGGCCAGCGGACGGGACTTGGCCGCCTCGATGTTCGCCAGCAGGGCCAGGGTGTTCTTCTTCGGCTCGCCCTTCTGGTTGGCGAAGACCGTGACGACCTTCTCCTCGCCGGTCTTCGGGTCGTGCTTGGGCAGACCGCTGTCCGGATCGAGGACATAGGCCTTGATGGGCAGCAGTTTCTCCACCGTCAGGTCGAACAGGTCGCCCTCGTCCACCAGCGGCGGGTCGGCGGGCTCCAGCGGGCGCGTGAGCGCGGCGGCGGCCACCGCGCCGAAGTGCTCGATGTCCAGGCACTCCCGGCCGGCGAGATAGGACACCCGCTCCCGCAACTGGGCGGGGCAGGTACGGGCGTTGGGACAGCGGAGGTCGATGTCGCCCTCCTTCATGGGCCGCAGCGGCGTCCCGCACTCGGGGCACTCGCCCGGCATCACGAACTCCCGCTCGCTGCCGTCCCGCAGGTCGACCACCGGGCCGAGGATCTCCGGGATGACGTCACCAGCCTTGCGCAGCACCACGGTGTCGCCGATGAGCACGCCCTTGGCCTTGACGACCTCCTGGTTGTGCAGGGTGGCGAACTCCACCTCGCTGCCCGCGACCGTGACCGGCTCGACCTGCGCGTACGGCGTGACCCTGCCCGTGCGGCCGACGCCCACCTTGATGTCGACGAGCTTGGTGTTGACCTCCTCCGGCGCGTACTTGTAGGCGATCGCCCAGCGGGGCGCCCGCGCGGTGGAGCCGAGCCGGCCCTGGAGGCGGATCTCGTCCAGCTTGACCACGACACCGTCGATCTCGTGCTCGACGGAGTGGCGGTTCTCGCCGTAGTACGCGATGAACTCCCGTACGCCGGCGAGGTCGTCGACCACGCGGTTGTGCGGGGAGGTGGGCAGGCCCCAGGTCTTCAGCAGGTCGTACGCCTGCGAGAGCCGGGTCATGCCCGTGAAGCCCGCCAGGGCGCCGATGCCGTGGACGACCATGTGCAGCGGGCGGGTCGCGGTGACTCGCGGGTCCTTCTGGCGCAGCGAACCGGCGGCGGCGTTGCGGGGGTTGGCGAAGGGCTTGTCGCCGGCCGCGACCAGGCGTTCGTTCAGTTCGAGGAACTTCTCCATCGGGAAGTAGACCTCGCCGCGGATCTCCACCAGGTCGGGCACCTTGTCGCCCGCCAGGCGGTCCGGGATCTCCGCGATCGTCCGGACGTTCGGCGTGATGTCCTCACCGGTGCGGCCGTCGCCGCGGGTGGCCGCGCGCGTGAGGCGGCCCTTCTCGTAGGTGAGGTTGACCGCGAGGCCGTCCACCTTCAGCTCGCACAGGAAGTGGTACGTCTGGTCGCCCAGCTCCCTGGCGACACGGTCGACCCAGGCGGCCAGCTCGTCGTCGTTGAACGTGTTGTCGAGCGAGAGCATCCGCTCGCGGTGCTCGACCGCCGTGAACTCCGTCTCGTACGACCCCGAGACCTTCTGGGTCGGCGAGTCCGGGGTGCGCAGCTCCGGGTACCGCTCCTCCAGGGCCTCCAGGGACTTGAGGAGCTGGTCGAACTCCGCGTCGCTGATGACGGGAGCGTCCTTCACGTAGTACCGGAAGCGGTGCTCCTCGACCTGCTCCGCCAGTTGCGCGTGCTTGTCGCGGGCCTCGGCGGGCACCGCCGTCGTCTCCGCCTGCTTGTCGCCGGCCACCGTGTTGTCCTCCCGTTACTCAGGGTTGTCCGCGAGGGATCTCGCCGCCCGGACGCAGTGGGCGAGCGCCTGGCGCGCGTACGCGGGGGAAGCGCCCGCCAGCCCGCACGGCGGGGTCACCGTGACGGCCTCCGCGAGCAGCCCCGGGTGCAGCCCCAGCCTGCGCCACAACGTCCTGACACCCATGACGCTACCGGCAGGGTCTGACAACGGGCCGTCCGTGCCCGGCACGACACCGGTGAACAGCCGCGTGCCGCCCTCCACGGCCTCGCCGACCGCCTCGTCGTCACGCTCGGTGAGGAGCGCGAAATCGAAGGAGACGGCCGCCGCGCCGGCCCGCCGCAGCAGGGCGAACGGCACGTCCGGGGCGCAGGAGTGCACCACCACCGGCCCGCCGGCGTGCGCGCCGACGACGTCGCGGAGCGTGGCCTCCACGATCTGCCGGTCCACGGCCCGGTGGGTGCGGTAGCCGCTCGCCGTACGGACCTGTCCGCGCAGGACGGCCGTGAGGGAGGGCTCGTCGAGCTGGAGGACGATCCGGGCGCCCGGGACGCGGCGCCGCACCTCGGCGAGGTGCAGCCGCAGCCCCTCGGCGAGCGAGGCGGCGAGGTCCCGGCAGGCGCCGGGATCCGACAGGGCGGCCTCGCCGTTCTTCAGCTCCAGGGCGGCGGCCAGTGTCCACGGCCCGACGGCCTGCACCTTCAGGTCGCCCTCGTAGCCCTGGGTGAACTCCTCCAGGGCGTCCAGGTCCTCGACGAGCCAGGACCTGGCCCGCCTGGTGTCCCGGCCCGGCCGGTCCCCGAGCCGCCACCCGCTGGGCTCCACGCGGGCGTACAGCTCGACCAGCATCCCGGCGGTCCGGCCGATCATGTCGGCGCCGGGCCCGCGCGCGGGCAGCTCCGGGAGGAACGGGAAGTCCTCGAAGGATCCAGTGGCGGTCTTGGCGGCTTCCCTCGCGTCCCCGCCGGGCAGGGAACCGACACCGGTGGCCCCCGGGAAGCTGAACTGGCTGTTTTCGCTCACCAGGGAAGCCTACGGAACCCCCCGGCCGAGGTCAGCGCCCCGGACGTACCGTCAGGTCGTTGATCTCCGCGTCCCTCGGCAGGTCCAGGGCGGTCAGGATCGTCGTGGCGACCGACTCGGGGTGGATCCACCTCGACGGGTCGTACTCCTTGCCCTCCTGCTGGTGCACCTTGGCCTGCATGGGGCTCGCGGTGCGGCCCGGGTAGACCGAGGTGACGCGGACGCCGTTCGCGTGCTCCTCCTGGCGCAGGGAGTCGGCGAGGGCCTTCAGACCGTGCTTGGAGGCGGCGTACGCGGACCAGCCGGCACTGGCGGAGAGGCCGGCGCCGGAGTTGACGAAGATCACATGGCCACGGGTCGCGCGCAGCTGCGGCAGGAAGTGCCGGGTCAGCTCGGCGGGGGCGATCAGGTTGACGTTGAGCTGGTGGCGCCAGGACTTCGGGGTCAGGTCGCCGACCTCGCCGAGGTCGACGACTCCGGCGATGTGCAGCAGGGAGTCGACCCGGTCCGGGAGCGTCTGGTGGGAGAACGCCCAGGACAGCTTGTCCGGGTCCGCCAGGTCGCCGACGAGGGTGCGCGCGCCGGGGAACTCGGCCGCCAGTTCCTTCGCGCGGCCCGCGTCGCGCGCGTGCAGCACGATCTCGTCCCCGCGCGCGTGCAGCCGGCGGGCCACGGCCGCGCCGATGCCGGAGCCCGCCCCGGTGATCACATGAGTAGCCATGACCGCCATGCTCGCATCACCGGACGCGGAGCCCCGCGGCGGTGGCCGCTCATGTCGCGGCCTCCAGGTACGCCAGGGCCCCCGCCGGCTCGTCGGCGAAAAAGACCAGTTCGGCCAGCGGACGGGGCAGGAAGCCCTCGGCCTCCATGCGGCGGAACTGCTCGCGCAGGCCGTCGTAGAAGCCCGCCGTGTTCAGCAGCACGACCGGCTTCTCGGTGCGGCCGTGCTTCTTCAGCTCCAGGATCTCGGTGGCCTCGTCCAGCGTGCCGGTGCCGCCCACCATGATCACCACGGCGTCGGCCTTCTCCAGCAGCAGCTTCTTGCGTTCGGCGAGGTCGGCCGCGACGAACATCTCGTCGGCGCCGGGCCGCGCCTTGTTCGCCAGGAACTCCACGGAGACGCCCAGCAGCCTGCCGCCCGCCTCCTGCACGCCGTCGGCGACCACCTTCATCAGACCGACGTCGGAACCGCCCCAGACGAGCGTGTGGCCGGCCTTGCCGAGCAGTTCCGCGAACTCGCGCGCGGGGCGTGTGTAGCGCTCGTCGAGGTCGGCGGCGGACAGGAAGACACAGATGTTCATGGCCTCTACCGTACGGTCCCCGCGCCGGACGGGAAGAAGCGCGGCCCGTCCCGGCGCTGAACCGGTATGACCCAAGGACACACGATCACGATCCAGAAGAGCGAGCGGCACGTGCGCGTGGTGCGCGGCGACCAGGTGCTCGCGGAGTCCGACCGGCCCCTGGAACTGCGCGAGACGGGCTGCCCGGTCAGGTACTACATCCCCGCCGAGGACGTCCGGCTCGATCTGCTGACGCCGTCCGACACGCACACCGTGTGCCCCTTCAAGGGCACGGCGTCCTACTGGTCGCTGCCGGACGCGCCGGACCTCGTCTGGGCGTATCCGGACCCCAAGGACGGGGTGGCGGAGATCAAGGACCACTACTGCTTCTACGACACCGAGGTCGTATGACCACCCCCGGCACCGCCGTGTCGTGACCGATGACTGCCGCGCCGTGCGGCAGTCTGCACGGCCATGGACAAGAAGACGACTTCCCGCGACGGCACCTCCCTCGCGTACGAAGTGATCGGCCAGGGGCCCACGGTGATCCTGGTGAGCGGCGCGATGTCCACCGGCGGCACCGTGGCGCCCCTGGCCCGGCGCCTCGCGGACCGCTGCACGGCCGTCGTCTACGACCGCCGGGGCCGCGGCGCGAGCGGCGACACGGCACCGTACGACGTCGACCGCGAGATCGAGGACCTGGCCGCGCTGACCGACGCGGTGGGCGGCGAAACGGCGCTCTTCGGGGTCTCCTCGGGCGGCGCGCTGGTCCTGCGCGCGGCGGCGAGCGGGCTGCCCGTCGCCCGCGCGGCGGTCTACGAGGTGCCGTACGCCGACCACCTGGCGGGCGGTGCCGCGCGTGAGGCCACCTACAAGGAGCAGCTGGGCAAGGCACTCGGCGAGGACCGGCTCGGGGACGCGGTGGAGCTGTTCCTGCGCCTGACGGGCCTCGGCGAGGAGATGATCCAGCGCGCCCGGGAGTCGCCGATGTGGGCCGGCATGGAGGCCGTCGCCCCCAGCCTCGCCCACGACGACGCGGTCATGGGCGACGGCCTGCTCCCCCGGGACCGGCTCGCCGCGATCGGTGTGCCCGTGCTCGCGGTCGCGGGTGGCGCGAGCCCGGAGTGGATGCGCGAGGCGTCCCGGGAGATCGCCGAGACGGTGCCCCAGGGCACGTACCGGGTCCTGGAGGGCCAGACCCACGCGGTGGAACCGGACGTGCTGGGGCCGGTGCTGGCGGAGTTCTTCACGGGCTAGGCGTGCCGTTGCCCGCGGGAAGGAGGCCGGTTCAGACCGCGGCGGCCGTCGCGCGCGTGGTCGACGCGATCGTCGCCGAGCCCACCACGCGCGTGCCGTCGTACAGGACGATCGCCTGGCCGGGGGCGACGCCGCGGACCGGCTCGGTGAACGTCACGCGCAGGGCGCCGTCGACCGGCTCTGCGGTCACCTCGGTCTCGCCGCCGTGGGCGCGCAGCTGGGCGGTGTAGGTGCCGGGGCCGGCGGGGGCGGTGCCGCACCAGCGGGGCTTGATCGCGGTGAGGGCGGTGACGTCCAGGGCGTCGGCCGGGCCGACGGTGACGGTGTTGGTGACCGGGGAGATGTCCAGGACGTAGCGCGGCTTGCCGTCCGGGGCCGGGGTGCCGATCCGCAGGCCCTTGCGCTGGCCGATGGTGAAGCCGTACGCGCCCTCGTGCGTGCCCAGCTTGGCGCCGGACTCGTCCACGATGTCGCCCTCGGCCTTGCCGAGCCGCTTGGCCAGGAAGCCCTGGGTGTCGCCGTCGGCGATGAAGCAGATGTCGTGCGAGTCGGGCTTCTTGGCCACGGCCAGGCCCCGGCGCTCGGCCTCCGCGCGGATCTCCTCCTTGGTGGTGACCGTGTCGCCGAGCGGGAACATCGCGTGCGCGAGCTGCCTCTCGTCCAGCACACCGAGGACGTAGGACTGGTCCTTCGCCATGTCGGAGGCGCGGTGCAGTTCGCGGGAGCCGTCCGGGTTCAGGATCACCTTGGCGTAGTGGCCGGTGCAGACCGCGTCGAAGCCGAGGGCCAGCGCCTTGTCCAGCAGCGCGGCGAACTTGATCTTCTCGTTGCAGCGCAGGCACGGGTTCGGGGTGCGGCCGGCCTCGTACTCGGCGACGAAGTCCTCGACGACGTCCTCGCGGAAGCGGTCGGCGAGGTCCCAGACGTAGAACGGGATGCCGATGACGTCGGCCGCGCGGCGGGCGTCGCGCGAGTCCTCGATGGTGCAACAGCCCCGCGCGCCGGTGCGGAACGACTGCGGGTTCGCGGAGAGCGCGAGGTGGACGCCGGTGACGTCGTGGCCTGCTTCCGCGGCGCGCGCGGCGGCGACGGCGGAGTCGACCCCGCCGGACATGGCGGCGAGGACGCGGAGGGGGCGGGTGCGCTGCGGGGTGTCAGTCATAGCCCTTCCAGGGTACGGGGCGCGGGAACCGCGTCGGCCTGATATCCGTTGACGATCGCAGAGGGTGACGACGGGGCCGGCGACACCGGCGGCGACGGGGGCGGACATGGGCACGGCGAAGGACGACACGGACCGGCGGCTGGGGCGGCGGGCCCTGCTGGTCGGCGGGGCGGCGGCGGCCGTGGGCACGGCCGTGCTGGCCCGGGAGGAGCTGTCCCGGCTGTGGTGGCGGATGCCCGGGGTGGACAAGTCGCGGGTGGCGGGCGCGGTGGACTTCCGGGGCGCGCGCTGGGTGGGTGCCTCGGCGGCGAACTACCGGCTCGCGGACCGGCCGTCCGACTACCGGGTGGACCGGGTGGTCATCCATGTCACCCAGGGCGGCTACGCGTCCGCGGTGAAGGTCTTCCGGGACCCGGGGCACGGGGCGGCGGCGCACTACATCGTGCGCAAGGACGGGCGGGTCACCCAGCTGGTCCGGGAGCTGGACGTGGCCTTCCACGCGGGCAACCGGGAGTACAACGAACGCAGCGTCGGCATAGAGCACGAGGGCTTCGTGGAGGACGCCTCGTCCTTCACGGACGAGATGTACGCGGCCTCGGCGCGGCTGACCGCGGCGATATGCGAGCGGTACGGCATACCCGTGGACCGTGAGCACATCATCGGGCACGTCGAGGTGCCGGGGACGGACCACACCGATCCGGGGCGGTTCTGGGACTGGGACCGGTACCTGCGCCTGGTCCGCGCCGAGCGGGAGAAGGCCGGGACGGCCGCGTCCCCCCGCGCGGCTACGTGAGCCCGGCCGCGCGGGCGCGTTCCACCGCCGGGCCGATCGCCTTGGCCACGGCCTCGACGTCCGCCTCCGTGGAGGTGTGGCCGAGGGAGAAGCGCAGGGTGCCGCGGGCCAGGTCCGGGTCGGTGCCGGTGGCGAGGAGGACATGACTGGGCTGGGCGACGCCAGCGGTGCAGGCGGAGCCGGTGGAGCACTCGATGCCCTGGGCGTCCAGCAGGAGCAGCAGGGAGTCGCCCTCGCAGCCGGGGAACGTGAAGTGGGCGTTGGCCGGGAGCCGGCCCTCGGGCGCCGGGTCGCCGCCGAGGATCGCGTCCGGTACGGCGCGGCGCACGGCGTCGATCAGCTGATCCCGCAGGGCGCCGATCTCGCGCGTGAACCACTCGCGCTGTTCGGCGGCGAGCCGGCCGGCGACGGCGAAGGAGGCGATGGCCGGGACGTCCAGCGTGCCGGAGCGCACATGCCGCTCCTGGCCGCCGCCGTGCAGGACGGGTACGGGGGTGTGCTCGCGGCCGAGGATCAGCGCGCCGATGCCGTACGGGCCGCCGATCTTGTGCCCGGAGACGGTCATGGCGGCCAGGCCCGAGGCCTCGAAGTCGACCGGGACCTGGCCGAATGCCTGGACCGCGTCGGCGTGCAGCGGGATGCCGAACTCGGCGGTGACGTCGGCCAGTTCCCGGATCGGCATGACCGTGCCGATCTCGTTGTTGGCCCACATCACGGTGGCCAGGGCGACGTCGGCGGGGTTGCGGGCGACGGCCTCGCGCAGCGCCTCGGGGTGGACGCGGCCGTGGGAGTCGACCGGGAGGTACTCGACGGTGGCGCCCTCGTGCTCGCCGAGCCAGTGCACGGCGTCCAGTACGGCGTGGTGCTCGACGGGGCTGGCCAGGATGCGGGTGCGGGCCGGGTCGGCGTCGCGGCGGGACCAGTACAGGCCCTTGACGGCGAGGTTGTCGGCCTCGGTGCCGCCGGAGGTGAAGACGACCTCGCTGGGGCGGGCGCCGAGGGCTTCCGCGAGGGTTTCGCGGGATTCCTCGACCGTGCGGCGTGCCTGGCGGCCGGATGCGTGGAGGGAGGAGGCGTTGCCCGTGATGCTCAACTGGGCGGTGAATGCCTCCGCCGCCTCCGGGAGCATCGGGGTGGTCGCGGCGTGGTCGAGGTAAGCCATGGTGAGGCGATTCTACGGCTCCCCTGCGGTCGGCTTCGGCCGCGAGGGCGTGCCGTTGGCTTCACGCGTGGCGCTGGCCGCGCCTGAGCGCCTTGCGTTGGCCGCGCCTGGGCGCCTTGCGGTTGGCCGCACCTGAGCGCTTTGCGTCGGCCGCACCTGGGCTTGGGGGCGGCGCACCCGGCGCTGTCGGCCGTGCCCACCCGTTCCGCCCTGCGGAACGATTGCCCACGGCGGGTAGGGCGGGTGCGGCGGTGCGGCCGGTCCGGCGGCGGTGCGGGTTCGGCGCGGCGACGGGGTGACCGGTCGGCGGGGCGGCGGCGGGGCGCCGGTCCGGTGGGGCGGGTGCGGCGGGGCCGGTGCGGCAGGGCGGCGGGGCGACGGCGGTACGGGTTCGGCACGGCGACGGGGCGGCCAGTCGGCGGGGTGGTCGGCCGGCCGGGGCGGTGGCGGCAAGGCGACGGGGCGACCGATCGGCGAGTGCGGCGGGGCGCCGGTCCGGCAGGGCGGGTGCGGCAGGGCAGCGGCGGCCGGTCGGCGGGTTGGCCGGGGCGGTGGCGGTGCGGCGGGGGTCATTGCCGCGTTGCCGTCCGTGGTGCGCCGGGGCGTGCCGGGGTGGGTCACAGGCTCCAGGACACCGTGCCCGAGAGCTCCATCGCGATCACCAGGACCGCCAGGTCGGCGACGCCCAGGGTCAGACCGAGGTAGGCGCGGCCCCGGCGGGCCGTGCCGCGCCAGAGGGCGACCGCGGCCAGGACGATGGCGATCGGGCCGAGGAAGAGGTTCAGGACGAGCAGGCCGAGGAGGCCGAGGATGAAGGACGCGACGGCCATGCCGTCGGCGTCGCGGGGGCGCGGGCGGGTGTCGGTGCGGGGGCGGCCGGTGGCCGGTGCGGTGAGGTGCATGACGCTCAGCTCCTGAAGTCCTGTCCGGTGGTCAGTTGGCCGAGGTGTGGCGGCGGCGCCCGTGGCGCTCGCGGATCGCGAAGACGCCGAGCCAGACGGCGATGACGGCGGCCAGGACGGCGGTGACGGTCAGCGGTGCGTGAGCGACGGTGCCCAGCACGACGCCGAGCAGCATGAGTGCGGCGACGAGGAACAGCATGGGATCAGATCCCCCCTCCGATATGCCTCGTGGTCAGCCGGTGTGAAGTTTGGGTGAACAGTTGTAGTAACAGTTGTTCACTGACTTCGAGTCTAGCGCTCCGGACGGCTTTTCAATTCCAGAGAACAGTTGTTAACTGGATGACATGAGTCACACCCTCGGCATCCGGCAGGCCCAGAAGCAGAAGACCCGGCAGGCGTTCCTCGACGCGGCGCTCGCCCTGCTGGAGGAGCAGAGCCTGAGCAGCCTGGGTCTGCGCGAGGTCACCCGGGCCGTCGGTGTCGCCCCGACGGCCTTCTACCGGCACTTCCGCTCGACCGCCGACCTCGGCGTGGCCCTGGTCGACGAGGCGCTGGGCAGCCTGCATCCGATGGTGCGGACGACGGTGTCCGCCACGGGCGACAGCGAGGAACGCATCACGCGTGCCATCGAGTTGATCGCCCGTCACGTAGACGCGTACCCCGCTCATGTCCGTTTTATCGCCCGAGAGCGACATGGCGGGGTCCAGCCGGTGCGCGAGGCCATCCGGGCCCAACTGCACCGGTTCGCCGAGGAGGTGAAGGCCGAGCTGGCCAACGACCCGGAGGCGGCGGGCTGGAGCGACGACGACCTGCTGATGCTCGCGCACCTCTACGTCGACCAGATGCTCATCACCGCCTCCCTGTTCCTGGAGGCACTGGAGGCCCCGGCGCAGGAGCGGGAGCGGGTGACGCAGCTCGCCGCCCGCCAGCTCCGGCTCATCAGCATCGGCCGCAGCCACTGGCTGGACTGAGCCGTCCCGCCACGGATCAGCCGCCGCTCAGCCCTGCTGGTACAGGGCCGTGACGGAGCGGGCCCCGGCCAGCAGTTCCGCGCGGGCCTCGGGCGGGTCCAGGATCTCCACCCGGTCGGAGAACGCGAGGAGTTGGCGTACGGCGCGCAGCACCGGGTAGGCCAGCCGCGCAGTGACCCACTCGCTCGCGCCGTCGTCCTCGGGCGGAGCCGTCAGCTGTGCGGCGGCCATGCGCTGGAACATGTCGAGCAGTTCGCGCCGTACCCGCACGGTGACCTCGATCCCGTTCTCCCGCTCCTCCACCTGCCGGCGCAACAGCTCCCAGACGTCGGCCAGTTCGACCCCGGGCCGGCGCCGGACGGGCTCGTCCAGCAGCCGGGCCGAGCGCACCCGGTCGGCGCGGAACAGCCGGGGCCCGCCGCGCCGGTCGGCGACCAGGTACCAGACCCCGGCCTTGGCGACGAGGCCGTAGGGGTCCACGGTGTACGTCCGCGGTTCCCGCTCCCCGCTGTGCCGGTAGCGCAGCCTCAGGCGCCGGTCGGAGAACACCGCGTCCTGGAGCACGTCCAGGTCGACCGCCTGCCGCGGACCGCCCTTCCAGCGGGTGGCGTCGACCAGGACACGGCGGCTGGTCACCTCGGCGGCGGGCCGGTGCGGCGCGGGCAGCGCGGCCATCACCTTACGCAGGGCCGAGCCGAGGGCCGCGTCGAGGCCGAGCGCGGCGTGGGCGCCCTGCGCGGCCACGATGAACAGGGCGCGGGACTCGTCGGCGGTCAGCCCGGTGACGTCGGTGCGGAAGCCGGGGAGAAGTTCGATGCCGCCGTGCCGGCCGCGCTCGGCGTACACCGGGACGCCGGCGGCGGACAGTGCCTCGACGTCCCGGTAGATGGTGCGGACCGACACCTCCAGCCGGTCGGCGAGTTCGGGCGCGGGGACGCGGCCCCGGGTCTGGAGGAGCAGCAGGATCGAGAGCAGCCGGTCGGACTTCACCGCGCCAGGATCCCGCCGCCGCGAACTGCCGGGCAAATGCTGACGCCGGTTGTCAGGTTATCCGGGCATCCTCGCCTCACCGACCGAGAGAGAGGCACACCATGACCAGCACCGGCTTCGTCGACCCGCGTCCCGTGTACGTCCGCGCCACCGAGCAGGCGGCTGCCCTGATCAAGACCGTGCGCCCCGAAGACCTGACTCGGCCGACGCCGTGTTCCGAGTTCGATGTCCGGGGTCTGCTGAGCCACGTCGTCGGCGGCACCCGGCGGATCGCGGTGGTGGGCGAGGGCGGTGACGGGCTCGCCGTGCACCCGTCCGCCGACGGCGTCGCGGACGACGGCTGGGCCCCGGCCTACGACGAGGTGCGGGCCCGTGTCCTCAGGGCCTGGGAGAGCGACGAACGGATGGTGACCCCGGTGCGGGTCCCCTGGGGCGAGGTCCCCGGCCATGCGGCACTCTCCGGTTACGTCATGGAGGTCGTCACGCACACCTGGGACCTGGCCGAGGCGATCGGCGCTGCGGGCGAACTCGACGCCGAGCTGGCCGAGTTCGCGCTCGCGACGGCCCGCGCGGTACTGCCGGACACCCGGCCCCGCGGCGCGGAGACGCCCTTCGAGGCCCGCCGCGAGGCGCCGCTGGGGGCCGGACCCTACGAACGCCTGGCGGCCTGGCTGGGGCGCGAGCCGCTCAGCCGAGCCTGATCCGGGCCAGCTGCCGGGACTGGGCGACCAGGCGGTCCGCGCTGTCCCACACCTCGGCGTCCTCCTCCAGGAAGCCGCCGGCCAGGTTGCGGGTGGTGATGGACACCCGCAGCGGACCGGGGGCCGGGCGGTGGCGGACGTGGACGGTGAGTTCCACGGTCGGCACCCAGCCCTTGAGGCCCAGCTCGAAGGCGGTGGGCGGGAGGGCGTCCACGGCGAGGAGCAGCGAGAGCGGGTCGGCGTCCCGGCCGTCGGCGAGGCCGAACCAGGCGCGCATCTCGCCCTTGCCGGAGGGGGAGCCGAGCGCCCAGCCGAGGGTGGCGGGGTCGAGCTTGAGCATCAGCCGGTCGGCGATGGCGGAGCTGCCCTCGACCGGGGAGCCACCCGACGGCATCCGGGTGTCGGATGCGGCGTCCGCGGAGCCGAAGCACTGCTCCAGCGGGGGCATCGCGGGCGGGACGGCGGTCGTACGGACGTCGTCGGGGAGGGTGGCGAGGTCGCCGTAGGAGGCGAGGACGCGGATGCGTTCGACCTCGTTGCCCTCGTCGTCGTACTGGAAGAGCGAGGCCTGGCCGGTGGAGAGGGTGCGGCCGGTGCGGACGGTCTCGGTGCGGGCGACCGCCGGGCCGGGCCGGGAGGCGGTCAGGTAGTGCGCGGTGACGGAGAAGGGGTCCGGGTGCGGCAGGGTGTCCGCGAGGGCCCGGCCGAGCACGGCCAGCAGGTAGCCGCCGTTGACGGCGCTGATGATGGTCCAGCCGGCCGAGAGGTCGACGTCGTAGACGCCGGGCTCGCGCCGGGTGACCGCGGTGTCGCGGTCGAACTCGCTGTCGCCGATCAGGGCCCGCGAGGGGGAGGGGGCGGAAGCTGCTTCTGGCATGGCCGAACAGTACAGCAGGAAACTACTAAGCGGTAGCTTTCTTGCTCAAGGCGAGATGATCAGCGGATGATCCGCTCCCGCCCCCGGGTGAGGTTCCGGCAATTTCTCGGTAAGTGTCCGGACTCGTCCACAACCTCCGGCCGCGGATCGCCCTCTATGGGGACATGAGTCTCACCGGGACCCCGTTTCTCTACACGACCGTCCTGCTGGCGGTCGTCGCCCTCATACTGCCGCTCGTCCTGTGGTCGCGGATGCGTGGGCCCAAACCCCTGCGGATCACGGCCCGGGTCCTCATGCTGCTGTTCGCCCAGGGCACGGCCGTCACCCTGGTCTTCGTGCTGGTCAACAACCAGAACAACCTCTACGACAACTGGGCCGACCTGCTCGGCACCGGCGACCACGTCCAGCAGGCCGCCGACCTCGGCAAGGACGGCACCGGCGGTATCACGGTGACCCGGCTGCCCAGGGTCAGGCAGACCTTCTCGGCCGCCGACGGGCCCGGCATGCGCGCGGCCGGCGGAGTCCGCGTCACCCAGCTCAAGGGCCGGGTCTCCGGCGTGAACGCCGAGGTCTACGTCTGGCTGCCGCCGCAGTACGACGAACCGGCCTACCGGAACAAGAAGTTCCCGGTGGTGGAGCTGCTGCCGGGCTACCCCGGTTCCGCGAAGGCGTGGTTCGGGTCGCTCAAGGCGCACGAGCAGCTGCTGCCGCTGATGAGGAGCGGCCGGGTGGCGCCGTTCATCCTGGTCGCCCCGCGCACCAACCTGCTGGCCGGCGTGGACACGGGCTGCGCCAACATCCCGGGGCAGGTCAACGCCGACACCTGGCTCAGCATCGACGTACCGAAGATGGTCATGGACAACTTCCGGGCCCAGCCGGCCCCCCAGGGCTGGGCGGTGGCCGGGTACTCGGCGGGCGCGCACTGCGCGGTGAAGCTCGCGGTGGCCCACCCCGACCGGTACCGGGCCGCGGTGAGCATGTCCGGCTACAACGACCCGATCGGCGAACGCGACTCCCTGGCCGCCCAGACCCCCGCCCTGCGCGCCGCGAACAACCCCTATCTGCTGCTCGGGCGGGCGGCCGTGCCGCCCCGGATCGCGCTGTACCTCTCCGGCGAGTCCGGCGACGGCTACCAGGCGGGCATGGCCCTGGAGGCCGTCGCCAAGGCGCCGACCACGGTGCGGGTGGTGTTCCTGCCGCGCAGCGCGGGCGGTCACACCATGGCGCTGTGGCGCCCGCAGGTCGACACCGTGTTCCGCTGGCTGACCCTCCAGATGGGCCAGGGCCACGCCAGGGGCCAGGACACCTCGGTCGCCGGGACCGCTCCCGGGACTACTCCTCGGTCACCGTCGACCGGCGGTTCCACGCACGCGGCGCTCGCCAGTGGAACCGCATCGCGAGCAGGCGCAGCACGAAGGCCGTGATCACCGCGAGCCCGCTGGTGAACGGGGTCAGGACGTCGTAGCGGATGCACAGGACGACCATCGTGGCGCCGACCATCGCCGGGACCGCGTACAGGTCGCGGTCCCAGCGCAGCAGCGAGGGCACCTCGTTGGCCAGCACGTCCCGCAGGACGCCGCCGCCCACGGCGGTGGCGAGGCCCAGCGTCGCCGACGCGGTCAGGCCGAGGCCGTAGCTGTACGCCTTCGTCGTACCGCTGACACAGAACAGGCCGAGGCCGGCGGCGTCGAAGACGAGCACCGCTGCCTGGATGCGCTCCACGTGCGGATGCAGGAAGAAGACGACGAGCGTGGCGAGCAGCGGGGTGACGAAGTAGCCCAGGTCCGTGAAGGCGGCCGGGGGTACGGCGCCGATCACCAGGTCACGGAACAGCCCGCCGCCCAGCGCGGTGACCTCGGCGAGGACGGCGATGCCGAACACGTCGAAGTTCTTCCGTACGGCCAGCAGGGCGCCGGAGATCGCGAAGACGAAGATGCCGATCACATCGAGCGTGTGCTGGACGGAGGGACTGAAGAGTTGCTGGAGCTGCACCCTGACATTCTCACCCGCCGGAGTGCGTGAACCTTACAAACCCAGGCTCACAGGGCGGGCTTCCCTGTGGTGAACAGCCAGGTGCCGAAGAGATCATCGAGCTGCTGCCCGCTGACGCGCTCGGCGAGGCGGATGAAGTCGGCGGTGTCCGCGTTGCCGTACCGGTGGAGCTTCGTCCAGGCCGGCAGCAGCTTGAAGAAGGCCGTGTCACCGATCCGCTCGCGCAGCACCTGGAGGGTCATCGCGCCGCGCTGGTAGACGGCGGAGGCGAACATCGTGTCCCGCTGCGGGTCGGCGACCTTGATCTGCCAGAAGGAGGAGTCGGCGGGACGGGAGTCGTAGCCGGCCAGGAAGGAGTCGTGGGCGGTGCGGGTGCCCTGGTGCTCGGTCCACAGCCACTGGGCGTAGGTGGCGAAGCCCTCGTTGAGCCAGATGTCCTTCCACTGGGCCACGCTCACCGAGTCGCCGAACCACTGGTGGGCCAGCTCGTGCACGATGGTCGACTCGTTGCGCACGGCCGAGTACGCGGGCTTGCTCTGCACCTCCAGCGAGAACCCCGCCTCCGGCATGTCGTCGACGATCGCGCCGGTCTCCTCGAAGGGGTACGGCCCGAAGACCTGCGACCAGTAGTCGGTGGCGGCGGCCGTGACGGCGTACACGTCGACGTTGTTGCTGTTCTTGAGCACGGGGTCGATGGCGACGTAGATGGGGGTGCCGCCGGGGGTGCGCCCGGTGCGCACGTCGAACTTCCCGATGGTGGCGGTGGCGAGGTAGGTCGCCATCGGCTTCGACTCCCGCCAGTGGGTGTACGTCGAGCCGCCCTTGTCGTACGTCGACACCAGCCGGCCGTTGGAGACGCCGGTCAGACCCCGGGGAGCCTTGATCCGGATGTCGTAGGTGGCCTTGTCGGCGGGGTGGTCGCTGGACGGGAACCAGGTGGAGGCGGCGTTGGGTTCGCAGGCGACGAAGACGCCGTCGGGGGTCTTCATCCACCCGTAGTCGGAGCCGAAGACGATCGGCCCGCCGAGGGCCTGCGGTACGCCGCCGTAGGTCACGGAGACGGTGAAGTCCCGTCCCGCGGGGAGCGGGTGGCGGGGGGTGGCGGTGATCTCGTCGCCGTCGCGGGTGAACCGCGCGGGTCTGCCGTCGACCTGGACGCCGGTGACCTCCAGCTGCTGGAGGTCGAGGTCGAAGGAGGAGAGCTTCTGGGTGGCGCGGGCCGTGAGGGTCGTACGGCCGTCCAGCCGGCCCGTGTCCGGGGCGTAGGCGATGTCCAGGTCGTAATGGCGGGCGTCGAAACCGCCGTTGCCCAGCCGGGGGAAGTAAGGGTCGCCGATGCCGGGGGCGCCGGGGGTGGGGGCGGAGGAGGCGGCGATGACGAGGAAGGAGGCTGCCGCGGTGGCGACAGCCCCCAGACGTGCCGAACGGGAGAATGCCATGGGTCGTCCCTTTCGAGCGTGCCGATCAGTGGTCGGGCACGGACGACTCTGCACTCTCCCGCTCGGACATGTACATGACTTTACCTAGTCGTCATGTGCTACTTGTCGGTTGACTCCTGTGAGTCGGCGCCGGACGCCTTGCCGGTGGCCTCGGCCTCGCGGCCGGTCTCCTCGGCGACGGCCTCGGTGTCGCCCGAGCCCTCCGCCGGAGCGTCGGCCGCGGCGCCGGTGGCGGTGGCGGGCTCCTCGGCGGGGGCGTCGGCCGCGGGCGCGGCCTTCCCGGCCGAGACCTTCGCACCGGGACCGGTCTTCACACCGGAGGCCGCCGCCGCTTCGGAAGCCGCCGACTCTTCGGAAGCCACCTCGTCCTCGGAAGCCTCTTCGTCCTCAGCAGCCTCTCCGCCAGAAGCCCCTTCTTCGGAAACCGCCTCGCCGGAAACCGCCTCCTCCTCGGAAGCCGCCTCCTCCGTGGAAGCCGCGGGCTTGTCCTCGGAGGCCGTCGGCTCCTCTTCGGAAGCCACCGCCTCCTTCTCGGAAGCCGGCTTCTCCTCGGAAACCGCCGGCTTCTCGTCGGAAGCCACCGCCTCGGAAGCCGCCGCCGCTTCGGCAGCGGCCGTCTCCTCCGCGGCCGTCTCCTTGTCCGACGCCGGTTCCTTCTCGGCCGCACCCTCGGAGAGCACCGCGTCCGGCACCAGCTCCGACGCCTCCTTCGCCGCCGTCAGCAGGACCGTGTCCTGCGGGGCCTGGTCGGCGAAGTTCTCGGGGTGGTGGCAGGCGACCCGCTGGCCCGGCCGCAGCTCCACGAGCTGGGGCTCGGTGGTCTTGCAGATCTGCGTCGCCTTCCAGCACCGGGTGTGGAAGCGGCAGCCGGAGGGCGGGGCGATGGGCGAGGGCACATCGCCCCGCAGCAGGATGCGCTCGCTCTTCAGGCCCCGGCGCTTCGGGTCCGGCACGGGCACCGCCGACATCAGCGCCTTGGTGTACGGGTGCATCGGCGACTCGTACAGCGAGACGCGGTCGGCGAGTTCCACGATCTTGCCGAGGTACATCACCGCGATGCGATCCGAGACGTGCCGGACGACCGAGAGGTCGTGCGCGATGATCACGTAGGTCAGGCCCAGCTCCTGCTGGAGGTCGTCCATGAGGTTCACGACCTGCGCCTGGATCGACACGTCCAGCGCGGAGACCGGCTCGTCGGCCACGACCAGCTTCGGCTTCAGGGCGAGCGCGCGGGCGATGCCGATGCGCTGGCGCTGACCGCCGGAGAACTCGTGCGGGTAGCGGTTGTAGTGCTCGGGGCTGAGGCCGACCAGGTCGAGGAGCCGCTGGACCTCCTTCTTCACCCCGCCCTCGGGCTCCACGCCCTGGAGCCGGAAGGGCGCCGAGACGATCGAGCCGATGGTGTGCCGGGGGTTCAGGGAGCCGTACGGGTCCTGGAAGATCATCTGGATGTCGCGGCGCAGCGGGCGCATCTGCCCGGTGTTCAGCCGCGTGATGTCCTGGCCCTCGAAGGTGATCTTCCCGCCGGTCGGGTCCTGGAGCCGGGTGATGACCCGGCCCATGGTCGACTTGCCGCAGCCCGACTCGCCGACCACGCCCAGGGTCTCGCCCTTGCGCACCTCGAAGTCGAGGCCGTCGACGGCCTTCACGGCGCCGACCTGGCGTTGCAGGATGCCCTTCTTGATCGGGAAGTGCTTGGTCAGCCCCTCGACCTTGAGCAGCACGTCCCGCTCCTCGGGAGCCGACGCCTGCTTCGGGACCGCGGCCTCGGCGACGGTGTCCGTCTTCTTGGTCTCACTCACAGCTTGGGCGCAATCTCTTCGGTCCAGATCCGCTGGCGGTCCTCGGCCGAGAGGTGGCAGGCGGACCAGTGCCCGGTGCTCACCTGCTCCAGCTCGGGGCGCACCGTGCGGGTGACGTTCCCCTTGGGGATGTCCGCGTACGGGCAGCGGGGGTGGAAGGCGCAGCCCGAGGGGACGTTGATGAGGCTCGGCGGCGAGCCCTTGACCGGGATGAGCCGTTCGGAGGTCTCGCGGTCGATGCGGGGCATCGAGCCGAGCAGGCCCCAGGTGTAGGGGTGCTGCGGCTGTTCGAAGACCTCGCCGGCCGGACCGCGTTCCACGCACCGGCCGCCGTACATCACGAGGACGTCGTCGGCGATCTCGGCGACCACGCCGAGGTCGTGAGTGATCATGATGACCGCGGAGCCGAACTCCTTCTGGAGGTCACGGATCAGGTCGAGGATCTGCGCCTGGACGGTCACGTCGAGGGCGGTCGTCGGCTCGTCCGCGATGAGCAGTTCGGGGTTGTTCACCAGCGCCATGGCGATCATGGCGCGCTGGCGCATACCGCCGGAGAACTCGTGCGGGTAGCCGTCGACGCGCTTGGCGGGCTCGGGGATGCCGACGCGGTCGAGCATCTCGATGGCCCGGGTGCGGGCGACCTTCTTGCTGACGTCGTGGTGCACCCGGTACGCCTCGACGATCTGGTCGCCGACCTTGTAGTAGGGGTGCATCGCGGACAGCGGGTCCTGGAAGATCATCGCCATCTCACGGCCGCGGAGCTTGCGCACCTCGTCCGGGGCGGCGGAGACCAGTTCCTTGCCGTCCAGCCAGATCTCGCCGGACATCCGCACGTTCTTGCCACGGGTGCCGAGCCGGTGCAGGCCCATGATGGCCTGCGAGGTGACGGACTTGCCGGAGCCGGACTCGCCGACGATGGCGAGGGTCTTGCCCTTCTCCAGCGAGAAGCTGAGCCCGTCGACGGACTTCACCAGGCCGTCGTCGGTCGGGAAGTGCACCTTGAGGTCGCGGACCTCCAGGAAGGCTTCGGGCGCCTTGCCGGAGTCGGTGGGCTCGCCCACCGCGGCGCCGGTCTTGGAGAGTTCGGTCACGAGAGCCTCACCCGCGGGTCGGCGGCGGCGTAGAGCACGTCCACCAGGAGATTTGCGATCACGACGAAGAAGGCGGCGAGCAGGGTCACGCCGAGGATGGGGGGCAGGTCGTTGTCGGTGATGGCCTTCACCGCGTACTCGCCGATGCCGTGCAGCGAGAAGACGTACTCGGTGATCAGGGCGCCGCCGAGCAGCAGACCGATGTCCATGCCGAACACGGTGATGATCGGGGTGAGGGCCGCGCGCAGTCCGTGCCGGACCACGACGTTGCGCTCGCGCAGGCCCTTGGCGCGGGCCGTGCGGATGAAGTCCTCGTTCATCGTCTCCAGCATGCCCGAGCGGGTGAGCCGCGCGTAGATGGCGGAGTACAGGAGCGCGAGCGAACACCACGCCGGGAAGAGGGTGTTGGCCCACTGCGAGGGGTTCTCGGTGAACGGGACGTAGGTGGTACCGAAGATCGGCCACTGGTACGTGAAGAGCAGGAGGGCCAGGTTGCCCGTGAAGAACATGGGGAGCGAGACACCGGCGAGGGCGACACCCATGAAGGCACGGTCGAAGAAGGAACGGGGCTTCAGCGCCGAGACGACACCGATGGCCACGCCCGACAGGACCCACAGCACGGCGGCACCCACGGCCAGCGAGATGGTCACCGGCAGCCGGCTGGTGAGCTGCGGCCAGACCGCCTCGTGGGTCTTGAAGGAGTAGCCGAAGCACGGGGCGTCGCAGTGCACCGTGGTGGGACCGATGTTGTAGTCGGCACCGGCCACGATCCCCTTGATGAAGTGCCAGTACTGGACGTAGACCGGCTGGTCCAGACCGAGGTTGTGCTTGACCGCGGCGATGTCCGCCTTCGACGGGCTCTTGCCGATGTACTGCTGCGCCAGCTGATCCGCTGTCTGGCCGGCGAGCCGTGGCAGCAGGAAGAAGATGGCAAAGGTGACCGCGGAGACGACCAGCAGCAGGATCACTGCCGCGGCCGTCCGGCGGAGGATGTACGAGATCACGGGGACCGGCGCTGGTGCCCGCGGGCCGCGAAGCCCGCGGGCACCAATGCCTTCACCTGCCTTCCGGGGCTGCTACTTCGACGCGACGCCGATGTTGAGGTAGTCGTACTGACCGCTGAAGGCCGCCGTGGAAACCAGGTTGGTGTAGCTCTGCGGGCGGCCCAGGAGGACCTTGAAGTAGGTCAGCGGGACCAGGACGGCGTCGTCCATGGTCTTCTTGTCGATCTGCGTGTAGAGCGTGTTGCGCTCGTTGGTGTCCTGAGTGCCGATCGCCTTGCCCAGCAGCTCGTTGACGTCCTTGTTGTTGTACTGCGACAGGTTGGTGTTACCGGACTGGCTGATCGCCTTGCCGTTCAGGATCTGCTGGAGGAAGCCGTAGCCGGAGGGCCAGTCGGCACCCCACTGCATCATGATCAGGCCGATGTTCTGCTTCTCGGTGAACTTCGGCACACCCGCGTAGTCGGTGAAGTACTTGCCCGACGGGTACTGCTTCAGGCTGGCGTTGATGCCGACCTTCTTCAGCGAGTTGATGATCGCCGTGGCGGCGTCGATCTCCTGCGGACGGTCCGAACGGGCCGAGATGTTCGTCGAGATCGAGGACTTGCCGCAGGCCTTCAGCAGATCCTTGGCCTTGGCGGCGTCGCCCTTGCTGCCGGAGGTGGCGTAGACGTCGGACTTGCTGTAGCCCGGGATGTCCGGCGGCAGCACGGTGGAGGCGACGTCACCGCGGATCGGGCCGCCCTCGGCGGTCTGCACCGAGACCTTGTCGATCGCGTACTGGACGGCCTTGCGGCACTCGACCTTGTCGAACGGCTTCACCTTGGTGTTGATCGCCATGTAGACCAGGCGGCCACCGTAGGTGTTGTCCGTGTTGGCCTTCTTGGCGGGGTCGGTGAGGACGTCGGCCTGGGTCGAGGCCTGGACGCCGGTGCCGGCCAGGTCGATGGCGTCGCCCGCCATGACGTCCTGGTCGATCTTCTCCGGGTTGACCTTCAGGTTGACGACGATCTTGTCCGGCAGCTGCTTGCGCAGCGGGTCGGTCTTCGCGTCCCAGTTCTCGTTGCGCACGAGGACGGCCTGCTTGCCGTCGTCGTAGCTCTGGAACTTGTAGGAGCCGGAGGACACGATGTGCTTGACGTAGTCGACGCCGGTGTCCTTCGCCTTGGGCACCGGGGCCGTCTGCGGGGCGGCGACCAGGTAGTCGAACTCCTGGAAGGCCTGCTTCAGGTGGAAGACGATCGTGGTGTCGTCCGGCGTCTGGATGGAGGACAGGCCCTTGTCGCTCTTGTCCTTGTACGGGCCCTTGTACTTGTCGCCGCCGGCCAGGAACTGCTGGAAGTAGTTCGGGCCGAGGGAGAGCACGTCACGCGCGAAGTTCGAGCGCTCGACGGCGTACTTGACGTCCTTCGAGGTGATCGGCGAGCCGTCCTCGTACTTCAGGCCCGAACGCAGCTTGTACGTCCAGGTCTTGCCGCCGTCGCTCGGGACACCCTTGCCCGCGGCGAGGTCCGGGACCAGGGTGTTGCCCTCCTGGCCGGCGCCCGGCTTGAAGGTCATCAGCGGGCGGGCCCACAGCCGGCTGAGGTTGTACATGTAGGCGTAGTACGTGTTGCCCGGGTCGAAGGAGTCCGGCACGTCGGCCATCTCGTAGGTGACCGTGCCGCCCTTCTTGTCGGACACGTTCACGATGCCCTTGGTCGCGGCGTTGGCACCGGCCGACTTGGTGTTGCCGTTCTCGTTCTTGTTGTCATCGGCCTTGCTGCAACCCGCAAGAAACAGGCTGGCGGAGCCGATGGCCGCGATCGCGGCCAGCGCTGACCTTCGCATGATGGGCGCTTTCCCCTCCATTGTTGGAAAATTTTCGGGCTCTCCGCGGCAGGCGTCAGCGGCTGCGCGGGTCGAGAGCATCGCGGAGACCGTCACCGAGCAGGTTGAAGGCCAGGACGGTCACGAAGATGGCGAGACCGGGAACGATCATGTACTGGGGATCGACCTTGTAGTAGGTGACCGCCTCACGGAGCATGCCGCCCCAGGACGCCTGCGGGGGCTGGATGCCGACGCCGAGGAAGCTCAGGGACGCCTCGAAGAGGATGTTGGTCGGGATGAGCAGCGTCGAGTAGACGATGATCGGGCCGACCAGGTTGGGCATCAGCTCCCGGAACAGGATGTACGGGGCCTTGGCGCCCATGCCCCGGGAGGCGTCCACGAACTCGCGCTCACGCAGGGCGAGGGTCTGGCCTCGCACGATCCGGCCCAGGTAGGGCCAGTTGAAGAAGCCGATGACGAAGATCAGCACGCTCAGGTGGAGCGGCAGCCCGTTGAGACCGAACGCGCCGCCCTGGAGGGTGGCGGAGATGGCGATCGCGAAGAGCAGGAGGGGGAAGGCGAGGAACGTGTCCATCAGCCGGCTGATGACCGAGTCGACCCGCCCGCCGTAGTAGCCCGCGACGACGCCCATGACCGCGCCGATGACGTTGGACAGGATCGTCGCGCCGAACGCCACCACCAGCGACACCCAGGAGCCCTCCAGGATGCGGGTGGCGATGTCACGGCCGAACTTGGGGTCCACGCCGAGCGGGTGATCGAGGCTCATGCCGCCCCAGCCGCCCGTGGGCAGCGAGGTGTCGGGCGTGATCAGGTCCTGGTGGAAGGCGTTGGGGTCGAGGCCGAAGAGGGCCTGGATGGGGCGGGACAGGATCGCGAGAAGGATCAGCAGGATCACGACGACGCCGCCCGCGACGGCGACCTTGTCCTTCTTGAACCGGGTCCAGGCGATCTGGCCCAGGGAACGACCCTCGATCTGCCCCTTACCGGCACCCTCCAGCACAGCCTCCGGCTGTGCCTCGGCTGCCGCCCCGGTGGTCTCGATCGGTGCGGTCACGGTGAGCGACCCCTCTCGCCGGTGGTGACCGGCCTGCGCTGCCGCGGATTGCGGCTTTGTCGACTTGCCATCGAGCATGAGGTCTCGACCTCATGTCTGAGTCGGGAGTCTTCAGCGTCTTTGCGATCACCCGCCAGAGCTGACGGCGAATGTATGCGCAACCGTGATGCAGTCCAGGGGATTCCGTTATCCGATCAGTGGGTAACGGGCATCGGACGCGGGCCAGTTGGGACAGAACGGTGAATCTACGCGGTTCGGGGCGATCGGGCGATGTCTACGCGCGAAGAAGTGTGTCGTCCGTGTAAATTCTGCGACCCGGAGTCAAAACCCCTGTCGCTCCACTTAGTTGTCAGTAACCGCCGTGCACCGGTGGGTAGCCGTACCCGCCGGCCGGGGCCTGCGGCGGGACCGGTGCCTGGAGCTGCGGCTGCGGCGCGGGGACGTGCGCCTCGCGGTCGTAGAACGGGCGCGCGTTGACCCGCATCCACATCACCACCGGGTCGTAGCCGTCCGTCATCGCGACCGTCGACACCGGCAGCCCCTCCGGGACCGCGCCGATGGACTGCTGCATCATCGCGCGCACCGAGTCGACCGCGGCGGGCGAGGTCTCGTAGACGTCCAGACCGATGGCGAGATACGGCGCCCCGAGCGCGGGCTGGACCCAGGCGCGGCGCAGCGAGCGGAGCGCGGGGGTGCGGTGCGCGTTCTGCGCGAGGAGGGCGTAGAACTGCGGGATCTCGATGCCGGGCTCCGACAGGCGCAGCGGACCGGCGGGCTGGCGGTCCAGACCGGTGGCGATGCGGCGCAGATCCAGCCAGGGGATGCCGACTCCGCCGCCGGGGCCGTGCGGATTGAGCCAGAGGCCGTAGTGGTCGGGGTAGAGGGTGCGGGCCACGTCCAGGCCGTCGACCACTTCGTACGAGCGGTTCCAGCCGCTGGCCGACAGCTCCTGGGCGGAGGTGACGCAGGGGGCGTAGTGGGAGCCGTCCACCTCCATGTCCCCGTACTGGGCGTCCGGGGAGCCGGCCTGGCCGTGCCACAGGAGCATCCAGATCTGGCCGGAGGAGGGGGTGGCGAGGGCGCGGAGCAGGGCCTCGTAGGCGTCGTAGCGTCCCGGGGTGACCTGGCGCAGCATGTGCTCGACGCTGCCGCTGTGGCTCGCGCTCACCTGTTGTACCGGCCCTTCTACTCCGTGCCCCGCGTTTGGAGACAGCTTAAGCGCCCGGTGGCTCGGGGCCTTCTGTTCGTGCGGGGGTGCGGGTGGTGGGTTCTCGCGCGGCGCCCCGCGCCCCCTGCGTCGGCCGCCCCCGGGCCGGTGCTAGTGGCCGTACTGGTAGAAGGGCCGGACGTTCGTTTTCAGCCAGTCGGAGACCGGGTCCTCGGCCACGTCCATGAGGATCAGGTTGACCGGCCACTGGACCGGGACTCGGCCGAGGGCCCTGCCGAGGGCGTCCAGGGGCAGCGTCCGGATGTCGCCCTCCCACTGGGAGAGTTCCACGCCCACGAACATCACCGGGTCGGCCGTCTCGATGGCGGCCAGGCAGCGGCGGGCGGTGAGGACCACGCCGGTCTGAGCGAACTCGGCGGAGGCCGCGGAGAGGAAGTCGACCGGATCGTCCTGCCAGTCGGGCTCGAAGAGGCGGACCCGGCCGCCGGCGTTGGGCCCGTCGAGCGGGGTGCGGCCGGCGCGGCACAGCTCGGCCACGGCCTCGGGCGGCAGCGGGATGCCGACCACACCGCCCGGGTTCACCGCGATGCCCGCCTGCGGCGGCAGGCCGCGCGCGAACTCCACGGCGGGGGCGATGGTGTACGACATGTGGGGACCGGCCGCCTGGCGCAGCTGCTCCTCGGAGCTGAACACCGGGACGTACACCTGGCCGTCGATCTCCGTCGTCGGCAGGTCCAGCGGCCCGCTGTGCGGGCCACCGCCGTTGGGCAGCGGTATCCACAGGAAGCTGCGGCCGACGACCTCGATGATCCGGTCGCCCGCCGAGGCGATGCCGAGGGAGGCCGACAGCACCTCCTCCAGCTCGTTGCCGGGCCAACCGCCGTGCGGGTGGGGGTGCGCCTGTGCCGGGAAGTCCGCTGGGATGTCCGCCGGGAAGTCCATCTGCCTACCGCCTGCTGGGAACCACTGCTGTGAGCAAGAAGGCTAGCGGGTGGCTGTGACAGTGCCTCACCGAGCGAAGCCGACCCGGCTGAGGACGTCCGCCGCGTCCCGGTCCAGCAGCACCGCCGCGCCGCAGCCGGCGGGCAGTGCCCCCTTCTCCACCGCGCGCAGCAGCCGGGCGGTCGTACGCCGGTGGCGGCGGAAGGCGTAGCGGGAGACGCCCCGGCCGCGCTCGCGCTGGCCCGCCCGAGCGGTCTCGAGGCTGACGTCGAGCAGGAGCAGGTGCAGGGTGGCGCCGCGGCGCCGGGCCTCGCGGGCCAGCCAGGCACGCACCCAGGGCTGGGTGCCGCAGTCGTGCACGACGACGCCCTCGCCGGTGCGCAGGGCCCTGCGCAGTGCGGCGTAGTGGGCGAGGCGGACCAGGGGGCGGTAGAGCGCGTACGGGACGGAGCGGGGGACGCGGGCGTCCCAGCGGTCCCGGGTGTCCTGGGAGTCGACGCGGTGGCCGGTGACCGCGCGGTGCATCAGGGTGGACTTGCCGCTGCCGGGCAGACCGGTGATCACCACCAGGTCGCGGGGGCCGAAGAGCAGGGCGTGCGGGCTGCGGCCCGCGCGGTCGCGCAGGTCGCGGACGACCGGGGCGGGCCGGTCCGCGCGGCGCCCGCGGGTCAGGGCGGAGGGCTCTCCCGGCACCGCGATGCCGGCGTCGGTGGCGTAGGCCGATGTCCTGTTCACCGTGATCGTCCTCCCCAGTGGGCTCGGTCATCCCCATGCCCGCTCTATGTAAAGAGAAGGTAATGGGCAACGGTAGGAGGTTCGTGTGCGTTCTGCCACAGCTCGGTCACAAGGAGCGTGCTCTGGATGGGCGGGGAGCGGCGTGCAATGATGTGCCCGCCAACTGCATACCGGCCGCTTGAATCCGCGCGGGAGAGTTCCCAGCCCCGGGCTGGGACGCCGAAGGAGCAAGTCCCTCCCTTGAATCTCTCAGGCCCCGTTACCGCGCGGGCGAGGCACATCTGAAAAGCGGGCCGCTGTGTCAGTGGCTCCACCCAAGGTGCAAGCCCTGGTCGTCCCTGTGGCGGTCGTGGCGAACCTCTCAGGTTCCGATGACAGATGGGGAGGAACGTTCCTCGCCTGTCCGCTCGCCTTGGGAGACGACCGTCCGATGAGCAGCACTGAACTCCGCCACACCGCGCTCGATGCCGTACATCGCGCGCTCGGTGCGACGATGACCGACTTCGCGGGCTGGGACATGCCCCTGCGCTACGGCTCCGAGCGCGACGAGCACCTCGCCGTGCGGACCCGGGCCGGTCTCTTCGACCTCTCTCACATGGGTGAGATCACCGTGACCGGCGAGCAGGCCGCCGCGTTCCTGAACCACGCCCTGGTCGGCAACATCGCCTCCGTCGGTGTCGGCCGCGCCCGCTACACGATGATCTGCCGGGCCGACGGCGGCATCCTGGACGACCTGATCGTCTACCGGCTCGCCGAGACCGAGTACATGGTCGTGGCCAACGCCTCCAACGCCCAGGTGGTGCTGGACGCCCTGACCGAGCGCGCCGAGGGCTTCGACGCCGAGGTCCGGGACGACCGGGACGCCTACGCGCTGATCGCCGTGCAGGGCCCGGAGTCCCCCGGCATCCTGAAGTCCCTCACCGACGCCGACCTCGACGGCCTGAAGTACTACGCCGGCCTGCCCGGCACGGTCGCCGGCGTCCCGGCGCTGATCGCCCGCACGGGTTACACCGGCGAGGACGGCTTCGAGCTGTTCGTCAAGCCGGAGCACGCCGTCGAGCTGTGGCAGGCGCTCACCAAGGCCGGCGAGGGCGTCGGGCTCGTCCCGTGCGGACTGTCCTGCCGGGACACCCTGCGCCTGGAGGCGGGCATGCCGCTGTACGGGCACGAGCTGACCACCTCCCTCACCCCCTTCGACGCCGGGCTCGGCCGCGTGGTCAAGTTCGAGAAGGAGGGCGACTTCGTCGGGCGCGAGGCGCTCACCGAGGCCGCTGCCCGGGCCCAGGAGAACCCGCCGCGGGTCCTGGTCGGCCTGGTCGCCGAGGGCCGCCGGGTGCCGCGCGCCGGGTACGCCGTCGTCGCCGGCGGCGAGGTGATCGGCGAGGTCACCTCCGGCGCCCCCTCCCCCACCCTGGGCAAGCCGATCGCCATGGCCTACGTCGACGCGGCGCACGCGGCGCCGGGCACCGAGGGCGTCGGCGTGGACATCCGGGGCACCCACGAGCCGTACCAGGTCGTGGCACTGCCGTTCTACAAGCGCCAGAAGTAGACACCGGCCGCGGTCGCGCCCGCCTGGGGCCCCGGTCCCGTGGCCGCGGCGTGACGCTGCGCACATTCCCCCGCTCACCAGCGGTTTCCGTAGTCACCCCGTCATCAGCACTCTCGCGCGTACAGGAGAATTCAGGCCATGAGCAACCCCCAGCAGCTGCGCTACAGCAAGGAGCACGAGTGGCTGTCGGCCGCCGAGGACGGCGTCGCGACGGTCGGCATCACGGAGCACGCGGCCAACGCGCTCGGTGACGTCGTCTTCGTCCAGCTCCCCGAGGTCGGCTCCACGGTGTCCGCGGGCGAGACCTGCGGCGAGCTGGAGTCGACGAAGTCGGTGTCCGACCTGTACTCCCCGGTCACCGGTGAGGTCACCGAGGTCAACGAGGACGTCGTCAACGACCCGTCGCTGGTGAACTCCGCCCCCTTCGAGGGTGGCTGGCTGTTCAAGGTACGCGTCGCGGAGGAGCCGGCCGACCTGCTCTCCGCCGACGAGTACACCGCCTTTTCCGCCGGCTGAGGAGTCGTAGCCGTATGACTGTCCTGAACACGCCCCTGCACGAGCTGGACCCGGAGATCGCCGCCGCGGTCGACGCCGAGCTGCGCCGCCAGCAGTCGACCCTGGAGATGATCGCCTCCGAGAACTTCGCGCCGCTCGCGGTGATGGAGGCCCAGGGCTCGGTCCTGACGAACAAGTACGCCGAGGGCTACCCGGGCCGCCGCTACTACGGCGGCTGCGAGCACGTCGACGTCGCCGAGCAGATCGCCATCGACCGGGTCAAGGAGCTGTTCGGCGCCGAGTACGCCAATGTGCAGCCCCACTCCGGCGCCTCCGCGAACCAGGCGGCCCTCTTCGCGCTGGCCCAGCCCGGGGACACCATCCTCGGCCTGGACCTGGCGCACGGCGGCCACCTGACCCACGGCATGCGGCTGAACTTCTCCGGCAAGCAGTTCGACGTGGTCGCCTACCACGTGGACGCCGAAACCGGCCTGGTCGACATGGCCGAGGTCGAGCGGCTCGCCAAGGAGCACCGCCCCAAGGTGATCATCGCGGGCTGGTCGGCGTACCCGCGGCAGCTGGACTTCGCCGAGTTCCGCCGGATCGCCGACGAGACCGGCGCGTACCTGTGGGTCGACATGGCGCACTTCGCGGGCCTGGTCGCGGCCGGTCTGCACGAGAACCCGGTGCCGTACGCCGACGTGGTCACCTCCACCACCCACAAAACGCTGGGCGGCCCCCGCGGCGGCATCATCCTCGCCAGGAAGGACTTCGCGAAGAAGCTGAACTCGTCCGTCTTCCCGGGCTTCCAGGGCGGTCCCCTGGAGCACGTGATCGCGGCCAAGGCGGTGTCCTTCAAGGTCGCGGCCTCGGAGGACTTCAAGGAGCGCCAGCGTCGTACGGTGGAGGGTGCGCGCATCCTCGCCGAGCGCCTGACGGCCCCGGACGCCCGCGAGGCCGGCGTGAACGTGCTGTCCGGCGGCACGGACGTGCACCTGATCCTGGTGGACCTGCGCGCGTCCGAGCTGGACGGGCAGCAGGCCGAGGACCGGCTCCACGAGGTCGGCATCACGGTCAACCGCAACGCCGTCCCGAACGACCCGCGCCCGCCGATGGTCACCTCGGGGCTGCGCATCGGTACGCCGGCCCTGGCGACCCGCGGCTTCGCGGCCGAGGACTTCGCCGAGGTCGCGGACGTGATCGCGCAGGCGCTGAAGGCGCCCGCTCCCTTCGGGGCGGCCGACGCCGAGGCCCTCAAGGCGCGCGTGAAGGCGCTCGCCGACAAGCACCCGCTGTACCCGGGCCTGAACAAGTAAGTCCCCGGTGGGGCACCCGCACCGGGTGCCCCACCACCCCCTGCTGTCTTGAGGAGTGACCGTGGCCATCTCGGTCTTCGACCTGTTCTCGATCGGCATCGGTCCGTCCAGCTCCCACACGGTCGGCCCGATGCGCGCGGCGCGGATGTTCGCCCGCCGCCTGCGCAACGAAGGCCTCCTGGAGCAGGCCGCCGCCGTCCGCGCGGAGCTCTACGGCTCCCTGGGCGCGACCGGCCACGGCCACGGCACCCCGAAGGCCGTCCTGCTCGGCCTGTGCGGCGACTCGCCGCGCACGGTGGACGTGGAGACGGCGGACGCGCGCGTCGAGGCGATCAAGGCGGAGGGGCGGATCCGTCTCCTGGGCGAGCACGAGATCGCCTTCGACTTCGACCGGGACCTCGTGCTGCACCGCCGCAAGGCCCTGCCGTACCACGCCAACGGCATGACGCTGTGGGCCCACGACGCCGACGGCAAGGAGCTGCTCTCCAAGACGTACTACTCGGTGGGCGGCGGCTTCGTCGTCGACGAGGACGCGGTGGGCGCGGACCGGATCAAGCTGGACGACACGGTCCTGAAGTACCCGTTCCGCACGGGCGACGAGCTGCTGCGCCTGACGAGGGAGACGGGCCTGTCGATCTCCTCGCTGATGCTGGAGAACGAGCGGGCCTGGCGCTCCGAGGAGGAGATCCGCGCGGGCCTGCTGGAGATCTGGCGGGTGATGCGCGCGTGCGTGGAGCGCGGCATGTCCCGCGAGGGCATCCTGCCCGGCGGTCTGAAGGTCCGCCGCCGCGCGGCCGTCTCGGCCCGCCAGCTGCGCGCCGAGGGTGACCCGCTGGCGCACGCCATGGAGTGGATCACGCTCTACGCGATGGCGGTGAACGAGGAGAACGCGGCGGGCGGCCGTGTGGTGACCGCCCCCACGAACGGCGCGGCCGGCATCATCCCGGCGGTCCTGCACTACTACATCAACTTCGTGCCGGGCGCCGACGAGGACGGTGTCGTGCGGTTCCTGCTGGCCGCGGGCGCGATCGGCATGCTCTTCAAGGAGAACGCCTCCATCTCCGGCGCCGAGGTCGGCTGCCAGGGCGAGGTGGGCTCCGCCTGCTCCATGGCGGCCGGCGCGCTCGCCGAGGTGCTCGGCGGCTCCCCCGAGCAGGTGGAGAACGCGGCCGAGATCGGCATGGAGCACAACCTCGGCCTGACCTGCGACCCGGTCGGCGGCCTGGTCCAGATCCCGTGCATCGAGCGCAACGGCATGGCCGCGGTGAAGGCCGTCACGGCCGCGAAGATGGCGATGCGCGGCGACGGCTCCCACAAGGTGTCCCTGGACAAGGTCATCAAGACGATGAAGGACACCGGCGCGGACATGAGCGTGAAGTACAAGGAGACGGCCCGGGGCGGGCTGGCGGTGAACATCATCGAGTGCTAGGCCCTGCCGAAGGCCCGTGAGAAGGGGAGGCGGATCACGAGGATCCGCCTCCCCTTCCCCGTCCCGTGGGCGGGTCGGCCGGCCGTCAGCGTGGCGCCCGGTTCAGGGCGGTGGCCGAGACCGCCTGCTGCCACAGCGTGTAGGCGACACCGTCGGCGCTGCGGTTCAGGCCGGTGGCGTTGATGTTGGTGGTGGTGTCGCAGGAGGAGTGGTAGCAGCGGTCGTACGCGGCACCCGCCGTGCCGCCCCACTTGGCCGCCTGCGTCGAGGTCTTGCGGGCGCTCGCGCCCATGGCGTAGCCGGAGGTCGGGATGCCGTAGGCCTCGAAGGAGTAGTCGTCGGAGCGGCCCGCGCCCTCGGTGTTCTCCTCGGGCCGGAGGCTCAGCGAGTCCCAGTACGCCTTCATCGGCGCGGCGGCGGTGGAGTTGATGTGGTTGATGAAGTAACCGCCGTTGGGCGAGGCGACCATGTCGAAGTTGTAGTACGCCTTGATCGCCGAGCGCTGGGCGGAGGTCAGGGAACGGACGTAGAAGTCCGAGCCGTTGAGCCCCTGCTCCTCGTCCGTCCACCAGCCGAAGCGAACGCGGGCCGCCATCGAGGGGCGGGTCTCGGCGAGTTTCAGCGCGACCTCCAGGAGGGTCGCGCTGCCGGAGCCGTTGTCGTTGATGCCGGGTCCGGCGGAGACGCCGTCGAGGTGTGCGCCGAACATGTACACCTTCGACGCGTCGCCGTAGGGCCACTCGGCGATCAGGTTGGGTCCGGCGCCACGGGTGCAGCCTGACGTGCACGCCTGTTCGGTGACGGTGTAGCCGGCCGCCTGGAGCCTGCCCTTCACATAGGCGACCGAGTCGCGGTAGCCCTGGCCGGTCGATCTGCGGTTGCCGCCGTTGCGGCTCGCTATGGCGTTGAGTTCGGTGAGGTGTGCCTGGACCCTGGCAACGTCGATGTCGGGCGCGGCCGTGGTGAGGGTGGGGGCGGGGGAGGCCGCTTCGGCGTCCGGGGGCAGCGCGGCGAGGCCGGCGGCGGCCGTGACGAGCGCGAGGCCGGTCAGGGTCGTTCTTCGTGCTGCTCGCACCGTGTCTCCTTGTGGGGGGTGAGGAAACGGAAGGTGAGGGTCGGGCCTGGGGAGCCGTGCCGCCTCACCCCTGATAGTCATGGACATGCCAAGAACAGGTCAAGCCCCGGCTCGCGACAACGGCCGGATCGAGAGCCTGCACCCGCCTTCCCGGCCGTTGTTCCCCCTGGGGCTACCGCGCGCTCACCGCACACCCGTACGCTGCCGCCCATTCTGCCTCCACCCAAGGAAAGTTGAGGCATGCGCGGATTGAGACGGCCGGCGGCGCTCGTGGGGGCCGCGGCTCTGTTGGTGGTGGTGCCGGGCAACGCCCGCGCGGCGTCGCCGAAGTTCTCCGAGACGACGGCCATCGGCACGCACAACGCGTACGACAAGGCCAAGTACACCTACTTCGCACAGGCGTTGGACTCCGGCGCCTCGCTGCTGGAGCTGGACGTCTACGTCGACAGCATCAGCCACCGCTGGCGGGTCAGTCACAGCAACCCGCTGGGCAACGACAACAACTGCGAGGCGGCGAAGACCCCGGGCGAGCTGTACAGCAAGAGCCGCAACCAGGACCTCGGCAGCTGCCTGGACAACATGGCCGCCTGGAACCAGCTCCACCCCGACCACCCGCCGATCGTCGTCAAGGTCGAGATGAAGGTCGGCTTCAACGACAACGCGGGCCTCGGACCGGACGAGTTCGACACGCTCGTCGCGCAGAAGCTGGGCAGCAGCGTCTACAAGCCGGCCGACCTGCTCGGCGGGACGTACGGCACGCTGGACGCGGCGGCGAAGGCCAACGCCTGGCCCGCCCGGGACTCCCTCAAGGGCAAGTTCGTCTTCGACCTGATCCCGGGCACGGTGGAGCAGTCCAACCCGTTCGACAGCTACTGGACGGACGAGGAGTACGGCGACCACCTGCGCGACCTGAAGGCGGCCGGGAACATCTCGGCGGCCCAGGCCTTCCCGGTCGTCCTCGGCGCCGCGAACGGCGACCCGCGCACCAGCCGCTACGACGCCTCGATCCGCCCCTGGTTCGTGTTCTTCGACGGTGACGCGGCCACGTACGCCAACAGCGGCTACGACACCTCGTTCTACTCCGCGAACCACTACATCCTGATCACCACGGACGCCCACAACGTCTCACCGGCGATCTCCTCCACCAGCCCGACGGACGCCGAAGTCGCCGCGCGCCTGGCCCTGTTGGCCAAGAACCACGCGAGCCTGATCACCTCGGACTGGTCGGCGAAGTCCACCGCGGTCCTCAGTTCGGTGACCACCCGGAGCTGAGGTTCCGGACCGGCGCTCACGGGGGACAACCTTCACATGCTGCATGGCATCGACGTGAGCGCCTACCAGTCCTCCTCCTACGCGACGAACGGTCTCTCCTTCGTCTTCATCAAGGCGACGGAAGGCCGTTCGTACGTCAATCCCAGACTCGCCGCCCAGACCAAGCACGCGCGGGACGCGGGACTGGTCGTCGGCTTCTACCACTTCCTGTGGCCCGGCAACCTCACCGCCCAGGCCGAGTACTTCCTCAGCCACGCCCCGGACCGCCGCGGCGACCTCCTCGCCGTCGACTGGGAGACCACCGGCGACGGCACCCACGCGAGCAACGCCGAGAAGGACCGCTTCATCCGCAGACTGAAGGAACTACGGCCGGACAACCGGGTGGTGCTCTACTGCAACCGCCACTTCTGGCTGAACATCGACAGCACCTCCTACGCCGGGGACGGGCTGTGGATCGCCGACTACGTCACCGCGGGCAAGCCCCGGATCAAGGCCACGTGGCGGTTCCACCAGTACGCCAGCGAACCGCACGACAAGGACGTGACGAACTTCGCGAGCAGGGCGGCGCTGAAGGAGTGGGCCACGAGCGCCTGACGGGCTCATGACCCCCACCGCCCCACCAGGGTCAGCCCCGGAAGTCCGCCGGGCGTTCCGGGGAGGCTTCCGCGAGGGCCTTGCGTACCGCGTCCGCGCCGGCGCGCAGGCCGTAGACGGGGGTGCCGGGCTGCTGGCGCCAGGAGTCGGCGATGGTGCCGGCGTCGACCGTGTCGAAGCCGAGTTCGTCGATCAGGTCGCGGACGATCCGCTTGGCCCCCTCGTCGTCGCCGGCGACCGGGAGGGCCATGCGCTCGGGGTCGCCCGCGGGGCGGGGCCGGTCCAGGATGTCCTGGGCGTAGGTGCCGTTGAACGCCTTGATCACCGGGTGACCGAGGTGCTGCTCGGTCCAGCGGCTCTCGGTGAGGCCCTCGTCCTCGATGGCCGCGATCCGGCCGTCCCGCTGCTGCGGGTAGTAGTTGCCGGTGTCGATCACCGCGACGTCCTCGGCCGCGCCGTCCAGCAGGCCGGCGGGCAGGTCCGGGACCGCCTTCAGCGGCACGGTGACGACCACGACCTGCGCTCCCTCGGCCGCCTCCTCGGCCCGGACGGGGGTGGCGCCGGTCTCCTCCGCGAGGTCACGGAGCGTCTCGGGGCCACGGGAGTTGGCGACGGAGACGTCATGGCCGAGGGCGGTGAGCCGCCGGGTGAGGTTGCCGCCGATGTTCCCCGCGCCGATGATGCCGATCTTCATGGCTGACCCTCCGGATGATCTATGCGCGTGCATGCGATGTTCCCGGGTCAACCTCGCCGGCCCCGGGCCTATTCCTCATCGCGCGCCGAACGGGTGACGGCCGGTGCCGCGGCGAGGTGCCCTGAACCACCTGGGCCCCGGCTCCCGCGTACCCCTCATCCCCGCTCGCGCAGCAGCTCCAGCGTCCGGTCCAGCTCCGTCAGCAGGACGGCCGCCGCCCGGTCCGCGTCCGCCCCGGCGATGGCGTGGACCAGGGCGGCGTGGGTGTCGTCGCCGGTGCCCGGGTCCTCCTCGCGCAGCCGGGTGAGGTCCAGCAGGGTCACCAGGCCCTCCCGCAGGACGGGGAGGAACTCGGTGAACAGGCCGGTGAGCACGGGGTTGTGAGCGGCGGCGACCACGGCCGCGTGCAGGGCGATGTCGGCGTCCACGAAGCCCGCGTCGTCCCCGGCGGCGGCCGTGCGGCGGTCCTCCAGCGCGGCCCGCAGCGCCGTGACGTCCCCGGGGGTGCGGCGCCGCGCGGCGAGCCGGGCCGCCTGCACCTCCACGCCCATGCGGACCTCGTAGACATCGGTGACCGCGGCCCGGCGCAGCCGGGCGGGCCAGTCCTCGGCGGGCTCGGTGGCGATGACGAAGACGCCGGCGCCGTGCCGGGGCCGGACCAGTCCGGCGCCGGCGAGGGCACGCAGGGCCTCGCGGACCGTGGAGCGGCCGACGCCGAGTTCCCGGGCGAGGGTGGTCTCGCCGGGCAGCTTGGTGCCGACGGGCCAGTGCCCGGCGGCGATCTGGTCCCGCAGGCGCTGCGCGGCCTGTTCGACCAGCGGGCTGGGGCGGAGGGCGCCGAGCGGCATGGAGGTCACCAACTTGCTGGGGAGACGAGGGGTGGGCGGACGGATTCTCACTTGTCTGAGGAGCTGAGGTGTCGCTAGCGTACCCGGCATGACACTTCGCGGTCTGCTTCTTCTCGGCTGCCGCGGCGGGGTTTGACGCGACCGGCCCCCCGCCGCGGGGCCCCGCGCTGCCGGTCACCGTCCGACCGAGCCGAGAGGCAGCCGACGATGACCACCACCCCCGTCTGGAACCCCCAGCGGCCCAGCCCGATGCCGTACCACCGCTACCGCCCCTTCCAGGACCGGGTGAGCGTGCCCGTGACCGACCGGGCCTGGCCCGCCGCCCGGATCGAGCGCGCCCCGCTCTGGGTGCCCGTGGATCTGCGCGACGGCAACCAGGCGCTGGCCGAGCCCATGGACACGCCCCGCAAGCGCCGCTTCTTCGACCTGCTGGTGGCGGTGGGCTTCAAGGAGATCGAGGTCGGCTATCCGTCCGCGAGCCGTACCGACTTCGACTTCGTCCGGCACCTGGCGGACGGCGGGGTGGTACCGGACGACGTGACGCCCGTCGTCTTCACGCCCGCCCGCGCCGATCTGATCGACCGGACCTTCGACGCGATCGAGGGGCTGTCGCGGGCCGTGGTCCACCTGTACATCGCCACCTCGCCGGTCTGGCGGGAGGTGGTGCTCGGCCGCGGCCGGGCCGAGGTGTGGCGGACCGTGCGCGGGGCGGCGGAGCACATGGCCCGGCGGGCCGGCGACGCGCCCGGCGTCCGCTTCCAGTTCTCGCCGGAGACGTTCAACCTCACCGAGCCGGACTTCGTCCTGGAACTGTGCGACGGGCTCACTCAGTTGTGGGACGCGAGCCCGGACCGCCCGGTCACCCACAACCTGCCGGCGACCGTGGAGATCGCCACGCCGAACGTCTACGCCGACCAGATCGAGTACGCGCACCGCAACCTCGCCCGCCGGGACTCCGTGATCCTCTCGGTGCATCCGCACAACGACCGCGGCACCGGGGTCGCCTGCGCCGAACTCGCCGTGCTGGCCGGCGCCCAGAGGGTGGAGGGCTGCCTGTTCGGCAACGGCGAGCGCACCGGTAACGTCGACCTGGTGACCCTCGCACTCAACCTCTACGCCCAGGGGGTCGACCCCATGGTCGACCTCGGCGACATCGACGCCGTACGGGACACGGTGGAGCACTGCAACCGGCTGCCGGTGCACCCGCGGCACCCCTACGCCGGGGACCTCGTCCACACGGCGTTCTCCGGCACCCACCAGGACGCGATCGGCAAGGGACTGGCCGAGCACGCGCGCCGCGCCCGGGAGTCGGGGGTTGCGGAGGCCCAGGCGCCGTGGTCGGTGCCGTATCTGCCGATCGACCCGGCGGACGTGGGGCGGTCGTACGAGGCGGTGATCCGCGTCAACTCCCAGTCGGGCAAGGGCGGGGTGGCGTATCTGCTGCGCACGCACCACGGCATCGACCTGCCGGCGCGGATGCGGGCCGACTTCGCGCGGGTCGTGCAGGAGGCGACGGACGACAGCGGGCGGGAGGCGACGCCGAAGGAGCTGTACGAGCTGTTCCGGGCGACCTACCTGACGGACGGGGCGGCGGTACGGCTGCATGACTGGTCCGCGCGGGAAGAGGCCCCCGGCGTGCATCGCTTCGTCTGCACCCTGGAGGCCGGCGACCGCGTCGGCGACCACGAGGGCACGGGCGCCGGTCCGCTGACCGCCTTCGTCGACGCGCTGGCCGGTGCGGGCGTCGCGGTCGAGGTCCTGGACTTCACCGAGGACGGGACGGCGGCCTTCGCCGAGTGCCGGGTCGGCGGCGTCACGGCCTGGGGCGCGGGAACGGGACCGTCGGCCGCCGTGCACGCGGTGCTGTCCGCGGTGAACCGGGCGGTGCGATGACGCAGGTGACGACGGAGGCGACGACGGAGGTGCTGCGCGCCGAGGACGTGCACGTCGTCCGGGACGGGCGGCCCATCCTCCAGGAGGTCTCCCTGACCGTTCGGGCCGGTGAGCACTGGGCGCTGCTCGGCGCCAACGGCGCGGGCAAGTCCACTCTGCTGGGGCTGCTCGGCGCGGTGGTCCATCCGACCCGGGGCACGGTGGAGGTGCTCGGACACCGGCTGGGCCGGGTGGATCTGCGCGAGCTGCGGGCCCTGGTCGGGCACGTCGACCCGCGCCATCCGCTGACCTCGCCGCTGCGGGTGCGGGACGTGGTGCTCACCGGGGTGACGAACTCGGTGGAGCCGGTCCCCCGGTGGCGGCCCACCCCGGAGCAGACGGAGCGGGCCGAGGCACTGCTGGCCACGCTGGGGCTGGGGGCGCTGCGGGACGCCCGGTGGCCGACCCTCTCGCAGGGACAGCGCGGCCGGACGCTGATCGCGCGGGCGTTGATGCCCCGGCCGCGGCTGCTGCTCCTGGACGAGCCGGCGACCGGCCTGGACCTGCCCGGCCGCGAGCAGCTGATCGATGCGCTGGAGGAGCTGCGGGCGGCTCACCCGGCGCTGGCGACGGTGCTGGTCACCCACCATCTGGAGGAGCTGCCGGCGGGTACCACGCACGCCGTGCTGCTGCGCGACGGACGGGTGCTGGCCTCGGGGCCGGTCGCGTCGGTGCTCACCGGCGACCAGGTCGGCAAGTGCTTCGACCTGCCGTTGACGCTGGCGCGGCACGAGGGGCGCTGGAGCGTGCGGATCCGGCGCGGGGCGTGAGGGCACGACGGCATGACGAAGGGGGTGCCCAGGCCGCTCGGGCGGGCACCCCCTGTCGCCGGCGGGTCACTTGCTCAGGTAGGCCCAGAACTCGTCGAACGACAGCACCTTGTCGCCGTTGAGGTCGCGGGTCTTGATGACGGCCTCCGCGACCGTCTCGGTGACGTTCCAGTCACCCTGCTGCGCGAGGGCGGACTTGAACTCCGCTGCGGTGATGAATCCGTCACCGTCCGCGTCGATCCGCTGGAACTGCTTGCGTGCTTCCTCGATGTCCGCCACCGATCCGCCCCTTTTGGTCGTGTTTCTCATGCCGTGCTGGCGTACTGACGCAGGTCAGATTAACGGCCCGCACGCGAGCGGAGTGCGGCGACCACCCAGGCGAAGTCCTCGGCGTGCGGTGGCGCGGGCTGCCGGTTCACCACGGCGACCAGTTCCCGGTAGCGGGCCACGCGCTCGTCGAAGCCGGCCGTCATGCGGTCCAGTACGTCACCCCGGTCGGCGTCGCCGAACAGTTCGTCCAGCACCTCCTCGGCCCCGGGTCCGGTGGGGTCGACGCCACGCTCGCGGGCCGGTGCCACCAGCTCCACCAGTCGCTTGGCGAACCACAGTGACCGCCCGCCCGGCTCGCCGGGCCGCCGGTCGGCCGCGTTGAACTCGACGGCCCGGCGCATCTGCGCCCGGAACGCCGGGTCCTGGAGCATCTCGGCCAGCTCCACCCAGGCGTCCACCTCCTCGGGCGTGGGGTCCTCCGCCAGGTGGACGGCGGTGCGCCGCATCCGTTCCCGGACGTCGGGGTCCACGGTGTCGAGCCCGTGCAGCGTCTCCGCCATGAACTCCTCCATGATCCGCTGCCGTTCGGCGGCGGACAGTCGCGCCAGCTTGTTCACGAGTGGCGTCTCCTCTGCGGTCGAACCGCGTCGCGCCACGGTGGACAGCACCGCACGGGTCACCTTCAGCGACCGGATCCGCGCGTCCAGCGCCGCCACATGCGTGGCCGCGACCTGGGCCACGGTCCGCTCGCCGGCCAGCACCCCGCGCACGTCCGCCAGGCCGAGACCCAGTTCGCGCAGGGTGCGGATCAGCTCCAGGCGGGCGACGCCTGCGGCGTCGTAGAGCCGGTAGCCGCCGGCCGACCGGGTCACCGGGGTGAGCACGCCCGCGTCGGACCAGTAGCGGATGGTGCGCACGCTCAGTCCGGTGGCGCGGGCCAGCTCGCCGATGGTGAGAAGTCCGGTGCCGTCCTCGATCATGTCTGCGAGTCTGGGCCTTCCAGTGGGTGGAGACTCAAGGAGCGGGTTGTGGAGACCTTGCGGGACATTCTCGACGCGGTGGCGGCCGGTGTCTTCCCGCCGGCGGACGGCGGTACGACGGTCGTGGCGCAGCCCTCGGCGCGGGACGCCGGGGTGCTGTCCTTCACCGCGCACTCGGTGGTCGTCACCGACGAGGACCCGGAGTGGGTGCGCGCCACGCTGCGCGGCGTGGACTGCGATCCCCTGGCGGCCACGATGCACCCGCGCTTCCTGACCGCCCTCCTGGACCAGACCGGACGCCGGGCCGAGACCGTCGACGCGGTGCTGGTGGGCGACCCGCTGCCGGGTGAGCCCCCGCTCGCGCTGACGGAGATCGAGGACGCCGGCCACCCCCGGATCCGGTACGCCCGGGGGCGCCGGGACGAGGTGCGGGCCTGGGTGGCCGACGGCGGGGTGCTGGTCATGGGGCGTGGGGTCGCCGGGCGGCTGGAGGTGTCGGTGGAGGTGGCCGAGGACGCCCGGCACCGGGGGCTCGGGCGGCTGCTGGTGACCGCCGCCCGGCAGCTCGCCACGGAGCCGCTGTGGGCGCAGGTCGCCCCGGGGAACGCCCGCAGCCTGCGGGCGTTCCAGGCCGCCGGGTACCGTCCGGTGGGCGCGGAACTGCTGCTTCAGCGGAAGATGCCGGTGTGCCCCAGTGAGTAGCGGCCCGGCTGGGGGTAGACGGCGAGGCCGTGCGGGCCGCTGCCGACCTTGACACGGGCCAGTTCGGCGCCGGTGCGGGTGTCGATGGCGTAGACCTCGGAGTTGTAGCGGCCGGACAGCCACAGCACCTTGCCGTCGGCGGAGACCCCGCCCATGTCGGGGCTGCCGCCGCCGGGCAGGCGCCACTTCTTGGTGAGCTGGTTCCGGGTGAAGTCGAAGATCGAGATGGTGCCCTCGCCCCGGTTGGAGATGTACATCTCGCGGGAGTCGCGGCTGACGTAGAGGCCATGGGCGCCCTTGCCGGTGGCGAGGAACCGGGGCGGGGTGAACTTGTCGCCGTCGAGGATCCACAGGCCGTTGGCCATCATGTCGGCGATGTAGAACAGCTTCCCGTCCGGTGAGATCTTGACGTCCTGCGGCATGGCGCCGTGGAACGGCAGCTTCTCCTGGGCGACGACCTTCATCCGCGCCGTGTCGACCTTGAGGATCTCGCCGCTGAACTCGCAGGAGACGATGAAGTAGCGGCCGTCGATGGAGAAGTCGGCGTGGTTGACGCCGTAGCAGCTGACCGGGACGGTCTTGACGACCTTCATGGTGTGCGCGTCGCGGAAGACCAGCTGGCGGTCCATGGAGGCCATGACGACGGCGTACTTGCCGTCGGGCGTGAAGTACAGGTTGTACGGGTCGTGCACGGCGACCGGCTTGCCGGCCCGCCCGGTCCGCGGGTCGATCGGGGTGAGGCTGTTGCCGAGGTCGTTGTTGACCCAGAGGGTCTTCAGGTCCCAGGACGGCACGACGTGCTGGGGCTGGCGGCCGACCGGGATGGTCTCGACGATCCGGTAGGTGGCGGGGTCGATGACGGTGACGGTGTCGGAGTTGGTGTTGGGCACGTACACCCGGGAGGGGAAGTCCTTGACCACGGGCGAGAGCCGGTTCGGCCGGTCGGCGGCGTAGAGGTCGGCCGGGTCGTCCACCGGCGGCATCCCCGGCAACACGTCGACCAGCGGCTTCCTCACCTTCGGCTGGACCGGCGCCTTGCTGCCGACGGCCTCGTCCGGGTGGTCGCGGGACCCGCCGCCGCACGCGGAGAGCAGTGTCAGGGCGGTGACGGCGGCACCGGCGGCCAGCAGGCGGGCGGCTTTCGTGGTTCGCATCAGCTCAGCAGCTCCGTGGTGGTGACCGCGCGCAGTCCGCGGCGGCCGAGTTCGGTCAGGACGTCGGGGAGGGCGGCGACCGTGTCGGGGTATCCGAAGTGCAGGCTCACCACCGATCCGTTGCGTACGCCGGCGAGGACCTCGCGGGTGACGGCGGCGGCGCCGGGGCGGGTGTAGTCGAGCGAGTCGACGTCGTACGACAGCACGTGCGGGTAGCCGGCGGCGCGGGCCAGCCGGGCGACGAGCGGGGAGGCGGCCGGGGCGCGGGAGGGGCGGAACCAGGTGCCGATGGAGCCGGTGAGCCGCTTGAGCCGCGCGGCGCAGTCGGTGATCTCCCGGCGGGCCTCCGCCTCGGGCAGGGTGTTGACGCCGATGTGCCGCTGGGTGTGGTTGCCGAGGTCGTGGCCGCCGTCGAGGATGCGGCGGGCGAGGTCCGGGTGCTGGTCCAGCCAGGTGCCGACGGCGAGCACGGTCAGCCGCGCACCGCGCTGTTCGGCGGTGTCGAGCAGCGCGCGGGCGAGGGCCGGGTCCCCCTGGCCGTGGAAGGTGAGGGCCACCTGGGGGCGATTGCGGGGGCCGTGGGTGATCTGGGCGGGCCGGCCCGGGTAGGCGCGGGGGCCCGCCGGGGGGTGTGCCGAGGACGGCATGGGGGCGGCCGAGACGGAGGGCCGGGCGGCGTGTCCGGTGCCGCATCCGGCGGCGAGCGCACCGCCGGCGGCGATTTTGGCGCCGGTGCGCAGCACAGCACGGCGGTGGGTGGGGGTCACCCGCACCATTTAAGGGGTGATGAGTAAGAAATCGGGCGATTGGTGCCGTGCGTCGAGCGCGGGTCGTCGTGGCTGGTCACCCGGTTCCCGCGCTCCTTCGGGGCGCTCCTAGCGGTCGGTGACCCGCATCTCGAACCATGTCGTCTTGCCCCGCGGCAGCAGGTCGACGCCCCAGCGGTCGGCGAGCTTGTCGACGAGGAACAGTCCGCGTCCGCTGACGTCCAGTTCCTGGACCGGCATCAGACAGGGCAGCCCGCGCGAGGGGTCGCGGACCTCGACCCGGATCCAGCCGGTGCGGCGGCGCATGCGCAGGCAGAAGACACGGGCGCCGGTGTGCCGTACGGCGTTGCCGACGAGTTCCGACACGAGCAGGACGGCGTCCTCGGCCAGTTTGGGGGTGAGCCGCCAGGTGCGCAGGACGACGACCTGGGCGAGCCGGCGGGCGGTGGCCGCGGATTCCGGGCGGGACGGCAGCGGGACCTCCGCCTCCGTCGGGTTCCCGAACAGTTCGAGCGCCTTGAGCCCCTGTTCGTCCTCGACCGCGGGTGACCAGCGTGCCGCGGCCGCACGGCTGTCTCCCCGCGGCTGTTCGATGCCCTCCAGCCCCGCCATGCCCCCATGATGGCCGTCCGGAGCCGCCTTGGGGGCCGTTCCGGGGGAATACGCCCCCCGCACGCCCCTGTCCCGCACCCGTCGATCGGCATATGCCGTCGACATGTCGATGTCCGGTACAGCCTGGCTGACCTGCGGCGACGGTTCACTTCCTGGCAATCGTCGGGCTCCCTCGACAAGGCAGGCTTAAGGTTGCGTTAAGGCTCCCATAAACCGCTCCATCGAGGGACCCGAATCAGACGACGCGTCAATTGCAAGGCGACCCGCGGAAGTCGGCGGGACGTTCACGCGGTTGACGGTCAGACGAACTTGGCCTTGCCCGGCCCCTCCTCCACGAAGCTGCGCATGCCGCGCTCGCGGTCCTCGGTGGCGAACAGACCCGCGAACCAGTTCCGTTCGACGGCGAGCCCGGTGTCGATGTCGGCCTCCAGACCGGTGTCGACGGACTCCTTGGCCGCGCGCAGCGCGATGGCCGGGCCCTGGGCGAGCCGCGCGGCCCAGGCGTGCGCCTGCTCGTACACCTCGGCGGCCGGTACGACACGGTCCACCAGGCCGATGGCGAGGGCCTCGTCGGCCTTGACCTGACGGCCCGTGAAGATCAGGTCCTTGGCCTTGGAGGGGCCGATCAGCCGGGGCAGCCGCTGGGTCCCGCCGGCGCCCGGGATCAGGCCGAGCAGGATCTCGGGCTGGCCGAGCTTGGCGTTGTCGGCGGCGATGCGGTAGTCGGCGCACAGGGCGAGCTCGCAGCCGCCGCCGAGGGCGTAGCCGGTGATGGCCGCGACGACGGGCTTGGGGATGCGGGCGACGGCGGTGAAGGAGTCCTGGAGGGCGCGGGAGCGGCGGACCATCGCCGCGTGGTCCATGGTCTGCATCTCCTTGATGTCCGCGCCCGCCGCGAACACCCGCTCGCCGCCGTAGATCACCACGGCGCGCACGTCGTCGCGGTCCGCGGCCTCCTCGGCCAGCTCCTTCAGCCGGTCCTGGGTGGCGATGTCCAGCGCGTTCATCGGCGGCCGGTCGAGCCGCAGGGTGCCGACGCCTTCGGCGACTTCGAGAGTGACGGTCATGGAGGTCAGGTTAACGGCCACTAACGACAATGGGCCCGGTGCCGTAGGTCACAGCACCGGGCCCTTACGTCAGACGGGGCTCACTTCTTCCAGTCGGCCCACGACATGTTCCAGCCGTTGAGGCCGTTGTCGGGGGCGACCGTGGCGTCGTGGGAGTTCTTGACGACGACCACGTCACCGATCATCGAGTGGTTGAAGAACCAGGCGCCCGGGACGGAGCTGTCGTAGCCGCCGCGCACGTCGCGCAGGCCGACGCAGCCGTGGCTGGCGTTGTAGTGGCCCGGGGCGTCCGGCGCCCAGTAGTTGCCGTGGATGAAGGTGCCGGAGTTGGTGAGGCGGATGGCGTGCGGGACGTCCTTGATGTCGTACTCGCCGCCGTAGCCGACGGTCTCGCCGTTCATGCGGGTGACGGTGAGCTTCTCGCTCATGACCATCTGGCCGTTCCAGGTGTCGTAGCCGGGCTTGCCGGTGGTGACCGGGACGGTCCTGACGACCTTGCCGTCCTGGGTGACCTTCATCGTGTGCTTCTTGGCGTCCACGACGGAGACCTGGTTGCGGCCGATGGTGAACTTCACGGTCTTGCGCTGCTTGCCGTAGACGCCGTCGCGGCCCTCGACGCCGTCCAGGTCGAGGTCGACGGTGACCTTGGTGCCTTCCTTCCAGTACTTCTCGGGGCGGAAGTCGAGGCGGTCGTTGCCGAACCAGTGGCCCTCGACGTCGACGGCCGGCTCGGTCTTGATGCGGATGGCCTTCTCGACCGCGTCCGGGCTGGTGATGCCCCGGGTGAAGCGTATGGAGAACGGCATCCCGACGCCGACCGTGGAGCCGTCCTCGGGGGTGAAGTAGCCGACGAAGGTGTTCTTCGGGGTCAGCGTGGTGAAGGTGGAGTCCTCGGCGGCCTCGCGGCCCTCGGAGTCCTTGGCGACCGCGTGCACCGAGTACGTGGTGCCGGCGGCCAGATGGGTCGACGGCGTCCAGGAGGCGCCGCCGCCGGATATCGCGCCCTCGACCTTCGCGCCCTTGGCGTCCTTGACGGTGACCTCGGTCAGCTTGCCCTGGGCGACGTTGACCTTGAGCGCCCCGCTGGTGTCGACGCCGGTGGCACCGGACTTGGGCGCGATGCTGACCGCGGCCGTGGACTGCTCGCCCTTCTGGCTGCCGGCGCCCTTGCCCTTCCCGTCCCCGGAACCCGAGTCGTCGCCCCCGCCGCACGCGGCGAGCGACAGCACCAGGGCACCGGCTATGAGTACCAGTCCCCCACGGCCTCGCCGCCCCCGAGCCGACGCCCCCGCCACAGGCCGCGTGTTCACGTTGTTCTCCCCTCCAGCGGACCTGGTCAGGCCCGCTCCCCACCACATTGTGCGCGCATATTAACTGCCAGGATTTGAGCTGGGTGTCAGGCGAATGTCACCGTTCCGTCGCAACTTCCGCCCGGCACCCGCGCGCGTCCCGCCCCCTCACCTGGTTACTTCACCGCGCTGCCCGATTTCCATGCCTTCCAGCCCATGTTCCAGCCGCCGAGGCCGTTGTCGGGAGCGACGGTCTTGTCCTTGCTGTTGACCACTTCGACGACGTCCCCGACGAGGCTGCGGTCGAAGAACCAGCCCGCCGGGGTGTCCGAACTGCCGCCCTTGACGTCCATGAGGCCCACGCAGCCGTGGCTGACGTTGACCTGGCCGGGGGCGTCCGGCGCCCAGTAGTTGCCGTGCAGGAAGGTGCCGGAGTCGGTGAGCTTCATGGCGTGCGGGACGTCGGGGATGTCGTACTCGGCGCCGAGGCCGACCGTCTGGCTGTTCATGCGGGTGACCTCCAGCATGTCCATCACCACCATCTTCCCGTTGTACGTCGGGTGCTTGGGGGCGCCCGCGGTGATGGGGACGGTGGCGAGGAGGTGTCCGTCGCGCCGGACGTCCATGGTGTGCTGGGCCACGTCGACCAGGGAGGTCTGGCTGCGGCCGACGGTGAAGGAGAACGTCTTGTCCTGGAGGCCGTAGATCCCGCGGGCGCCCTGGACGTCCCGCAGGTCCAGGTCGACGGTCACCTCGGTGCCGGGCTTCCAGTAGCGCTCCGGGCGGAAGTCCAGGCGGCCCTTGCCGAACCAGTGCGGGCGGATCTCGACCGGGGGCCGCGCGCTGACCCGGACGGCGCGCTGGACGGCGGCCCGGTCGGTGATCTCCTGGCTGAAGGAGAGCGAGACGATCATGCCGGTGCCGACGGTGGCGCGGTTCTCCGGACTGACGTAGGCGATGAACCGCTGGTCGGGGACGTAGGTGGTGAAGGTGGTGTGCCGGGCCGAGCGGCGGCCGTGGGAGTCCAGCGCGACCGCGTCGACGGTGTACCTGGCGGCCAGCGCCAACCGGTCCTCGTCGGGGCGCCAGGTCAGCCCGTCCTCGCTGATGCGCCCCGGGACCGGCGTCTCCTGCGCGTCCTGCGACTTGACCACGGTCACCTTCTCCAGGCGCCCGCCGGGCACCCGTACTTGTAGCCGGTCGCCCGGACGGACGGCCTTGCTGCCGTCGTCGGGGGTCACCCGGATGACGTCCTCGGGGGCCGGGGGCTTGCCCAGCGTCCCGCCCATGCCCAGGGGGCCCGGGCCGTCCATGGAGCAGCCCGCGAGCAGCCCCGCCCATGTCAGTACGGCGGCCAGCGCGGCCCCCGCGCGCCGTGCGCGTCCAGTTACGTGCCTCACGCGAGACCCAACGACCGGCCCGCTCCGGGGAAACGTGAGTGCGAGCCACGCGCTGGGCAGAACAGAGGGAAGGACGACACGTCGGGGGTCTCCCCGCAGGGGACCCCCGGCCCGCGTCGGAGCCGTCGGGGCGTGGCCGGACCGGGTGGCCGGGGTGCCGAGAGCGCCCCGGCCACCCGGCGCGGCCGGTCGCGCCCCTCGGGCGAGCCACTGGGAAGAGGGGCGACAGTGACGAGCGCAGCCGAGCAGCGGGCACCGGCCGGGGTGCCGGCCGCGGGGAGCGGGCAACCGGCGGCGGTGAACGGCGCCCGGCGGGCCGTACCGCCCGTCCCGGCGGTGTGGCCGGGTGCGCCGACCCCGTTGGGGGCCCGGTTCCGAACCGGTCCGGACGGGGTCGCGGGCACCAACTTCGCGCTGTGGGCGGCCGGTGCGGAGGCGGTCCGGGTGTGTCTCTTCGACGAGGGCGGCCGGGAGACGCAGCTCCCGCTGACCGAACTGACGCACGAGATCTGGCACGGCTTCGTGCCCGGTGTGATGCCGGGTCAGCGCTACGGCTACCGGGTGGACGGCCGCTGGGACCCGTGGACCGGCGCCCGCTGGAACCCGGCGAAGCTGCTGCTGGACCCGTACGCGCGCGCGGTGGACGGGGAGTTCGCCTCGTCCGGGCTGTCACCGCAGGTGTACGGGCACGTGCGGGACTGGCCGGACCAGTCGGTCGCCGACACCGTGCGCGACGAACGGGACTCGGCGCCGTACGTCCCGAAGGGGGTCGTCGTCCACGATGACGACGACTGGTCCGACGACCGGCGCCCCAAGACGCCGTGGGCCGATTCGGTGATCTACGAGCTGCACGTGCGGGGCTTCACCCGGCTGCACCCCGGCGTCCCCGAGGAACTGCGCGGCACCTACGCGGGGCTGGCGCACCCGGCCGCGATCGACCACCTCGTCAGGCTGGGCGTCACGGCCGTCGAGCTGCTGCCGGTGCACCAGTTCGCGCACGAGGACCACCTGCTGCGCCGGGGCCTGCGGAACTACTGGGGCTACAACTCCATCGGCTACTTCGCCCCGCACGCGGCCTACGCGGCCTCCGGCACCACCGGACAGCAGGTCGGCGAGTTCAAGCGGATGGTGCGCGCGCTGCACGCGGCCGGCATCGAGGTCATCCTGGACGTGGTCTACAACCACACCGCGGAGGCGGGCGAGCTGGGCCCCACGCTGTCCCTGAAGGGCATCGACAACCGCGGCTACTACCGGCTCCAGGACGACGCCCGCCGCTACGCCGACTACACCGGCTGCGGCAACACCCTGCACGTCGTACGGCCCCAGGTGCTGCGCCTGATCACCGACTCGCTGCGCTACTGGGTGACCGAGATGGGCGTGGACGGCTTCCGCTTCGACCTCGCGGCGGCGCTGGCCCGCTCGATGCACGACGTCGACATGCTCTCCCCGTTCCTGGCGGTCATCGCCCAGGACCCGGTGCTGCGCCGGGTGAAGCTGATCGCCGAACCGTGGGACATCGGCTCCGGCGGCTACCAGGTGGGCGCCTTCCCGCCCCTGTGGACCGAGTGGAACGACCGCTACCGCAACGCGGTCCGGGACTTCTGGCGGCACGCCCTGCCCGACGTGCGCGAGATGGGCTACCGCCTCTCCGGCTCCAGCGACCTGTACGCCTGGGGCGGCCGGCGCCCCTACGCCTCCGTCAACTTCGTCACCGCGCACGACGGCTTCACCCTGCGCGACCTGGTGTCGTACGGGACCAAGCACAACGAGGCCAACGGCGAGGACAACCAGGACGGCACGAACGACAACCGCTCCTGGAACTGCGGCGCCGAGGGCGAGACCGACGACGAGGGCGTCCGGGCCCTGCGCCGCAGGCAGCTGCGGAACCTGCTGACGACCCTGCTGCTGTCCACCGGTGTGCCCATGCTGGTCGCGGGCGACGAACTGGGCCGCACCCAGCGCGGCAACAACAACGCCTACTGCCAGGACAACGAGATCGGCTGGCTCGACTGGTCGCTGCTGGAGCAGCCCGGCTGGCGGGCGCTGTTCGACCTGACCTCGCGGCTGATCGCGCTGCGCCACCGGCATCCGGTCCTGCGCCGGCGGGCCTTCTTCTCCGGCCGCGCCCAGACCGCGGACGGGCTGCGCGACCTGGCCTGGTTCACCGCGCGGGGCGCCGAGATGACCGAGGGCGACTGGTACGCGCCCGCCGCCACGCTCGGCATGTACCTGTCCGGCCGGGACATCCCGGGCCGCGACGAGCGGGGCGCGCCGGTGGTGGACGACAGCTTCCTCGCCGTGCTGCACGCGGGCGAGAGGCCGACCGGCTTCGTGCTGCCCGGCCCGCCGTGGGCGCAGCGGTACGAGGTGGTCGTGGACACCTCGCTGGAGGAGCAGGAGCGGGCGCCGGGCACGGTGCACCGGGCGGAGGCGGAGATCACGGTCCCGGCGCGGGCGGTGCTGCTGCTGAGGGTGGCCTGAACCTGCGGGGAGCCGTGCGTGACGCGGATCACGCTCGCCGAGTGCAGCGCCGACGGGGGTCCAGTGCCTTACCCCTGGTGGAGGAAGAGCCGGCGAGGACGGGGACCGTGGGATGGAGCAGACCAGGGCCGGTGAGTACGACGTGTTCGTGGCGGCCCGCTGGTCGGTGTTGTTCCATCTCGCCCGTCTGCTCACCGGCGGGGACCGGCACCGCGCCGAGGACCTGTTGCAGGAGTCCTTGGTCAAGCTGTGGTTCGTCTGGCCGAAGGTCGCCGACGAGGCGCCGGAGGCGTATGTGCGCAAGGTGCTGGCGCGGGCCGCGGCCCGGTCGGCGCGGCGGCGCTGGTGGGGCGAACGGCCGGTGGAGGAACTGCCCGAGGTGGCGGCGTCCGGCGACATGTCGGCGACCGTGGCCGAGCGGTCCCGCCTGGAGGCGGCGCTCGCCCAGCTGACGCCGCGGCAGCGGGCCGCCGTCGTGCTGCGCTACTACCAGGACCTGCCCGACCGGCAGGTCGCGGAGGTTCTGGGCTGCCCGGTGGGCACGGCCCGGTCCCATGCCGCGCGCGGGGTGGCCCGGCTCCGCGGGCTGCTGGCCGACGTCATCGAGCCGGTGGGGTGAGGGAGAACCCATGGAGCGCAGGGACCGCACGGACCACAGGGAAGACCGCATGGCTCCGCCGGACGGCACGGATCGCTTCGAGCGGGAGCTCACGCGGCTCATGCAGCGGGCCGAGCAGCCGGTGCCGTTCGAGGTGCGGCACCGGGAGGCGCTGCGCGCGGGCGTGCGCGCCCGGCGCCGGGTGCGCACGGCGCGCCGGGCCGCCGGTTCGGTCCTCGCGGTGGCCGGGCTCGGCCTGGGCCTGTTCCTGTGGCCGCACGGCCACACCGCCGACCGGCCCACCGCCCCGCGCCCGCGGCCCGCGCTGAGCCCGGCGCCCACGCCGAGCACCTCGCCGTCGCAGTCGCCGTCCGGGACGCCGGACCCGCCGCCGTCCACCACGACGTCGACGGACCTGCCGTCACCGGGCTACACCACGACCACCTCCGCCCCGCCCGCCGCCCCGGAGGGTTCGACGACCGCCACGTACCCGCCGCCGACGGCCACGGCCGTCTCCGGGGAGGACGGCACCACGCCGCCGGCCACCGCGACGGAGAGCGGGCCGGCCGGACCGTCGGACGACCCCTCGCCGTCGGTCGGCCCGAGCGACTAGCCGCGCCCCTTCCCCCTCCCGCCCGCGCACGCCCTTCCGCGCGCCCTACCCACCGGAACAAACAGGTACTTACGTGACATACATCCGACCGAGCCGACCTGCCCGCCCGAGTGGGTCACCGGCCGCGGCACCCTGGCGCGCCCCCGTGCCGGTGCCCCAGGAGGATCCCGTCCTGGACGTGACCGTGCCGGTGTTCAACGAGGAGAAGGACCTGGAGCCCAACGTCCGGCGGCTGCACACGCATCTGCGGGACGGCTTCCCCTACCCGTTCCGGATCACCGTCGCCGACAACGCGAGCACCGACCGGACCCCGGTCATCGCCGCCCGGCTCGCCGGCGACCTCCCGGAGGTGGTCTCGCTGCGGCTGCCCGAGAAGGGCCGCGGCCGGGCGCTGCGGGCCGCCTGGTCCGGTTCCCGGGCCCCCGTGCTGGCGTATGTCGACGTGGACCTGTCCACCGGGCTCACCGCGCTGCTGCCGCTGGTGGCCCCGCTGATCTCCGGCCACTCCGACCTGGCCATCGGCACCCGGCTGGCGCCCGGCGCCCGGGTGGTGCGCGGGACCAAGCGAGAGGTCATATCCCGCTGCTACAACGCCCTGCTGCGCTGCACGCTCGCCGTCGGCTTCTCCGACGCGCAGTGCGGGTTCAAGGCGGTCCGGCGGGAGACCGCCGAGCGGCTGCTGCCGCTGGTGCGGGACGGGGAGTGGTTCTTCGACACCGAGTTGCTGGTGCTCGCCGAACGGGCCGGCCTCAGGATCCACGAGGTGCCGGTGGACTGGGTGGACGACCCGGACAGCAGCGTCGACATCCTCGCCACCGCCCTGGCCGACCTGCGCGGGATCGTACGGATGCGGCGCACCCTGAGCCGCCGCCGGCCGAGGCCGGTGGTCCGGTGACCGCGACCCTGTCCGGCATCCGCACCCCGGCCCCCCGGCCCGCGCCCGTCTCCCGGCCGCGGGCCGCCGTCCGACGCTTCGGGCCGGTCCTCGCCCTGTTCGGCACGCTGAAGCTGGCCGGTTTCTGCTCGTTCCTGTACCTGCTGTCCTCCGCCGGGGACTACCGCACCAAGCACCCGCGGTTCGGCGGCGGCGCACACGCCTGGGACGTGCTGGCCACCTGGGACGGCTGGTGGTACCAGCAGATCGCCCTGCACGGCTACGACCCGAAGCTCGTCCCGGTCCCGGGGGCCACCGGCCTGATCACGCTGGAGGGCAACTCGGCGGCGTTCTTCCCGCTCTACCCGGCCCTGATGCGGCTGACCTCGGCCGTCACCGGCCTCGGCTCCTACGGCGCCGGGCTGCTGGTCTCCATCGTCGCCTCCTTCGCCGCCGCCCTCGGCATCCACGCCGTCGCCGAGCGGTTCGGCGGCCGGCGGGCCGGGCTCGCGGCGGCCGGGCTGTGGGCGGTGTGGCCGGGCTCGGGCGTGGAGTGGGCGGTCTACTCCGACTCCCTCTACGTGGCCCTGGCCGCCTGGGCCTGCCACGCCGTCCTCACCCGCCGCTGGCTCACCGCCGGCGTGCTCGCCTTCGCGGCCGGTCTCAACCGGCCCACGGCCGCCGCGCTGATCGCCGCGCTCGGCGTGGCCGCGCTGCTGTCGCTGCGCCGCCGGGAGGACGGCGCCCTGCGCCCGCTGCTGGCCACGGCCCTCGCCCCGCTGGGACTGCTCGGCTATCTGCTCTGGGTCGGCGACCGCATGGGCGACCTGGGCGGCTACTTCGAGCTCCAGTCGGGCGCCTGGGCGCACAGCTTCGACTACGGCGAACAGACCCTGGACGTCCTGACGTCCGTGCCCGTGGGCAAGTTCGACTACCTCTTCGCCTACCCCTTCGCGGACGTCATCTCCGTCGGGGTCATCCTGCTCGCCTGCGCGCTGCTGCCGCTGCTGCTGCGGCTGCGCCCGCCGGCGGTGCTGGTCGTGTACACCGTCCTCACCCTGGTCCTGGTGCTCGGCAGCCAGCAGATCGTCGCCAACATCTCCCGCTACCTGCTGCCCTGCTTCCCGCTGTTCCTGCCGCTCGCGGTGGCCATGCGCCGGCTGAGCCTGCCCGTGCAGTGCACGCTGCTGGGCATCGCGGCCCTGGCCTCCGGCTCGTACGCCGGCTACGCGCTCTTCGAACTGGGAGTGCCGTGATCCCGTCCGCCGGCCGGCGAGGGCCGGGGCTGCGACGACGAGGTGGTAGCCGGTTCCGGGAACGAAGGGGCCCGCCCACTCGGCCGTGGTGCCGGGAGGGGCCTCCGGGTCCACCTCGCCGGCAAGAAGGAGGACGGGCCGCGCGAACCGGGCAAGCGCGGCGCGGGTGGCCGCCGGGGCGGAGGCGGCGACGATCTCCGGGTTCATCCGCTCGGGCTCGATGGCCTGACGGGTCCCCGGCCACGTGGTAGGCGAGCCGGGTCCCGTCGTACGCCGCGAAGGCAGGCATGGCCGGAACCCTGTCAACGGCGTACCGGCGAGGACAACCGGGCTTCGGCACGGGCCCGGACGTCGTCGGCCAGCCGGTCGCAGCGGCAGGAGGCGGTGTCCCGCGGTGTCGCGGACCGGCCGGTGCCCCGCAGATCCAGCCTGATCACCCGCCGGTGCGCGGTCAGCCCGCCGAGGTCGGCGAGGTGGGCGGAATCCGTCGGGCCTGCGGGCAGACACACCAGCGGCGGGCCGTCCCCGGCCGCGTGGCAGGCGAGCCGGGTCCCGTCGTACGCCGCGAAGGCAGGCATGGCCGGGAGCCCGTCAGCCGCGTACCGGCGGGGACAACCGGGTTCCGGCAGGCGCCCGGACGCCGCGCGGGTCAGGCCAGGCTGTCCCGCCATGCCTGGTGGAGGTCGGCGAACCGGCCCGTGCCGCCGATGAGTTCCTCCGGGTGGCCGTCCTCGACGATCCGGCCGTGCTCCATCACCAGCACCCGGTCCGCGATCTCCACCGTGGAGAGCCGGTGCGCGATCACCACGGCGGTACGGCCCCGCAGCACCGTCGCCATCGCCCGCTGCACCGCCCGCTCCCCCGGGATGTCCAGCGAACTGGTCGCCTCGTCCAGGATCAGCACGGCCGGGTCGGCGAGCAACGCGCGGGCGAAGGCGACCAGTTGGCGCTGCCCGGCGGAGATCCGGCCGCCGCGCTTGCGGACGTCGGTGTCGTAGCCGTCGGGCAGGGCGCTGATGAACTCGTGCGCGCCGATCGCCTTCGCGGCCCGCTCGATCTCCTCCCGGGTGGCCTCGGGCCGGCCGAGGGCGATGTTGTCGGCGACCGTGCCGGAGAACAGGAACGCCTCCTGCGTCACCATGACCACCCCGCGGCGCAGTTCCGGCATCGGCAGCTCGCGCAGGTCCACGCCGTCCAGCAGCACGCGCCCGGCGGAGGGGTCGTAGAACCGGGCGAGCAGCTTGGCCAGGGTCGACTTGCCCGCGCCGGTGGAGCCGACGACCGCGACCGTCTGCCCGGCGGGCAGGGTCAGGTCGAAGCGGGGCAGCACCTCGCCGCCGGTGCGGTAGCCGAACCGGACGCCGTCGAAGACGACCTCGCGTCCCGGGAACTCGGTCTTCAGCGGCGGCAGTTCGCGCGGGTGCTCCGGCTCCGGCACGGACGGCGTCTGCGCCAGCAGTCCGGCGATCTTCTCCAGGGAGGCGGCGGCCGACTGGTAGGAGTTCAGGAACATGCCGAGCCGGTCGATGGGGTCGTACAGCCGGCGCAGGTACAGCACGGCCGCCGCCAGCACACCCAGCTCCAGCGAGCTGGACGCCACCCGGTGGGCACCCCAGAGCACGATCCCGGCGACCGCGGTGTTGGCCACCAGCCGGGAGCCGACCACATAGCGGGCCATCTCCAGCAGGGAGTCGCCGTTCGTGCGTTCATGCCGCGCGTTCAGCACGGCGAACTCGGCGTCGTTCGCGGCCTCGCGGCGGAAGGCGCGCACCGGCCGGATGCCGTTCATCGTCTCCACGAACTTCACGATCACCGCCGCGATGGCCGTGGACCGCGCCCCGTACACCCGCGCCGCCCGCCCCCGGTAGAGCCGGACCAGCAGGTACAGCGGCAGGAAGGACGCCACCGCGACCGCGCCGAGGCCGGGGTCGAGCCAGAGCAGCGTCGCCGAGATGTAGACGAAGGACAGGATGACGGTCACCAGCTCCTGGAGCCCCTCGTCGAGGAGTTCGCGCAGCGACTCGACGTCCGTGGTGGAGCGCGAGATGAGCCGGCCCGAGGTGTACCGCTCGTGGAAGTCGACGCTCAGCGCCTGCGCGTGCCGGAAGATCCGCCCGCGCAGGTCCAGCAGCACGTCCTGGCTGACCCGGGCGGAGGTCTCGATGAACGCGAACTGGAGCGCACCGGAGGCGAGGGCGCACAGCAGATAGCCGGCGGCGACCGCGAACAGCGGTCCGTTCCGGTCGTCCCGGAACGCGGGTACGGCGGTGTCGATGGCGTACGCCACCAGCAGCGGGCCCGCCTGCACCGCCGCCTGCTGGAGCAGCAGCAGGAGCGTGGTGAGCGCGACCCGGGCCTTCATGGGCGCCAGCAGCGAGCGCAGCAGGGCGGCGGTGGCGCCGGGCGGGCTGGGCAGGACGTCCCGGTCGAACTGGTCGCCCGGGTCGCCCGCGTCCTGGGGGCGGACCGGTCCGTCGCTGTCGTCGCTGACGGCGGGGGTGGAGGGGGTCGTGGTGGTCAACGGGAGTCCTCCTGTTCCCCGGACATCAGGTGGGCGTACTCGGCGTTCTCGCGCAGCAGTTCCTGGTGGGTGCCGACGGCGGCGATCCGGCCGCCCGAGAGCAGGGCGACGCGGTCGGCGAGCAGCACGGTGGACGGGCGGTGGGCCACGATCAGCGCGGTGGTGTCGGCGAGCACCCGGCGCAGCGCGGCCTCCACGGCGGCCTCCGTGTGCACGTCGAGGGCGGACAGCGGGTCGTCCAGCACCAGGAACTCGGGCCGGCCGACCACCGCGCGGGCCAGCGCGAGGCGCTGCCGCTGGCCGCCGGACAGGCTGAGGCCCTGCTCGCCGACGCGGGTGTCGGTGCCCTGCGGCAGCGCGTGCGCGAAGTCGGCCTGGGCGATGGCGAGGGCCCGGTCGAGTTCCGGCTTCCCCGCGGCGTCCCGGGCGCCCATGAGCACGTTCTCACCGACGCCGGCGGAGAACAGCGTGGGTTCCTCGAAGGCCACGGCGACTCTGCCGCGCAGTTCCTCGCGGGACATGGCGGTGATGTCGACGCCGTTGAGCGTGATCCGTCCGGAGGTCACCTCGTGCAGCCGTGGGACGAGCGCGGTGAGGGTGGTCTTCCCGCTGCCGGTGGCCCCGACGAGGGCCATGGACTCGCCGGGGCGGATGTGCAGGTCGACGGCGGTGAGCAGGGGCGGGGAGCCGGGGGGCGCGTCGGGGTAGCGGAACGACACGTTCTCGAACCGGAGTCCCGGCGCGGCGGCACGGTGCGCGGCGTCCCGCGCCTGCGGGCGAGGGCCCCCGCCCCCGTCCCCGTCCAGTTGGTCCTCCGGCAGCTCGTCCATCACCTCGAAGTACCGCTCCGTGGCGGTCGCCGCCTCCTGACTCATCGCCAGCAGGAACCCGATCGAGTCCACGGGCCAGCGCAGGGCGAGCGCCGTGCTCAGGAAGGCCACGAGCGTCCCGGCGGACAGCTCCCCGTCGGCCACCCGCAGCACCCCCAGCACCAGTGCCGCCCCGATCGCCACCTCCGGCAGCGTCACGATGACGGCCCAGATCGTGGCCAGCAGCCGCGCCTTGCGCAGCTCCGTCCCCCGGAGCCGGCCGGAGAGTTCACGGAAGGCGCGCGCCTGGCTGCGGTGGCGGCCGAAGCCCTTGATGACGCGGATGCCGAGCACGCTCTCCTCGACCACCGTCGTCAGGTCGCCGATCTGGTCCTGGGCGCGCCGCGCCACCCGCGCGTACCGCCGTTCGAAGACCACGCACGTCCACATCACGGGGACGGCGGGGCCGAGGATGACCAGTCCCAGCACCCAGTCCTGGAGCAGCATGATGACCAGGCCGACGAGGATGGTGACGCCGTTGACGAGGAGGAACGTCAGCGGGAAGGCGAGGAACATGCGCAGCAGCATCAGGTCGGTGGTGGCGCGCGAGAGCAGCTGACCGGATGCCCAGCGGTCGTGGAAGGCCACCGGCAGCCGTTGCAGACGCCGGTACAGGCCGGCGCGCATCTCCGCCTCCACGTGCGACAGCGGCCGGGCCACGAGCCAGCGCCGTATGCCGAACAGGACCGCCTCGGCGATGCCGAGCAGGAGCAGGTACAGCGCGCCGAGCCATACGCCCGCCGGGTCGCGGTCGGCGACGGGCCCGTCGACCATCCACTTCAGGACGAGCGGGATCACCAGTCCCGTACAGGAGGCGACGACCGCGACGAACGCGGCGGTGAACACCCGGGCGCGCACGGGACGGACGTACGGCCACAGCCTGAGCAGGGTGCGTACGGCGGAACGGTCGGTGGTTTCACGTGTCGTGGGCATCAACCGCGAGCGTACGGACCACCACTGACAACGCCCACCGAGTTTCGGCCCGACCCCGGCCTGGCTTCGTTCCGGGTTCCGCCGGACGGGGCACCTCGGGGAAAATGGCCGGGCGCGCGCCGAGGGGGCGGGGCGGGCGGATCGGGGGATGGATGATCGACGCGTACGAGGATCCGGGCACGCCCGACACCCGCGGCGGCTGGCGGTTCCTGTGGTGGCTGGTGCGGTGTCAGCCGGGGCGTTCGGTGGCCGGGGCTCTGCTGGGCAGTACCTGGATGGTGCTGCTGGCCGCACAGCCGTACCTGATGGCGCGGGCCGTGGACGACGGGCTGCTGCCGGGGCGGCTCGGGGTGCTCGCCGGGTGGACCGGGGCGATGTTCGTCGTCGGGGCGCTGAACGCCTGGGTGAGCATCCTGCGGCACCGGGTGATGACGCGGGTCCGGATGGACGCCAACTTCCGCACGGTCAAGGTGGTCGTGGGGCATGTGGTGCGGCTGGGGGCCGCGCTGCCGCGCCGGGCCGGGGCCGGTGAGGTCGTCACCATCGGGGTCGGGGACGTGCAGACCCTGGCGTCGGCGCTGACCGTGGTGGGGCCGGGGGTCGGCTCGCTCGTAGTCTACGGGGTGGTGGCCGGGCTGCTGCTGGCGATCTCCGCGCCGCTGGCCGCGGTGGTGCTGCTCGGGGTGCCGGTGATCGCGCTGCTCACCGGGCCGCCGGCGCTGCGGCTCCAGCGGGCGGAGAGCGGCTACCGCGAGCTCCAGGGGGTGCTCACCGCGCGCATCGGCGACCTCGCGGGCGGGCTGCGCGTCCTCAACGGGCTGGGCGGCAAGGGGCTGGTCGCGGACGCGTTCCGGAACGACTCGCGGCGGTTGCGGGCGCAGGGGTACCGGGTGGGCGCGGTGGCCAGCTGGGTGCAGGCGCTCGGGGTGGGGCTGCCGACCCTGTTCCTCGCCGTGGTGACCTGGCTGGCGGCCCGGCTCACCGCGCAGGGCTCCATGTCGGTGGGCGAGTTGGTCTCGGTCTACGGCTATGTGGCGGTGCTCATCGGACCGGTCGCCTTCTTCGTGCGGATGGCCTACGACCTCAACCGGGGCGTGGTCGCCGCGCGCCGGGCGGTACGGCTGCTGCGGCTGGAACCGGAACCGGACACCGGCACCCTGCCGGCGCCCGCCGGACCGGCCGAGCTGCACGACCCGGCGTCCGGGGTGCGGGTGGTGCCGGGCCGGCTGACCGCGCTGGCCGCCGCCCGGCCCGCCGAGGCCGCCGCCGTGGTCGACCGGCTCGGCCGGTACGGGCCCACCGACGCCACCTGGGGCGGGGTACGGCTCGACGCGGTCCCGCTGGCGGACGTACGGCGGCGCCTGCTGGTCGCGGACAACGAGGCGGACCTGTTCGCCGGGCCGCTGCGGGAGGTGCTGGCCGCCGCGCACCCGGCCGACGGGGCGACGCTGCGCCGGGCGGTGTACGCGGCGGCGGCCGAGGACGTGGTCCGGGGCCTGCCGGACGGCCTGGACACGGTGGTGGCCGGGCAGGGGCGCAGCCTCTCCGGCGGACAGCGGCAACGCGTGCGCCTCGCCCGGGCGCTGCTGGCCGACCCGGAGGTGCTGCTCGCCGTGGAACCGACCTCGGCCCTGGACGCCCACACGGAGGCGACGGTCGCCGACCGGCTCCGGGCGGCACGGGAGGGCCGCACCACGCTGGTGACGACGACGTCCCCGCTGGTCCTGGCCCGGGCGGACACGGTCGTGTTCCTGGCCGACGGCAAGGTCGCGGCGACCGGGCCGCACCCGTGCCTGCTGGCGCGGGAACCGGCGTACCGGGCTCTGGTCGCGCGGGACGGCGGGGAGACGGGGGACGCGACCGACCCGGCGGCCTCCGCGGCCACGGCAGGCGCGACGACCCCACCCGCGCAGGAGCCCCCCGCATGACCCCCGGTGCTGCCCTGCTGCCCGTCGCCGGCCGGGCGGCCGTGCGGCGGGCCACGGTGCGGCTGGTGTCGGCCGACCGGTGGGCGTTCGCCGGGGCACTGGGGCTGAACGCGCTGGCCGCCGCGGCGGGACTGGCCGGGCCCTGGCTGGTGGGCCGGATCGTCGACGAGGTGCGGGCCGGGCACGGGGCCGGCGCGGTGGACCGGCTGGCGTCCTGGCTCGTGGTGTGCGCGCTGGCGCAGACCCTGCTGGCCCGCTGGGCGCGGTACGTCGGGCACCGGTTCGGGGAGCGCACGCTGGCCCGGGTCCGCGAGGAGTACGTCGAGCGGGTGCTGGCGCTGCCCGCCTCCGCGGTCGAGCGGGCCGGTACCGGCGATCTGACCGCGCGGGGCACGGCGGACGTGGCGACCGTCGGCACGACCCTGCGGGACGTCGGCCCCGAGCTGCTGGTCGACGCCGTGCAGGCGGTCTTCGTGCTGGGCGCGGTGTTCGCGCTCGACCCCCTGCTGGGGGCGTTCGGCCTGCTCGGTCTCACCCCGATCCGGCTGGCGCTGCGCTGGTACCTGCGGCGCGCCCGGGACGGCTATCTCGCCGAGGGGGCGGCGACCTCGCGGGTCGCGGAGATCGTCGCGGCGACGGCGGCCGGCGCGCGGACCGTGGAGGCCTTCGGGCTGCGGGAGCGGCGGATCGCGGCGAGCCGGGACGCGCTGGAGGCGTCCCGCCGTACCCGTCTGTACACCCTGCGGCTGCGGTCGGTGTTCTTCCCGGCGGTCGAGGTGACGTACACCGTCCCCGTGGTCGGTGCGCTGCTGCTCGGCGGCTGGCTGCACGCCCGGGGGGCGGTCGGGGTGGGCGCGGTGGTGGCGGCGGCGCTGTACCTGCGGCAGTTCACCGAGCCGCTGGACCAGATCCTGATGCGGGTGGAGCAACTACAGAGCAGCGGGGCCTCGTTCGCGCGCGTGGAGGGGCTGGCGCAGGCGCCCCGGGGCGAGGGCGAGGGCGCGTCCGCGGTGCCGGCGGACGACCGGATCGAGGTGCGCGGGGTGCGGTACGCGTACGAGCGCGGCGGTGAGGTGCTGGGCGGGGTGGACCTGACGGTACGGCCCGGGGAGCGGCTCGCCGTGGTGGGGCCGTCCGGCGCCGGGAAGACGACCCTGAGCCGGCTGCTCGCGGGCGTCGACCGGCCCGGTTCCGGCACGGTGACGGTGGGCGGGGTGCCGGTGGCCGGGCTGGCGCCGGAGCTGCTGCGCCGGCAGGTGGTGCTGGTCACCCAGGAGCACCACGTCTTCCTGGGGACCGTGCGGGACAACCTCCTCATCGCCGAACCCGCCGCCGACGACGCCGCCTTGTGGTCGGCGCTCGCGGCCGTGGGTGCCGAGGACTGGGTGCGGGGTCTGCCGGACGGGCTCGACACCCGGCTGGGCGAGGGCGGCCGGCCGACGGACGGTTCGCAGGCCCAGCAACTGGCCCTCGCGCGCGTGGTCCTGGCCGACCCGCACACGCTGATCCTCGACGAGGCGACGGCCCTGCTGGATCCGGCCACCGCCCGGCACACCGAGCGCGCCCTCGCCGCGGTGCTTGAGGGCCGTACGGTCATCGCCATCGCCCACCGCCTGCACACGGCGCACGACGCGGACCGGGTGGCGGTGATGGAGGGCGGCCGGGTGACCGAACTGGGCACGCACGAGGAGCTGGTGGCGGCGGGCGGTGCGTACGCGGCGCTGTGGCGGGCGTGGCACGGGCGGGCACCCGGACGGTGATCCGCCGGCGCCCCGAGCAGTGATCCGTCGCCGCCCCGAGCGGTGATCCGCTGCCCCGAACAAGGGTCCGCTCGCCCAACAGTCCGCATACCGAACTTGAACATCCGGTCAACGGACCATTTCCGGCCAAGTTGGTGACGCGGTCCTGACAAGTGGTGAGATCGCCTGCCACTCTTCCCTGGCCGACTCACAGCAACCCCACAGTTTCCGCACTTCTGTGTGAGCGGCTCCGCACCTGCACGTGGCTTTCGCGTAACGCCTTGTTCTGCCCGGACGCCCCAACCCGCCGTCCGGTCTCCCCGGCCGCGCGACCCGCGGTCACGCAGAAGGAGTCAGTGTGAGAAGCAATTCCTCTCGCGGACGCACCTCCCACACCTCGCACCGCCACACCGCGCACCGCCGCACCGCCACCGTCGCCCTCGCCGGTGTCGCCGCCCTGATCGCCGCCGCCGTCCAGTCCGGCGCGGCCACCGCCGCCCCGGCGGCGCCGCGGGCCGGCCAGGCCGACCCGGCCCACGCGGCGGTCGGGCTCACCCCCGCGCAGCGCGCCGAGCTGATACGCCACGCCGACGCCGGCACGGCCGCCGCCGCCCGGCAGATCGGCCTGGGCGCGCAGGAGAAGCTGGTCGTCAAGGACGTCGTCAAGGACGCCGACGGCACGCTGCACACCCGTTACGAGCGCACGTACGGGGGTCTGCCGGTGCTCGGCGGGGACCTGGTGGTGACCACCGCCAGGTCGGGCAAGACCATGGACGTGATCCGGGCCACCGACGCCACGCTGAGGGTCGCCGGACTCACCCCGGCCGTGTCGAAGGCCGCCGCCGAGAAGCAGGCCGTGCAGCGGGCGAAGGCGCTCGGCGGGACCAGGTCGGCCGCGGACAGCGTCCGCAAGGTGATCTGGGCGGCGAGCGGCAAGCCCGTGCTGGCGTACGAGACGGTCGTCGGCGGCCTCCAGGACGACGGCACCCCGAACCAGCTGCACGTCGTCTCGGACGCGGCCACCGGCAAGAAGCTCTTCGAGTACCAGGGCGTCAGGAACGGCATCGGCAACACCCAGTACAGCGGGCAGGTCACGCTGACCACGACCCAGTCGGGCTCGGCGTACACGCTCACCGACGGGGCGCGCGGGGGCCACAAGACGTACAACCTGAACCGGGGCACCTCCGGCACCGGCACCCTGTTCTCGCAGACCAGCGACACCTGGGGCAACGGGACCACGTCGAACGCGGCCACCGCGGGCGCGGACGCCCACTACGGCGCCGCGGTCACCTGGGACTTCTACAAGAGCGCGTTCGGCCGCAGCGGCATCAGGAACGACGGCGTCGGCGCCTACTCCCGTGTGCACTACGGCAACGCGTACGTGAACGCGTTCTGGGACGACAGCTGCTTCTGCATGACCTACGGCGACGGCTCCGGCAACGCCAAGCCGCTGACCGCGATCGACGTCGCCGGCCACGAGATGAGCCACGGCGTCACCTCCAACACCGCGAACCTCAACTACAGCGGGGAGTCCGGCGGCCTGAACGAGGCGACCAGCGACATCATGGGCACCGGCGTGGAGTTCTACGCCAACAACTCCTCCGACGTCGGCGACTACCTCATCGGCGAGAAGATCGACATCAACGGCAACGGCACCCCGCTGCGCTACATGGACAAGCCCAGCAAGGACGGCGCGTCCAAGGACAGCTGGTACTCGGGCATCGGCGGCGTCGACGTGCACTACTCGTCCGGCCCGGCGAACCACTTCTTCTACCTGCTCAGCGAGGGCAGCGGCGCCAAGGTGGTCAACGGCGTCAGCTACAACTCGCCGACGTCGGACGGGCTTCCCGTCACCGGCATCGGCCGGGACAAGGCGCTCCAGATCTGGTACCGGGCGCTGACCACCAAGTGGACGTCCACGACCAACTACGCGGGCGCCCGCACCGGCACGCTCGCGGCGGCCGGCGAGCTGTACGGCACCACCAGCGCCGAGTACAAGGCGGTGCAGGACGCCTGGGCGGGCGTCGGGGTCGGCTCGCGCTCCGGTGGCGGGGGCGGCGGTACGTCGTACGAGAGCACCACGCCGGTGCCGGTGCCGGACAACGGCGCCGCCGTCACGTCGGACATCACCGTCTCCGGCCGCAGCGGGAACGCACCGAGCAACCTCCAGGTGAGCGTGGACATCACCCACACCTGGCGCGGTGACCTGGTGATCGACCTCGTCGGCCCGTCGGGCACCGCCTACCGGCTGAAGAACTTCAGCTCCTCGGACTCGGCGGACGACGTGAACGAGACCTACACGGTCAACGCCTCGGCGGAATCGGCCAACGGCACGTGGAAGTTGCGGGTGCAGGATCAGGCCACCTACGACACCGGAACACTCAACGGCTGGAAGCTGACCTTCCCGTAAACCGCACGCCACGGGCCCGGGACCACGGGGCTGTCCGGGGGCCGTGGTCCTCGGACAGCACCCGGTTCATCTGCCTGCAATGTTTCTCGGACAGTTGATTTTCAGCCAACATCACGTCAGGGGCCTGACATGTACGCGTCCTTGATGTCACTCTCTCTCCACCCGCCGCAGCAGCACAGCAACTTCACAACGCCACACATTCCGGCCAGTAACCCCACACTGCCCGGACTCCCCCACGAGAAGGAGCTTCTGTGAGCCCCCTCTACGCGCGTCACAAGCGCACCACTCTGGCCATCGCCACCGCCGTCGCCGCCGGAGCCCTGCTCGCCACCGGTGTCACCACCAGTGCCACCGCCCAGCCCGCGGCCAAGCCGCTCGCCGCCGCCCCGACCGCGCTGTCCGCCGCTGCGCGCACCACCCTGATCCAGCAGGCCCAGGCCGACGCGGCCGGCACCGCCCGGCAGATAGGCCTCGGCACCCAGGAGAAGCTGGTCGTCAAGGACGTCGTCAAGGACGCCGACGGCACCGTCCACACCCGCTACGAGCGCACCTACGCGGGCCTGCCGGTGCTCGGCGGCGACCTGATCGTCCACACGGCCAAGTCCGGCAAGACCCAGGGCGTCACCAAGGCGACCAAGTCGGCCATCAAGGTGGCCTCGCTCAAGCCGCAGATCACCGCCGCCAAGGCCGAGAAGCAGGCGGTGTCCGCCGCCAACACGCTGGGCTCCGCCAAGGCCACCGCGGACGGCGCCCGCAAGGTGATCTGGGCCGGCTCCGGCAAGCCCGTCCTCGCCTACGAGACCGTCGTCGGCGGCCTCCAGGACGACGGCACCCCGAACCAGCTGCACGTCATCACCGACGCGGCCACCGGCAAGAAGCTCTACGAGTACCAGGGCGTCGAGACCGCGACCGGCAAGACGCTGTACTCCGGCACGGTCACGCTCAACTCCGTGCAGTCGGGCTCGACCTACCAGCTCACCGACAGCGCGCGGGGCAACCACAAGACCTACAACCTGGCCCGCAAGACGTCCGGCACGGGCACCCTGGTGGCCAGCTCCACCAACGTCTTCGGCACCGGTACCGCCTCCAGCTCCTCCTCCGACCAGACCGCGGCCGCCGACGCCGCGTACGGCGCCGCCGAGACCTGGGACTTCTACAAGAGCACCTTCGGCCGCAACGGCATCAAGAACAACGGTGTCGGCGCCTACTCCCGCGTGCACTACGGCAACGCCTACGTGAACGCGTTCTGGGACGACAGCTGCTTCTGCATGACCTACGGCGACGGCTCCGGCAACGTCGACCCGCTGACCTCGCTGGACGTGGCCGGCCACGAGATGAGCCACGGCGTCACCTCCAACACCGCCGGCCTGAACTACAGCGGTGAGTCCGGCGGCCTGAACGAGGCCACCTCGGACATCTTCGGCACGGGCGTGGAGTTCTTCGCGAACAACTCCGCCGACGCCGGTGACTACCTCATCGGCGAGAAGATCGACATCAACGGCGACGGCACCCCGCTGCGCTACATGGACAAGCCCAGCAAGGACGGCGCCTCGGCCGACTACTGGTCCTCGTCCGTCGGCAGCAAGGACGTGCACTACTCGTCCGGCGTCGCGAACCACTTCTTCTACCTGCTGTCCGAGGGCAGCGGTTCGAAGACGATCAACGGCGTGACCTACAACTCGCCGACCTACAACGGCGCCGCGGTCACCGGCATCGGCCGCGCCAAGGCGCTCCAGATCTGGTACAAGGCGCTGACCACGTACATGACGTCGACGACCAACTACAAGGCCGCCCGCACGGCGACCCTGAACGCGGCGTCCGCGCTGTACGGCTCCGGCAGCGCCGAGTACAACGCGGTCGCGGCGGCCTGGACGGCGGTCAACGTCAGCTAGTCCGCGCCGGCTCGTGAGGGGGCGGCACCCGGGAAGCGGTTCTTCCGGGTGCCGCCCTACCCTTGTGACCCATGTCCTCGGCGCCCTTCACCTACGAGCCGGTCGGCGCGACCCGCGACGATCTCACCTTCTGCCCGCCCGGCTTCCACCCCATGCTGGTCCGCACCCGCCTCGGCGAAGGCCAGGAGGTGTTCCAGCGGGCCGCCGAGGCGGTCCTGACTTGGGAGATGCACCGCGCGCTGGGCGTCGGCATAGACGCCGGCGCCGACCGCGCCGCCCCCGGAACCGACGTCACCGTCACCCTGGCCGGCGTCATCAAGGCCCCCTGCCGCATCATATGGACGGCCGAGGAGCACCGCCGGGCCGGCTGGGCCTACGGCACCCTCGAAGGCCACCCCGAGTGCGGCGAGGAGGCCTTCGTGGTCGACCGCACCGGCGACGGCACGGTCTGGCTGACGGTGGCGGCCTTCAGCAAGGCCGCCAAGTGGTACGCCCGCGCGGGCGGCCCGGCGACCCGCGGACTCCAGCACGCGTACGCACGACGCTGCGGGGCGGTACTGCGGAGGCTGAGCGGGGGGCTGCCCGAGGCGTGACCGTTCACGAAGGCCGAGATCCGGTCGTCCTGTTGACCGGACCCCCGCTCCGCGTTGCGATCCAGAACGTGGTGGTGTGATGATCCGGCCGTGAACGATCACGGGGGCGATGCCGGACCGCTGGCGAAAACGCCGAGGTCACGGCTGTACGACTCTATGAACCCGGTCGCTACGGACCAGCGGCACACAACCGCACCGGAGGCGTCCGAAGGCGTCGCTTTGCCCGAGCGTGGCGCAACGCAGGCCGAAGCCGCTGAGCGCGGGCGGCATGAATTCGCGGCCTTGCTGGGTGAGTTCCGGCGTACCGCGGTGCTCGTACCGGTGGACCAGGATGGCGCGCCCCTCACGGCGGACTTCGGTGGTGTGCGCTGGTTCTACGCCTTCTCGAACGAGGGGGCGTTGGCGCGTTTCGCCCTCGCGCGGGGTGAGGGTGACCGGGAGTGGTCGTATCAGCGGTGGCTGGGGGCGCGTCTGCTGGACGCGGCGGTCCCGGCGGTCGGGGTGCCGTGCGGGGTGGCGCTGGACTGTGCGGACGGGGAGGACGGGGTGGTCTTTCCTCCGGTGCGCGGGATCGTGCCGGACGAGGTGGCGGTGGACGTCGACGAGGTGGCGGTGAACGAGGGGGACGGACGGTGACCGGGGGCGGCGGCAAGGATCTGACGACGCAGGGACTCGGCCTGATCGCCCAGGGCCTGACCGAGGCCCTGGGGGAGTTGAAGGAACTGGGCATGGTCGGCGAGGCCGGTGCCGGGCGTGGTTTCTCCGACATCGCCCTGTCCGGGCTGGAACTGGGCCACGAGGGGCTGACGGACGAGTTCACGTCGTTCTGCGAACGCTGGGAGTGGGGTGTGCGGTCGCTGGTCAACGAGGGCAACGGCTTCGCCGCGAAGACGGGCCTGGCGGCGGGCACGTACTACGAGACCGACCAGTACGTGGAGGGCACCTTCAAGATCGTCACCAACGCGGCCGTCGGCAATCCGTACGCCTCCGAGGAGGACGTGGAGAAGACGGGCTGGGGTGACATCGTCTCCTCCGGTGCGTACGGCGGGGACGTGGACTACAGCAAGGAGTCCTTCGAGCAGGCCTGGGACACCAGCAAGCAGGGCTGGAAGGACGCCACCCGCGATGTGATGACCTCCCGCACCCTGGGACCGGTGCCCGGGGTGAACCCCGAGAACCTGCACAGCGCGCTGGGCATGTCCGACGAGCAGTACGACCGGCTGGTGGACGACGTCTCCGGACCCTCGCCCGAAGCCCGCGCCCAGGCCGCCGAGCAGCAGGGCGGTGAGGGCTGATGGGGGTCTTCGGTGACATCGGCGACGGCCTGAACAGCGCCCTGGGCTACGGCGAACACCTCTACGACGAGGGCAAGAAGAAGCTCGGCGAGGCGGTCGACTACGGCACCGACAAGCTGGGCGGGGCGCTGGACTACGTCGGCGCCCACGACTGGGCCGACACCGTGGAGGACTGGGGCGACGGGGTCGCCTCCGACCTCGGGGCGACCCCGGGTGAGCAGCAGCTCGGCCAGAGCGAGGAGGCCAACGAACTCGTCCACGGCAGCCCGCAGAAGATCCGTGGGAGCGCCAGGCACCTGCGGGACTTCCACGGCGCGTTCGACAAGGTCAGCCAGGGGCTGAAGAAGGTCGACTCCTCCGGCTGGAAGGGCGAGGGCGGGGACGCGTTCCGGGAGAAGTTCGCCGTGCACCCCGCCAAGTGGGCGCAGGCGGCCGAGGCGTGCGGCACGGCGGCAGCCGCTCTGGAGTCGTACGCCGACACCGTCACGTGGGCACAAGGGCAGGCCAAGGAAGCCGTCGAGCTCTACAAGAAGGGTGTGAAGGCGTCCAAGGACGCGGTGGAGGCGTACAACAAGAAGGTCGACGCCTACAACGCCAAGATCAAGACCGAGGAGGACCCCGGCCCGAAACCGGAGCCCTTCCAGGACCCGGGCAAGGCCGACATCCAGGCCGCGCACGCCAAGCTCGCCGAAGCCCGCAAGCAGCGCAACACCGCGGCCTGCGAGGCCCAGGGCAAGGTCAAGGCCGCCCTGGCCCACGCCCCCGCCGAGCCCCCGCCCCTGAGCCGCCTCAAGGACGACTTCACCGACCAAGCACTCTCCACCGGCATCGAACTGACCCACTTCGCCGGCGGCGTGGCCAAAGGCACCGCCGGGCTGGTCAACTTCGTACGCGGCCTGAACCCCGCCGACCCCTACAACCTCACCCACCCCGCCGCCTACCTGCAAAACGTCAGCATGACGCTCTCCGGCCTGACCTCCACCGCCGCCCACCCCGAACGCACCGCGAAGACCATGTGGGACGAGGCCCGCAAGGACCCCTCCGAGTTCGGCGGACGCCTGCTGCCCGAGGTGATCGGCACGAAGGGCGCGGGACTGGCCCGGGGAGGACTGCGGCTCGGGCTGAAGAAGGGCGCGGAGGAAGTCGCAGAGCAGGGAGTACGCAAGGGTGCCCGGAACGCTGTCGAGGAGGGCGCGGAGGATGTGTCCCGGCGCCCGGTCGACAAGGTCTGCGAGAAGGACCCCGTCGACGTCGCTACCGGCCGGATGCTGCTGCCGCAGGTCGACGTCGCACTCCCCGGCACGCTGCCCCTTGTCGTCAAGCGCCAGTTCGAATCGTCGTACCGGCTCGGTGGCTGGTTCGGTCCGACCTGGTCCTCCACGCTCGACCAGCGCCTGGAAATCGACCCACAGGGCGTCGTCTACGTCGGCGAGGACGGCCTGACACTCGCCTACCCGCACCCGGCCCCGGGCCTGCCCACCCTGCCCACCCACGGCCCACGCTGGCCGCTGGACCGCACGGACGGCGGCTATACCCTCACCGACCCCGAGACGGGCCAAGTACGGCACTTCGCCGACCGCTCCGAGAGCCTGGCGGTACTCGAACAGGTCGACGACCGCAACGGCAACTGGATCACCTATGAGTACGACATCACCGGAGCACCCAGCGCTCTCACCCACAGCGGCGGTTATCGCCTGCTGGTATCGACCGCCAACGGTCGTGTCACCGCGCTGCGCCTGGCGGGCGCGGCGGCGGACGACATCGGCCGGGAACTGATCCATTACGACTACACCGACGGCCACCTCACCGAGGTCGTCACACCCCCCGGCCACCCCACCCGCTTCGAGTACGACGAGCGGGGTCGCATCACCTCCTGGTCCGACACCAACGACAGTCACTTCACCTACGTCTACGACGACGAGGACCGCTGCACCCACCAGTCCGGCGCCGCCGGACACTTGGCCTCGACTTTCACTTATGCGCCAGCGGATCCCGGCACCGGTGAGCACAGCACGACCGTCACCGATTCACACGGCCACACCACCCACTACCTGATCAATCGCCGGTGCCAGGTCATCGCCGAGACCAACGCTTTCGGCGCCACCACCCGTTACGCCAACGACCGTTACAACCGCCTACTGTCCGCGACGGACCCGCTGGGCCACACGACGACGTTCGAGTACGACGCCGTCGGCAACCTCACGCGGGTGGTCCGCCCGGACGGCCGCGAGGCACGAGCGGAGTACAACGGCCTCGGCCTGCCGCTGAAGGTCGTGAACCCGGACGGCACGGTGATCCGC
>NZ_BMVN01000037.1:0-93568 GCF_014650735.1 Streptomyces canarius
ACCGGTCACCCGCTCACTGACCGCTTACGACCACTGACCAGCACATCGGACTTACTCATCTAGGCCCTGTCGTCGAACTCCCGTCTGCCGCGCGACGCCATGCACGCACTCTCGCCGCCGGCGGGCGGGGACCCGGCGCTCCCGGTCGTGTACGCCACGACGGCCGATCGGCCGGGCGAGGACGCTCGCCTCTCCGCCCGACCGATCGCCATGCGGTGCCGCGCCGCACGCTACGGCTTCGGGGTGCACGGATCCTTGGAGACGCATTCCGCGAAGTGAATCGAGGAAGTGATGCCGGTCAGTACTCCGTAGGATTTGTAGAGCCGATGCTGGCAGTCCTCCCCTTGGACGTACTCGTCGATCATGAACTTGCGGTACTCGACCATCGGCCGGGTGTAACCGCGCTTCCCCGGCCCCACTTTCAAGGTGTTCGTCACCGTCCTGCCTTTGGAGACGGTCTTGGTGATGTCGTAGCTGGTCTTCGCCTCCACCTTGCCGATCCCCCAGTCCAGGCTGCCGCCGGCCTCGCGGTGATAGGTGGACGAACGCGTCGTGTCGGTCCGGATCGCGTACTTGAGGGTGGAGGTGGTCGAGGCGGCGTTCCTCTTGCTGACCGTCGGGCCGATGCTCTTGTACGTCGGGCGGCCCAACTTGGTCACCTTGAAGTAGAAGACCTCATTGCAGCGAGCCGGTGCCGCCGATGCCGTTCCAGGAATCACGAAAGACCCCAGAACGAGCGAGGACGTCGCGAGGCCCGCGAGGGCCAGATTCCTCTTCACGCGGTTCATTGTTTCCCCCTTCTTCTTCGCGCCGTCGGCATCTCAGGCCGCGGCGCCTGGTCCTTGAGCCGGTGTGGGTGGGCGAGGTCAGCCCGTGGTGTCCCGCTTCCACGGACCGCAGATGTCACGGGCGACAGGAACATCGACGCAGACGCGGTACTTGATCGTCTGGCCGTTGGCGAAGGTGCGGTTGACAATCACGTACGTGCCGCAGCCTCCCTTGTGATTCAGCCTCACCGTGCTCGCTCCGGCCCTTTGGTACTGGGTGTAGACGCTGCGGCCGTCGCAGCTCGTGTCGGAGACCCGGAAGTCGTCGGTGCCGCTCCAGTAGTTCACCCGGCCGCGTTCCGTGCCGTTGGTGTACACCGAGGCATTTCCGGTCGCCGAAACCGGTGCCATGGCCATGGCTGACACGACGCCGGCGGCACAGACGGCCACCGCCGTGCGGGCGAGAGTACGTGTGTACATCGAAAACGAATCCCCCTGTGCTGATAATTGGTTCTCACTCGCTGGCGTACGCGTTTCACGGTAAGTGGCAGCACCATGGATTGCGTTAGCGCTGAGTGCAGGCATGCTTGGCGATGCGTCTACGCCTGCTCTTCGGCAGCAGGGGCCGATGTCCGGAAAACGATGGGCACCATAGGCAGGGAGGGCGGCTCTGCCTACCTTGACCGGGTATGGACACCTTACGAAGAGCCCTCCTCCGGGGCATGGCCGTGGCACCCCTCGCCGCGGCGGCGGGGGAACTGCTCCCGTCGCCGGCCGCGTACGCCGCCGAGACCGCCCGCCGACTCGACCCCGGTGACACCTGGCAGAGGTACTGGGCCGTCATCCAACGCCTGAACGACCGTGCGGCGCGGCAGGGCGATCGGGTCGGCCTCTGGCGGGTGCCGACCAACGAGATCGTACGGAGCAGCCCGCAATACACCGGCACAAGGATCAGCCGGGTGCCCTATCCGGCCGGCCGCCCATCCGACCCCCGGCGCGTCCCGCGCCTGAAGACCGGATTCCGCTGGGAGGGCCCCGACTTCCTCACCCCGAACTGGCGACCCCAGGGCATCACGAGCAACTACGACGCCTTCGGCGGATCCCCAGGCGACACCGTGCTGCTGGTGTCCTGGGACGCCCACCCCGGGGCACGTTCGGAGGGCACGCGGATCAGCCTGGTGCACGTGCCGGCCTCCGGTCCGGTCCGGTACTGGCACGCCCTGCTGGCCGAACCGGTGATGCAGGGCCGGGACCCGGGGTTCCGCGCCGTCCATGTGCACGCGGGCGGTCTGGTCTGGTACGGCAAGTGGCTGTACGTCACCGACACCCGCGTCGGACTGCGGGTCTTCAACCTGGAGAACATGCTGCGGGTCCGGACCGCCGCACGGAACCAGGGCCGCTTCGGGTTCCAGGACGGCTACTACAGCGCCGACGGGTACGCGTACGTCCTGCCCCAGGTGCTGACCTACCGCGACAGGGCAGGCGGCTTCACCTACTCCCAGGTCTCGCTGGACCGCTCGCAGGCGACGCACCGCCTGGTGGTGAGCGAGTGGTCGCAGGACGGCCACCGGCCCAGGATCGCGCGGTGGCCGCTGAACCCGCGAACGGGTCTGCTGGCCAGGGGCACGTCGGGCGTCCCGATCGTCTACCCGGGACCCCGGTCGGTCCAGGGCGCGGTGAGTGTCCGGGGACGCTACTACCTGAACGTCGGCCACGGCGTGAGCGGCAACGGCGAGCTCCGGAGCTGGCGCCCGGCCGGCACCACCTGGGAACTCCCGCCCGGACCCGAGGACCTCAGCTACGACGCCCGCGGTGACGTGCTGTGGACCCTGGGCGAGTACGCGCCCGGGGACGACGACACCCACCCCGGCAAGTACCGCACCAGGTACGTGTACGCCCTGAAACGCTGAAGGGGCACAGAAACCGACGCGGCGCGCCGGCCGGGGCTTCCGTCGGCCGAGGTGGCGTGCGCGTCACCTCGGCGCCGGTGCCGCGGCCGGCGCGGGCGGTGTCGATCCAGCCTTCGGACGGCGTCTTCCGGTCATCACCGGGATCAGGGCGGGGAGCGCGAGCGCGGCGGAGGCCGAGACCACGCCGCCCAGGAGCAGGGTGGAGCGGACGCCCAGGGCGTCCGACACCATGCCCACCAGCGGGGCGCCCACCGGAGTGCCGCCGAGGAGGACCAGGAAGTAGACGGACATGACGCGGCCCCGCAGGTGCGGGTCGGCATGGAGCTGTGTGAGCGCGTTGGCGGTCGTGGTCACGGTCACCGCGGCGAAACCGGTGGGCAGCAGCAGGGCCATGAACGTGCCGTAGCCCGGCATCAGGCCCAGTGCGGTCTCCAGTGCCCCGAAGACGACCGTGGCGGTGACCAGACGGCGTGCCGTGGGTTGCCCGCCGCGGCTCGCCCCGTGGAGCGCGCCGGCGAGACTGCCCAGGGCGTACGCGGCGGAGAGCCAGCCGAAGGCGGCGGCGCCGGTGTGGAAGGCCGTGATCGCCACCAGGGAGATGGTCACCTGGAAATTGAGGCCGAAGGTGCCGACGAAGGCGATCAGGACCAGCGGCAGGAGCAGTCCGGGCGTGGAGGCGATGTGGCGGAAGGCGTCGCGCGGCCGGGTGCGGCTGGGCCGGGGCCGGCCGCGCTCGCCCGGGGCGCCCGCGTCGTCCGTCCTGATGGTGATCAGACCGTAGAGGACGGCCAGGTACGAGGCCGCGTTCACGAGGAACACCGGGCCCGCGCCGAAGGCGGCGACCGCCAGGCCGGCGAGGGCGGGGCCGACGGCGCGGGCCACGTTGAACTGGGCGGAGTTCAGGCTGACCGCGGTGGTCACGAACTCGCGCGCGACCAGTTCGGAGAGGTAGGCGCCCCGGGCGGGGCCGTCCACGGCGGTGGCGGTGCCCAGGGCGAAGGCCAGCGCGTAGACGGACGGCAGATTCACCTCCCCGGTGACGGTCAGCAGTCCGAGCAGCAGCGACTGCGCCCCCATGGCCGTCTGGGTGAGCAGCAGCAGCCGCCGCTTGGGGTACCGGTCGGCGAGGACGCCTCCGGTCAGGCCGAACAGCGTCTGGGGGAGGAACTGTAGTGCGGTCACGATGCCGACCGCGCTGCCGCTGTCGCCGGTGAGGCGGAGGACGAGCAGGTCCTGGGCGGCGCGCTGCATCCAGGTGCCGATGTTGGACGTCAGCTGTCCGAGCAGGTAGCGACGGAAGTTCCGGACGGTGAGTACGGCCTTCACCGGCAGGCGGGGGACCGCGCTCATGACGGTCGGCGGGCGTACGCGCCCGGGGTGGGCACCTCGGCTTCGTCGACGTGGTGGAAGGTCGGGTGGGGGTGCATGAGGAAGCCGTGGTGGGAGATGTTCCAGGCGTAGGCGCCGGCCATGGCGAAGGCGATCCGGTCGCCGACGCGCAGCCGTGCGACCCTGACCCGGCGTGCCAGGACGTCCTTGGGTGTGCACAGCTGTCCGACCAGCGTCACCGGCTCGTCGCGGACCTCTGGCCGGTCCCAGGGGCTCGGCCAGACGTCGTCGGGGATCACCTCGAAGGGCTGGTCGTGCTGTTTCGCGCTCGGGGTGCGCAGATGGTGGGTGCCGCCGCGCAGCACGGCGAACGCCTGGCCGCGGCTGAACTTGATGTCAAGGACCTGGGTGACGTACCACCCGCAGTAGGCGGTGACCGAGCGACCGGGTTCGATCCGCAAGGTGAGACCGGGGTGGCGGGCCAGGGGCAGGCGCAGTCCGGCGCCGAACGCGGGCCAGTCGAACCTCTGGTGCGGGTGCGCGTAGTCGACGCCCATCCCCCCGCCGACGTTCACCTCGGACAGGCGCACGCCGCGACGGTGCGCCGCCCAGCTTTCGGCCCAGGCCAGGATCCCGTCGACGAGCGCCAGGTGGGCCGGGGCCGTGAGGCCGCTGGCCAGGTGGAAGTGGAGGCCGCGCAGCCGGATGCCGGGGACGGGGGCGATCAGCTCCAGGCAGCGGTCCAGCCGCGCGGGGTCCATGCCGAAGGGGCTGGGCCGGCCGCCCATGACCAGGCCGGCCCGGTCGAGATCGACAGGCAGGTCGACGGGGAGGTTGACGCGGAGGAGGACGTCGACCGTCCGGCCGTCCAACAGGCCGGTGAGCAGCCGTAGTTCGTGTGCGCTCTCGATGTGCAGGCGCTCCACTCCGGCGTCGAGCGCGTGGGCCAGTTCCGTCCGTGTCTTGCCGGGGCCCCCGAAGGCGACCGGCGCGTCGGGAAGGAGCGCGCGGACATGGCCGAGCTCGCCGCCGGAGGCCACCTCGAAACCGTCGACGTGACCGGCCAGGGCCCCGAGGATCCGGGGGTCGGCGTTGGCCTTGGCCGCGTACAGCAGCCCGACACGGTCCGGCAGTGCGGCCCGGACGGCGTGGACGTGCTCGCGCAGGGCCGGGAGGTCGTAGAGGTAAGCGGGCAGGTCGTCGTCGGTCAGCCGGACGACGTGGTCCAGCAGGGCGGCCCTCACCGGATCGCCTCGCGGGGGAAGTCCGCGCCGAGGGGGCTGGTCAGGGGGACGTAGGTGGCGTGCCGGTCGGCCTTGCGGGACCAGCGCAGGAGCAGGTTGGCCTTCGCCGGCAGAGGTACTCCGGACAGCAGGGCGCGCAGGCGCGGCGGTTGGCCGGCGGTGCGGGCGTAGGCGTGGAGGTGGTCGCGGACCAGGCCCCAGAGGGCGGGTTCCAGGGCCGGGTCGAGGTCGGCCAGGGCGCCGAGCACTTCGGCCGCGTGGTTGACCAGGAGGCAGTACGCGACCCGGTTCCAGCCGCGTTCCGGGTCGTAGGTGAGGGGACCGCGGACGTCCTCGGGCAGATCCGCGAGGGCGCGCTCGTGGCGCCCGGGCAGGAGCTTGGTGCCCTCCAGGTCGCGGAAGAACATCTGTGCCGGAGTGCCGTCCGCGTGCACGCCCACGACGACGTTCTGGAGGTGGGGCTCGAGTACGACGCCGTGTTCGAAGTAGGCGGCCAGCACCGGTGGCAGCAGCAGCCGCAGGTACGCGTCCCACCAGGCCAGTACGTCCCCGTCACCGCGGGCGAGCAGACGGGAGACGTGCGCCGCGCCGGAGGGGTACTCGTCCGCCACCGCGGCGGCGAGCAGGGGCGTCACCCCGGGACGCAGGTGGCGGCGCAGGCCGGAGCGGACGATGACGCCGAGCCCCTCCAGGAGGGCCGTGTCGCCGGCCACGTCCAGTGTGCGGTAGCCGGGCTCGGCCAGGAGCGCGCACCCGGGGAAGCGACCGGCGAGTCCGGTGAAGACGGGCCGGAGCAGGCGATTGAGGGCGACGGCGCCGGACAGCTCGTAACTGGCGTGCCTGCGAACGCAGTTGGTGAGGCGCACGTTCAGGCTGAACTTCAGGAAGGTGTCGCTCTCGACGTCGTACAGCGTGCGCACCGACGCGGTCGGCACCAGTTCCGGTCCGCTCACCCCGGTGTCGGCCACATCGCCGAGGGCCATGGCCTCGCGCAACGCCTGGTGCTCCCCGAGCAGCCGGAACTGCCAGGGGTGCACCGGCAGGACGGCGAATTCCGGGTCGGTCGCCGGGTGCAGCGCGTCCAGCTCGCGCAGCTCGCCCTCCTCCCGCACGAGGTGGCGGCGCACGGCCAGGTAGCGCAGGCGGAAACGCGCGCCGGTCTCCGGGCCGTACGCCAGCCAGTCCGCCGGGTCGCCGGTGCGGGACTTGGGAGTGGGGTGGAAGCGGTGGCCGAACACCAGGGACTGCTCCGACGCCACGTACGGGTCCGTGTGCGGTGTCGCGCCCGCCCGCTCTTCGAGCGCGGTGCGGATCGTCTCCCGGCTGTCGGCGACCTGGGCGAGGAACTCCTCGTTGGCGACACCCGTGCGCAGTTCCAGTTCGTGCCGGATGTAACCGGCCAGCTCTCGCCAGCTCACGGTCGTCCAGGCGTCGTCGTCGAGCCGCTGTACCGGGCCCTCGAAGCGGTGCGCTCCGATCAGCGAGACCCGGCGCAGCGGGGAACGCAGCAGGATCCCGTGGCGCGGCAGCCGGAGCAGGAGGTGGTCGCCGTCGACCGTCACCTGGTGTTCGGGGGCGGAGACCTCACGGATCAGGCAGTTGAGCAGCGTGTGGGCAGTGACGGTGTCGGCTGTCGTGACGGGCGCGCTCGCGCCGCAGGTGGTGGTGCCGGGGGCAGTGCCGGTGGTCATACGGTCGCTCCAGGGGGACGGTGGTCGGTGTCGGGGTTCAACGGCACGGCGCCAGGGGATTGGGGACGGGCGTCCACCGCGCCCTGCCCGGGTCCTCGGCCAGGCGCATGGCGATGGTCGCCTTCAGGGGCATGGTGTCGCCGAGGAACGCGGCCTCGTCCTCCTGCTCCGGCAGGCCGGCGTACACCCGGCGGCCGGCCTCGGCCACCACACCCCACAGCACTCGTGGATCGGCCCCCCGCGTCCGGCTGAGCACGTCGACCAGCTCGCTGAAGACCCCGCTGATCAGACCGCCGAACAGTTTGGTGCGCAGCGCCTCCACGTCGTCGCCCGCGCGGGTGCCGAGCAGGGGAGGCAGGGTGAAGCCGCAGCGGGCCAGGCGGCGCGGGCTGACCCGTACGCCGTCCAGGTCCCGGTACAGCACCCGCACCGGCCGCCCGTCCCGCAGGACGACGAGGGTGTTCTGGCCGTGGGCCTCCAGTGCCACGCCCATGGACAGCAGCGTCAGCGCGGGCGGCAGGACCAGCCCGGCGAAGTCCGACAGCCAGCGCACCGGGTCCCCCGCCACCACGGCGGCTCCGGTCGCGTGGACGGCGGTGAGCGGAACCGCGATCTCCCCGGCGTCGAGGCAGCACTCGGTCGACTCCCGGACCATCGCCGCGAGGCTCGCCGACGGCTGCCCGTCGACGCACACCGCGCCACCGCCCAGCTCCCGCAGAACGCGCAGGCTTCCGCCGTACCCGGCCTTGTCGACGACGGCCGAGACGAGGTCGGACAGCGGGGGCCCGTCCGCGACCTCGGCCGGGGAGATGGTGCGCCGGTAGTTGGTGACCTGGACGTCGAGGGCGGTCTTGATGTGGCAGCCCGACAGGGCGCCCAGGGGCACCAGGGTGCGCATCGACAGCAGCGGCCGGGCCGGGATCGTCTCCTCCACGACGGCCAGGTCGGGGTGGTGCACGAGCACGTGGTCCCGCTGCCACGGGTGCAGCGGCAGCAGGACCGTGTCGCCGTCCCGCAGGTGCCGCGGCCAGGTCCCGGCCCCCCGCCAGCGGTCGGCCGGGACGCGAAGCAGCGCCAGCCGGACGACCGGGTGGTGCTCGGGTGCGTAGGCGAGCACCTCGGCGATCGACATGCCGGTGCGCGTCCGGCAGCAGGGGTGCTGCGGATGGCCGTCGACGACCGCCTGCTCGGCATCCGCCGAGTCCTCCGGCGCGCCCCTTCCTCCGGCGTTCGCGGCGCGGGCCAAGGCCAGGTTGACGACGCTGTTGTCCAGCTCGGCCGCCAGTCGCTCGGCGGCGGGGGTGCGCAGGTCCAGCTGGGCCAGCAACTCCACCGGCCCGCTGACCGTCCCGTCCGGCCCGGATACGGCGAAGTCGTCGGGCACCTCGGCGAACGGCCGGGCGCTGGACTCGACCGCCGAGAGCGTGCCGCCTCGTCGCAGCTCCACCACCAGGGCGCCGGCGTCCCTGCGGCGCCCGAGGACACCGGGCACGGGTTCTCGCGCGAAGGCCCCCCACAGCCGGCCCAGCACGGTGGCGCGCGCTCCCGGGAGCGCGGTCGTGAAGGGCTCCACCAGGTCCGGGCGCGCGAGGCGTAGTTCGTCAAGGGGCATGGGACATCCCAGGTGCTCGTGGGGGTGCGTGCCGCACGGTGCCCCGGTGGCACCGGCCGTGCGACCGACGCTACGGGAAGACGATCAAGCGAATTGCCAGAGCACATACAGCGGGAATCCCCGGATTCCCGCGATGCTGCCGTTTTCCTCCCCCACCCCCAGTCGATTCCGACGGCAGCGATTTCCTCGTACGCTGTCCGCCCCTGTATCGGTTTCCCGCTGTCGCCTGGGCGACCGCACCCGCGACGCCCGCGGCCTTAACTCCCCGCTTACTCCCCGCTGTCCATGTCCTGGATGTCGTCGTCGCGGCACTCTTCCGCGGTTACGCCGAGCGTGCGGGATCACCGGCTCGGGGGAGGTTCCGGCGTTTGCTCCACACCCTGTGGCAAAGGTCTGTGAGCCTTTCGGCATGCGTGTCTTGCTGATCGAGGACGACGACCGGGTGGCCCTGCCGTTGATGGAGGGACTGCGCCGTTTCGGATTCACCGTCGAACACGCCAGAACGGGGGCCGACGGCCTTGCCGTGCCGGAGGCGGCGATGGTGCTGCTGGACCTGGGGCTGCCCGATATGGACGGCCTCGACGTCTGCCGTGCCATCCGGTCCCGCTCGTCCGTGCCGATCATCATGATCACCGCCCGGGACGACGAGGTGGACCGGGTGCTCGGTCTGGAGCTGGGCGCGGACGACTACGTCTCCAAGCCCTTCGGCGTACGGGAGCTCGTCGCCCGGATCCGTGCCGTCACCCGCCGCGCCCGGCCGGCGGGCGCGGACACCCGCCGTACGGAACCGGATCCCTCGGACGACCCGGCACCGGCCAGGACGCCCGACGTCCAGCGGATCGGCCCGCTGACCATCGACCGCCGCACCCGGCAGGTACGTCTGCACCAGGCACCCGTCGCCCTGGCACCCAAGGAGTTCGATCTGCTCGTCTGCCTCGCGGAGGACCCCGGAGCGGTCTGCTCCCGCCGGCAGATCCTCGACACGGCGTGGGAACCGAACTTCTTCGGACCCACCAAGACCCTGGACGTCCACATCGCCGCGCTGCGCCGCAAACTCGGCGACTCCGCCTGGATCGAGAACATCCGCGGCATCGGCTTCCGCCTGGTCCCACCGGCACACGCCGACACCACGTCCGCCGCGGTGCCGGCGCGCGGGGGAACACCCCGGTGACGCGGCGCCTGCTGCTCAGCCATCTGAGCCTCATGCTGTTCGTCCTGCTCGCACTGGAAGTGCCCTTCGGCGTCTTCTACGCCCGCAGCGAGCTGTCCCGCTTCTCCCACGCGGCGCAGCAGGGGGCGATGACGCTCGCGGAGGTCTGTGAGGACAAGATGGAGCACGGGCTGACGGCCGACCTGCCCGAACTCGCCCGCGCGTACGGGCGGCGAACCGGCAGCCGTGTACTGGTCGCCGACCGCCGGGGCATCGTCCTCACCGACACCGCCGCCCGGACCCTGGCCGGCAAGGATCTGTCCGCCGAGCCGGGCGTCTTCGCCGCGCTGCGCGGCCGTCCCGCCGTCGGCACCCGCAGCGACCCGTCCACGGGCGGCGACGTCCTCTTCGTCACCGTGCCGGGCGGCTCCGCCGCCGCCGTCGCCTGCGTCGTGCGGACCACCTATCTCCTCGGGCCGATCACGGCGAAGGTCCACGCCACCTGGCTGGTCCTCGCGGCTGCCGGGCTCGGCGTCCTGGCCGCCGTCTCCGTGATCGGCTTCGCTCTCGCCCGCTCTGTCACCCGTCCCCTCCAGACCCTCGAACGCGCCACCGCACAACTCGCCGAAGGCCGGATCACCGATCCACCGGCCGCCGACCAGGGGCCGCCGGAGCTGCGCCGCCTCGTCGCGTCGTTCACGAGAACCGCGACCCGGCTCCAGCACCTGCTCCAGGCCCAGCAGGCGTTCGCCTCCGAGGCGTCGCACCAGCTGAAGACTCCGCTGACGGCCCTGCGCCTGCGCCTGGAGAACTTCGAACCGCACCTCGACCCCTGCGCCCACAACAGCCTGGACCAGGCGCTCGGCGAGCTGGAGCGGCTCAGTCGTATGGTGCAGGGGCTGCTCGCGCTCGCCCGGCTGGAGAACTCCGCGATCAGGCCGGAGGCAGTCGATCTCCCTGCCGTCGTGGCCGATCGCGCGGCGATCTGGACGGCCTTCGCCGACGAACAAGACGTCGACCTCATTGTCTCCGGGGCCGCGGCCGTCAGGGTGTGGGCGGTGCCCGGCGCCCTGGAGCAGATCATCGACAACCTGCTCTCCAACGCACTGCGTGTGTCCCCGCCGGGATCCGCCATCACGCTGGCGACCGTCGCTCCCAAGGAAGACAGCCGCACCCCGCCCATGGCCGAGCTGCATGTGACCGACCAGGGACCCGGCATGAGCGAGGCCGAACGGCAGCGCGCCTTCGACCGCTTCTGGCGAGCCGCCGACGCCGACCACGACGGCACGGGCCTCGGCCTGCCGATGGTCCGGCACCTCACCCGCGCCGGCGGTGGCGAGGTCACCCTGGAGGCGGCTCCCGGCGGTGGACTCGACGCCGTCGTCCACCTCCAGCGGGCCGGAAGCCGCACGCACCGGGGCCACCCGGGCACCTGCGTGGACGCGGTCCCCGCAGGCCGTCCCACGCCCGCGAGGTGACCCGGTGTCCGAGGGGGCGTCGTCCTGCCCGGCCTGCGCGGTACGCGGGCGCTCTCTGCGTGTGGCCCGCTGTGCGGGGAACCAGCGGCTCCCGGTCTCATGGCGACGAGGACCGCGTCCGGCAGACAGCGCGGGGCGTGGTCGGGCGGCCGGCCGATGCCGAGCCCCCGGCCGCGGCGTTCCGGCCGCCAGGCCGGCGAGACCGGCGAGACCGGCGAGACCGGCGAGACCGGCAAGACCGGCAAGACCGGCTGGGACAACTCCCAGCGGGCAGCGAACAGATCACTCGGCCTGGCTCACCGCAGGTTCCCCCCGGGCGAGTCCGTCCTCACCGGGAGTGGGCGAGCAGGTAGTCGACCGCCTCGGTGACGTCGTCGACGGTGTGGTGGGGGGTGTCCAGTCCGTCGGGCCAGGTACGACCGCGTACCCATATGGTGCGCAGGCCGGCGCTGTAGCCGCCGGCGATGTCGGTTTCGGGGTTGTCGCCGGTCATCCAGTCGCCGGGGGTGAGCTGGGTGCCGCACCGGGCCGCCGCCAGCTCGAAGAGCCTCGGATCGGGCTTGCGTACGTCGATGTCGCCGGAGGCGGCGATGCCGTCGATCAGGTCGGCGAGCCCGGTGGCGCGTACTTTGGCGCGTTGGATGTCGCTGGCCCCGTTGGTGGCGACTCCGATGCTCCAGCCGGCGTCCTTCAGGCGGGTGAGCGCATCGAGCACGGTGGGGCGGCACGTGACGGCGGACGCCATGCGGTCGATGTAGACGCGCCAGAGGTGATCGCTGCTCTCGGCGATCGGAAAGGCAGCGCGCAGGCGGTCGAAATCGGCGCGGTCGGCGTGGTCGGCGAGTTCGGTCAGCAGCCAGGTCTCGATCTCGGGTCCGTAGCCATGGTCGTGGCTGAGGGTGGTTATGGCGTCGGCGACGGCACTGGTGCGGTCTACCAGGGTGCCGTCCAAGTCGAAGATCGCGAGTCTCACGGGCGGACCCTACCCGGCCGAGTCCGCCGGCAGCCACAGACGAGCCCCGTGACATCGCCCGGCTCACCGACCGTGCGCGGCCGACACCCGCGACGCAAGCGCGCAGGCCGGGGCGGGCGGTGTACGAGGCGGTGCCGCTTCACCGTCTCGCGGACGACTCCTCCGTACGCCTACGCCGCCGTGGCCGGCCCTCGAAGCGGAACGCAGATGAGACTTGGTGATCGTTTCCGCATGGCCGGCGGTCGGATGGCGGCCTGTGGCGTCAGGGACGTCGGTGGCAGAATGCGCACGATGGAGTCGATCCTGCGCGCTGCCGGTGAACTGCTGGATACCGAGCTGACCGGCCCGGTCGACCTGGGTGGCAGCCCGCGCAGCACCGTGTTGCGTTGTGAGACGGCCGACGGCGGCAGTGTGATCGTCAAGGCGTTCAGTAACGAGCCGGAGTCCCTGCGCTGCTTCACGGCTGAGGCCGCCGGGCTGTCGCTCGGGATCGCCGGTCCCGAGGTCTTGGGCGTAGACCTCGATGTTCCCTTGCTGGTGATGGCGGATCTCGGGAACGCACCGACCCTGGCGGACGTCCTGCTCGGGAACGATCCGATCGTCGCAGAAGACGGTTTGCTGGTCTGGGCCCGCGGGCTCGGGAGGCTGGCCGCCCGATCGGCGGACCGGCGCGCCGATTTCAGGCGGCTGTGGTCCCGGTACGACAAGGGCATGCTGTCCTCGGAGGACGAGCCGTGGATCGCGCGGAACGCCGCTGATCTGCTCGCGCTGCTCGACCGCGTCGCCATCGCGGCCCCTTTGGGCCTTGCCGAGGAGCTGACCCGGATCGGGACAGCGGGTGGCGAGGAGTATCCAGCCTTCACCCCGGGTGACACCTGTCCCGACAACAACCTGCTCACCTCGGAGGGGCTACGGCTGATCGACTTCGAGGCGGCCTGCTACCAGTCGGTCTTCCTGACGGCCGCGTACTGCCGGATGCCGTTCTCCAGTTGCTGGTGTGTCTTCACCCTGCCGTCCGAGACGGCCGCGCAGATCGAGCAGGCGTATCGCGCGGAGGTCGTCGGCGTGTACCCCGCACTGGCCGAGGACCAGGTGTGGCAGGCCGGCATGCGGCAGGCCATAGCGGTCTGGACGGTGGACGCGACGGTGCGTCTGCTGCCTCGCAGCACTGTGGAGGACGGGCCGCTCCATCGGACCCGACGTCCAGCCCCGACGAGGCGCCAGGTGCTGAGGCACCGCTGGGAGATGGCGAGCGTGCTGGAGGACTTCCCAGCGCTCACGGAGACGACGCAGTCGCTGCTGCGCGAGGTCGCCGGAGGCTGGGAGGCGACCCCGCTGCCGGGGTATCCGGCTTTCGGGAACCGGGGGCAGGGTGCATTGCCTCAGGACCGGTCGATGTGACGGTTACCGGCTGATGGCGCGCGTCGCGGCAGGATCTGCGGAGTGTGTGCCGACCTTGCCGTATCGGACAGGCCGCCTGGAGTGGGTGAGGCTGTTGTTCGTGGTGGAGTCGGCGGCGGCCGGTCGGTCGTGAGATGCGGTCCGCCGGGGTCTCTCTGCTGACGCGCAGGGAACAAACCGGCTCAAGCAGCTGGTGAAGGAGATGGAGGAGAAGCTGCTGGTCGAGCACCTGGTCCGCATCAGCGCCGCCTGCCCGGACAACCTCAGGGGCATCCGCGACCGCGCCCTGGTCCTCATGCACTTCGCCGTCGCCGGCCGCGAGCACGAACTCGCCTTCAACCGCGTCCGCGACTACTCCGCCGAAACCCCCGCCGGCATCCAGGCCGACCTGCGCGTCTCCAAGGTCCGCCTCCGCGTCGTCCCCGTCCCCTACGGCTCCCGGCCCTCGATCTGCCCGGTCCGTGCCTGGCAGGCGTGGAAGGAGGCCGCCGGCCCCACCGACCCAGACGGCTACGCCTGGCGCCGCCTGCACAACCGCTGGCACACCGTCATTCCCCGCCGCCTTCATGACAGCACCCGGCACCGACAGTCGGCCCGCCGTCGGGATCACCCGTCCGAAAATCGCTGGAGGATACCCAACCGGTGTGCATGGTCAAGGAGTTGGCCGCCCTGGATTGTCAGTGCCGGTCGCTACCGTCGAATGTTGCGCCGAGGAACACCCGGCCCCGCCTGGGGGCACTGCCCCCTTTCACCGCCGAGGACCGCCCGTGACCTACGTACGCCCCCACTACCGCCGCGACGGCACCTACGTCAAAGGCCACAACCGCCGTACCCGGCCGCGCACCGCACAGCCCAGTACGGCACCCCGACGCGCCACCCCGCAGCCCCGTCCGGTCTCCTCCGGACCGACGACCTACGTCCGGTCCTACTACCGCACCGACGGCACCCGAGTGCGCGGGCATCACCGGTCTGTCAGCCCAGGCACCATCGCCGTGGCCGCGGGCACCGGAGGCGGAGGTTTGCTCCTGCTCCTGATACTGCTGGCCCTTGTTGGTGGACCGGGAACCAGCAGCAAGGCCCCGGCCGACACCACGCCATCGCAGTCGGCATCGGTCCCGGCCACTCACCATCGGTAGGACTCGTCCAGCCCCACGGCCCCGCAGAAGAGCACCGACCGTCGCTGCGACCAACATGCACGCCACCGTCCAGGCCGAGGCCCTCAGCCCCACGCTGCTGACAGACCTGGTGCGCGCCGGCGTCGAGGAGGCCGTGGACCTGCGGGCGCTGGAGCGGGTGCGGGCCCGCGCCGAGCGCGAACGGCAGCGGGTGGTGGCGAAGGCTGAGCGGCTGCGCTGACCGTACGGGGCCGGGGCACAGACCCGTGGCTGAGCAGCGTGGTACCCGGTGGCTTCGCCGCCCCCGGGCCCCCGCTGACCCCGTCACTCCTCGGCGCGCGTCCGCATCGTCGTGGTGCAGACCGTGCGCGCCAGGGAGCAACGGGGACGTGGTCGGGACAGTGCGGCCCGGCGGGTGGTGCGGCACGACCCGGCCCGGGGCCGGGTGTGAGTAGTTGCGGCACAGGAAATCCCGGTGAGAACGATCATGGTCATGATCGGCAACGGCGCGCCGGTCTTCTGACCGGACAGCACCGCGCCCCGCCCCTCGGGGAAGGGGCAGGGCGCAGCGGAGAGACGGATCAGCGGTTCGCGCAGATCGCGTACACCGAGATCCCGACGTCGCCGTACTGGTACTGCCGACCGAGGCCGATCCAGCCGCGCCCGTCGTCCGTCGGGAATGAGCCGAGGAGGATCGCGTCCTCGCCCTGGGCCTCCGCGCCCCCGCCGATGGCGACCTTCCCGGCCGGGCAGGCCACCACCCGCCGCTGGAAGTTCGGCACGTTCTCGTTCGGCAGCTTCACCACCTGGTACCCGTCGACCACCGCGGCGGCCGCCCGGGCTGCCTCCGGCTTGGCCGGCGCCTGGCTGTCCGACGCCTGCGCCGCCCACCCGACGCCCGACACAAGGGCCAACGCCAGCGCGCCCGCCCCCAGAGTCTTCAAGCCTCGCATCGTGCTCCTTCACGTCCGGTGATGCCCCGACGACCGGGACCTCATCGCGACCGCCACTCTGCCGGGCCCACACCCCCCAGACCGCCGCGTACGGGGCCAAACGCCCGGATGTGAGGAACGGGGAGCACCGCCGCCCGACATGCGCCCAACGGCCGCCCTCGGGCGCCCCGGCCGTGCGGCCCGGCGGCCGAGCCAGAAATGACAGCGCCCCCCGCTCCAGAGTCGACGCATTGGGGGCGCTGTCGCGTGCATGGCCAGGTTGTCGGCGCGGGCACAGCCGGACCCTAGCCAACCCCAGGGCCCACCCGGCGGGCCCGTCCCATCGGCGGCCCCGCACCGCGACGGAGGCACGAGCCAGCTGCTCGCCCCGCTCGACGAGCGCCGGGCCGCCGCCCTGCTCACCCCGGCCACCTGCAACAACCCCGCCGACGCGTTCGTGCGGCTGCTCATGGTCCTGGACGCCATCCCGGCCGTCCCCGACGTCCGGGTGCGCCGGGTCCGCCTCGCGCGCGTGACCTGGCCTATGCCGCCTGGCTGTGGCTGCTCGGCGCCGACATCGCCCGCTCCCTCGACGGCCAATTGGCCCTCTTGCGTACCTTCCTCGACGCGTACGGGTTCGAGGACGAGGGCCGTCGGGGTTTCGGCGAGCGCGTCGTCGCCCGGGTCGAGGCGGAGCGCGACATGCATGACCGCGCCGGACGCTTCACGAGCCCCGGGTCCTGGCTCCACCTGGAGATCGACTGGCTGAAGGCACACGCGGACACCATCGACAGGTACGTGGAAAGCAGTACCTGACGGTTGGCCGACGGCGCAGCCCCCGGGCCCAGTGCTCCCGGAGGCTGCGTCTTCGCGTGCTGGGTTCCCGTTCGGCGGGCGTCGGCCGTCAGGTCACGCCGGGCTGGGCGTGCCCCTCCTCCGGCAGTTCGACGCGCTCGATGTCGCGGACGATGACGAGGTAGCTGACCACGGCCATGGCGGCGCAGGCGCTGACGAAGGCGAGGGCGAGGTCGAAGGAGCCGGTGGCGTCGAGGATGTAGCCGATGACGAGGGGGGTGACGATGCCGGCGACGGCGCCGAAGGTGTTGAAGAGGCCGCCGGCGAGGCCCGCGATCCGCTTGGGGGCGACGTCCGACATGACGGCCCAGCCCAGCGCGCCCATGCCCTTGCCGAAGAAGGCGAGGGACATGATCAGGACGACCAGCCAGGACGCGGTGACGTAGTTGCAGATGATGATGGTGGTCGACAGCAGCAGGCCGGTGACGATGGGGATCTTGCGGGCGGCGGTGAGGCTGGTGCCGCCCCGTGCGAGGCGGTCGGAGAGCCAGCCGCCCAGGACACCGCCGACGAAGCCGCACAGCGCGGGCAGTGACGCGACGAAGCCGGCTTCGAGGATGCTCATGTCGCGTTCCTGGACCAGGTAGACGGGGAACCAGGTCAGGAAGAACCAGGTGATGGTGTTGATGAAGTACTGGCCCACGAAGACGCCCAGGGTGGTGCGGTTCTTCAGCAGCGTGGAGATGTGGCGCAGATTCTGCCTGCCGGAGGTGGCGCTCCTGGCGCTCATGTCCTCCTCGGCGGTGGGGGCGTCCAGGTCGACCAGGGCGCCGCCACCGCGGATGTAGTCGAGTTCGCCGTCGCTGATGCGCGGGTGGCTGCGGGGGGCGTAGATGACCTTCGTCCACACGAGGGCCAGGACGACGCCGACGCCGCCGACGACGGTGAAGACGTGCTCCCAGCCCATGGCGGTGACCAGCCAGCCCATGAGGGGCGCGAACGCGACGGTGGCGAAGTACTGGGCGGAGTTGAACAGGGCCGAGGCGAAGCCGCGTTCACGGGTGGGGAACCAGGCGGCGACGATACGCGAGTTCCCGGGGAACGAGGGGGCCTCGGCGAAGCCGACGGCGAAGCGCAGGATGAACAGCAGGACGACCGCGGCGCCGGCGAAGAAGCCGATGGCGCCCTGGAGCATGGTGAGCACCGACCAGAGGAAGATCGCGATGCCGTAGACCTTCTTGGAGCCGAAGCGGTCCAGCAGCCAGCCGCCGGGTATCTGGGCGATGAGGTAGGACCAGGAGAAGGCGGAGAAGAGCACGCCGAGCTCGCCCGAGCTGATGTGCAGGTCCTTCTGCATCGAGTCGCCGGCAATGGAGAGGGTGGAGCGGTCCGCGTAGTTGATCGTGGTGACAACGAACAGCATGGCCAGAATCAGGTACCTGATGCGGCCTGCTGTGGCGGTGGCCGTGGGGACGGCGATCGCCGGCTCGTCCTGCCGGTCGAGAGCGGGCATGGTCGGTCTCCTAGACCTAGGTGATGCGGCTGCGCTGCCGCGTGTGGTCCGAGCCACAGAACCGGTGGCTGAGTTGACCGTAGAGACGCTTTCGATTCACGTCCATGTCCAATTTTGTTGCTTGCAATTCACTCCTTGTATGACACGCCTGTGACGGGCACGTGCCGAGCACATGTCCGCCGATGGCCGGCGCCCCGGTCACAGGAGCTGGAGCAGGGCGTGCAGCGCGGGATTGTCGTTGCTTTTGCGCCACACGTAGTCCAGTTCGACCGGCCGCGGATGACCGGGCAGGTGCAGCGGCCGGTACACGACTCCGGTGGGCCGCATCTCGGCCGCCGCCTCGGGAACCAGGGCGATGCCCCAGCCGATGTTGACCAGGGCCAGGATGCTGTGGACCTGGCTGAGGTACTGGGTGAACACCGGCCGTACCTGCGCGCTGCGGAAGGTGGTGAGCAGCAACTCGTGGAAGTAGCGGGCCTCTGTCGGGGAGTACATCAGGAAGTCCTGGCCGTCGAAGGCCGACAGCTCCATGGGTCCGTCGTCGGCGGCCAGGGCGTGGTCGGCGGGCAGCGCGGCCACCAGCCCTTCCCGGACCGCGGTGCGCGCGGTCAGGTCGGGACCTACTGCGGACGGGCGGATGAGCCCGAGGTCGAGCGAGCCCTCGCTGAGCGCCTCCAACTGGTCGCGGGTGACGAGCTCGTGCAGCAGTATCTCCACCCGCGGCAGCGCGCGACGGGCGCTTTCCAGCAGCTCACCGAGGGCGGAGTAGGCGCTGGCGGCCGTGAACCCGATGGCGATCGAACCCGCCTCTCCCGTGGAGACCCGCCGCACCGCCAGGGCGGCATGCTCGGCCTGGCGCACGATACGGCGCGCTTCGGCGAGGAACGAGCGGCCCGCCGGCGTCAGCCGCACGGTCCGGTTGGTGCGGTCCAGCAGCTTCACCCCCAGCTCGCCCTCCAGGAGCTGGATCTGCCGGCTCAGCGGGGGCTGGGTCATGCTCAGACGCTCCGCAGCCCGCGTGAAGTGCAGCTCCTCCGCCACGGCCACGAAACACGTCAGCTGCGTCAATGTGAACAATGATGCTCTCCTTGTATCGCCACATCCAAAACTTATGTTGGACGTGAATCGATCGCGACCGTAGCGTCGGACCCATCCGACACGGCGCTCCCGCCCCGCACGCCCGTCCGCGGCAGTGGAGAGCAGCCACAGGAGAGACGCACCATGGCACAGACCCGCCGTGATCGCCCGATCGATCGCCGCAGACAGTACCCCTGCGGACGCTTCCCGTAGCAGCCAGGACCTCTCCAGGCCGCACACGGGCGGACCACGTCCCCCACCCGGCCGACCGCCCCCGCCGCACGTTCGCACGCCGGGCCGCCGCGCATCCTCATCCGGCCCGCACCCGTCCAACCCGCGCCAACCCAGGGACACGAAGTGGTGACCACGACGAACACGACAGCGCACGCCGCGCCCACCGCAGGCGAAGCCACCCTCGACCGCATCGCCTGGCTGCGCCTGTCCTCAGTCACGCTGCCGCTGGCCACACCGATCAGTGACGCCAAGGTCTTCACCGGCCGTCAGAAGCCGATGACGGAGGTGGCCTTCCTCTTCGTCGAGATCGTCACCGAGCAGGGACACGAGGGCATCGGCTTCAGCTACTCCAAGCGCGCCGGCGGCCCCGGCCAGTTCGCGCACGCCCGCGAGATCGCCGACAACCTGATCGGCGAGGACCCCAGCGACATCGGAAAGATCTGGACCAAGCTCGTGTGGGCGGGCGCCTCCGTGGGCCGCAGCGGCCTCGCCACCCAGGCCGTAGCCGCCTTCGACGTCGCCCTGTGGGACCTCAAGGCCAAGCGCGCCGGCCTGCCCCTGGCCAAGCTGCTCGGCGCCCACCGCGACTCCGTGCGCTGCTACAACACCTCCGGCGGCTTCCTGCACACCCCCACCGAACAGGTCCTGGACAACGCCGGCGCATCCCTGAGCAACGGCATCGGCGGCATCAAGATCAAGGTCGGGCACCCGGACGGCAAGTACGACCTGGCCCGCCTCACCGCGGTACGCGAACACATCGGCGACGACGTGCCGCTCATGGTCGACGCCAACCAGCAGTGGGACCGCCCCACCGCCCAGCGCCTGGGCCGCGCCATGGAAGAGTTCGGCCTCGTCTGGATCGAGGAACCCCTCGACGCCTACGACGCGGTCGGCCACGCAGCGCTCGCCTCGTCCCTGGACACCCCCGTCGCCACCGGCGAGATGCTGGCCAGCGTCGCCGAACACGTCGAGCTGATCCGCCACAACGCCTGCGACATCATTCAGCCCGACGCCCCCCGCATCGGCGGCATCACCCAGTTCCTCAAGCTCGCCGCCCTCGCCGAGCACCACCAGCTCCAGCTCGCCCCCCACTTCGCCATGGAGATCCACCTCCACCTGGCCGCCGCTTACCCCATCGAACCGTGGGTGGAGCACTTCGACTGGCTGGAGCCGCTGTTCAACGAGCGCCTGGAGATCCGCGACGGACGCATGTACGTCTCCTCCCGGCCCGGCCTCGGCTTCACCCTCAGCGACCAGGCCCGCGCCTGGACGATCGCCTCGCACGAAGTGGGCTCCCGCCCCTGACGGACGGATTCCTCGCCGGCCGCAGAGTTCCGGCTGCGGCGGACGCCCAGTCCCGGCGCGGGCGGCACGCGTAACGGACAGCCGCGCTGCCCGCGCCGGTACCGCCCGTCCCGGCCGGCCATGTCACTCGGGCCGGCACCTCCCGCAGCCCACCCCACCCCACCCACCCCTGCGTCCTTCAGGAGCGGCACACCCATGACGTCCTACACCCCCGCGGAACTGCGCAGCCGCCTCGGCTCCGGACTGCTGTCCTTCCCCGTGACCCACTTCAGGGACGACCTGTCCTTCGACGAGGACGCCTACCGCGAGAACATCATCAGGCTGGCCAAGTACGACGTCGGCGGCCTCTTCGCGGCAGGCGGCACCGGAGAGTTCTTCTCCCTCACCCCCACCGAGGTAGAGCGCGTCGTCACCGCAGCCGCGGACAGCGCCCCCGACGACACCCCCATCCTCGCCCCGGCCGGCTATGGCACCACCACCGCCACCGAGTTCGCCGCCGCGGCCGAACGGGCCGGCGCCGACGGCATCCTCCTCTTCCCGCCCTACCTCACCGAGGCCGGCCAGGAAGGTCTGGCCCGCCACGTCGAAGCCGTCTGCCGCTCCACGTCCCTCGGTGTCGTCGTCTACAGCCGCGCCAACGCCGTCTACTCGGCCGACACCATCGCCCGCCTCGCCGAGACCTGCCCCAATCTGATCGGCTACAAGGACGGCGTCGGCGACATCGACACCATGACCCGCATCTACACCCGCCTCGGCGAACGCCTGACCTACATCGGCGGCCTGCCCACCGCCGAGACGTTCGCCCTGCCCTACCTGGAACTCGGCGTCACCACCTACTCCTCGGCGATCTTCAACTTCCTGCCCGACTTCGCCCTCGACTTCTACACCGCCGTCCGTGAACGCCGCCACGACGCCGTCATCCGCATGCTGACGGACTTCGTGCTCCCCTACACCGAGATCCGCAACCGGCAGCCCGGCTACGCGGTCAGCATCGTCAAGGCAGGCATGACCGCCACCGGACACAGCGCGGGCCCCGTCCGCCCGCCCCTGACCGACCTGAGCGCGGCGGAGCTCGACGAGCTCACCCGGCTGATCGCCGGACTGCCCACCGCCACGGCCTGACCCCCGCCCCCAAGGGGACACCGCCTTCCCTGAGCGACCGTGTTCACTGCAACGACGGATGCAGACTCTCGCGTGCGCTCCACGGTTCCCTGTCCACGCCCTCACCGTCCAGCGTCATCGCAGCGAAGACCCCCAAGGCCCCCGAGAACACACTCAACAGCAAGCGGGCCCAGTACGGGACGACATCGAGCAGGAACGGTACGGCCAGGAGGGCGCCGACCGCCGCGATGCCAAGGTGCCAGCCGTGCACCTTGGCGAAGTAACGGGACGGCCGGGGAAGAGGTGTGACGGTGAGAGCGGTGTCGGTCCGGTACACCGGTGCCGCACCCTCACGCAGGTAGTGCGCGTAGTCCTCCTCGTGCGTCACGCCCCACACCACATGGCCGGAGTCGGAGACGAAGGCGGCGGAGACCTTGCGTTCCTTGTCCGTGCCCGCGATGTCCCGCCATCGGGTCGGCCAGCACAGCCAGCCGCCGTGCCCCACGAGCCGGGCGGCGGCATGGGTGAGGTGCTTCTCGCTGACGATGACGCTGTGACCGGCGTGCGTGGTCCGGAGCCGGACGGCCCGTTGGCTGCCGGTCTCGTCCTCGGGTACCAACTCGATGAAACAGCTGGATCTGACGCCGATCCGGCCGACACCCTTCCCTGTCGGGTACCGGTACGTACGTCTCCCGCACCGGGGTGCCGAACCGGACGCGGACCGCGTGCACGCCGCCCGCGGCGGCGTCTTCCTTGAGCGGTGCCGTGCTGTCCGTGTGCAATCTCTCCCTGCTCCAGAGCTACCTGGATCGCCCGCAGCGCATGACGTAGGGGGCCCAGACTGTCAGGTACGCCGTCGCGACGAGCCCCCAGTCGCGGCGCACCGCACCCAGGTTGCCGGGGATCGTCTCCCGGGCAGGCGCGGTCACCGGGAGCGGTTCGACGAGTGGGGCCGACCTGGAGACCAGCAACCAGCCCGACGCCGACGACGCCGCCAAGGCCAGTGGCACGAGTATGTCAAGGCGCGGGCCGGTGTCGCTCCGGATCGAGGCCGCGCCCCATGCGGCAGCCGCCGACAACAGGGCCGCCGCCCCCAGAGCCCTGGCAAGCGGTGTGGATCGGTGCTGCATGCGGTCTCCCCCTGGCGTGCAGATCTTGTGTGCGGCAACATACCTCCGGGCCCTAACGGGACGACATCCCCGAGGCAGCCGGTGCCGAGAAACCCTGAGCACCAGGCGGCTGCTGCGCAAGCCCGCCTGCCCGGCTCAGGGCACCAGCACAACCCTGCCGAACACCTTCCCCGCGTCCATCGCGCGGTGGGCCGACACCGCCTGGTCCAGAGGCAGCACCTCGTGCACGACCGTGCGCAGGTCCCCGTGCGCGGCATCGGCGAACTGGGACGACCGTACGGCCTGCCGGTCGGGGCCGGGCACGGTGTCAGAGCTGAAGGTGGCGAACGACAACGACCTGCGGAAGGCGTCCAGCAACCGCATGCCGAAGTCCGCCGGCGGCTGCCCGCCGACCACACCGACAGCCACGTACCGCCCGTTGGAGTTCAACTTGTCCAGGAAGAGGGGAAGACGGGGACCCCCCACGACATCGATCACCACGTCGAAGCCCGCCGGGGCGTCCGGGCCGCCCTCGCCGGAGCGGTCGAGGACATGGGTCGCGCCCAGGTCCCGCAGGCGGGCGCCACGCTCCACCGACGAGGTGGTCACCGCCACCGCGCTCGCGCCGCCCCTGGCCGCGAGCTGGACCGCCGTGATCCCGATGCTGCCCGCCGCACCGCGCACGAGCACCGTCTCGCCGGACGCGAAACGGCCCCGGTCCAGGGCGAAGTGGGCGACCACCCCGGAACCGCCGAGGGTCACCGCGTCGGCGCCGGACAGGCCGTCGGGCAGCGCGAGGACGTCCTCGACCGCGGCGACGGCCTGCTCGGCATACCCACCGGACAGGCCGGTGAACGCCCACACCCGCCGCCCGGTCCACGAGGCGTCCACCCCCTCTCCCACCGCGGTGACCCTTCCCGCGACCTCGCTGCCGAGGAGATGGCCCTCCCGGAAGCCGTAGGCGGCGAGCGTTCCCCGGCGGATCACGGCGTCCACGCCGCCCACCCCGATCGCCTCCGTGGCGATCCGCACCTGCCCCGGGGCAGGAACGGGCACGGGCACATCGACGACCTCCAGCCCATCGGGGTCTCCGAACGTCCTGATCACAACGGCCTTCATCTCTGCTCCTGGGGTCGGGGGAGGGACGGCTCGCGGCTGCCGCGGCCATGGGCGTCGAGCCGGCCGCCGCAGCCGGGGGCACCACCGGCGACGTGCGGGGACGGGGCGGCGGCACCGTCATCGGACCGTAACGGACGCCCCCGTCCGTTTGGCTAAAGTGAGAAACGATGACCAGCCATTTGCCTCAGACCGTGCGCTCCGACGCCCGCGACAACCGGGCCCGCATCCTGGACGCCGCCCGCGCGGTGTTCGGCGAGGAGGGCCTGAGCGCGCCCATGCGCGAGGTCGCCCGGCATGCGGGCGTCGGCCCCGCCACGCTGTACCGGCACTTCCCGACCAAGCAGGCACTGATCGCCGAGACCTTCGCCGAGCAGCGGCGGGCCTGCCATGCCGCCGTCCGCGACGCCCTCGCGGACCCCGACCCGTGGCACGGATTCCGGAGCCTGATCGAGCGGATCTGCGAACTCCACGCGCACAGCCGGGGGTTCGCCGACGCCTTCATGACGGCCTTCCCCGAGGCCATGGACTTCGCCGCCGACCGGGAGCGGACTGTGGACGCGGTCGGCGAACTGGCCCGCCGCGCCCAGGAGACCGGCCGGCTGCGCCCCGGCTTCGTCGTCGACGACCTCGTCCTCATGCTCATGGCCCACCGCGGCCTCCAGGACACGCCGCCCGCCGCCCGGGTCACGGCCTCCCGCCGCTTCGCCGCCTACGTGATCGAGGCGTTCCGCGCCGCACCGGAGACGGCGGCGCCCACGCCGCTGCCGCCGGCACCACGCCTGGGAGCCGGCTGGGTGGCCAGTTGATCACGCCGAGCAGGTGCCGCTGTTCAGAGGAAGACGCGCGCCACCTCCAGCCACTTCTGAGCGTCCTCGCCGGTCGCCGTCAGGTTGGTCTCGGACCAGGGGCGACGCCGGGTGACACACAGGCAGAAGTCGGCAGCGCCGCCCTGTACCCGTTGCGCGGCGGTCTCGGGGCCCCACACCCAGGTCCGTCCGTCAGGTGCTGTCAGCTCGACGCGGAAGGGGTCCGCCGGCTCAGGCAGTCCGACGGCGGCGAAGGACAGCGCCCGCCCCAGCACCCCCAGCGACGCCACGTGCTGGAGCCGATCCGTCGGGCGGTGCGCCACGCCCACAGCGTCGAAGACGTCCTGCCCGTGTGCCCAGGTTTCCATCAGACGAAGGGGCACCATCAGCGCCGGGGTCACCTTCGACATGTACCAGGGGAATGCGTGGTCCCATGGTGTGTCGCGCAGTGCCGCCGCCAGTTCCGCTCGGCCGGCCCGCCACTCGTCCAGGAGTACCGACCGCGGTTTGGCCGCTCCCGCGGCGGCGGCCTTGTCCGCGTACCCGCTGCCTTCGGCTTCCGCCCGCCTGAGCTCGGCGCCGAACGCCTCCGGGGTGCGTAAGGCGCTGAGTGCGTTCGCGTCCGACCACGCGAGGTGGGCTATCTGGTGAGCGACCGTCCAGCCCGGTGCCGGTGTCGGTACGGACCAGTCGTCCACTGCCCTGACCAGGGCGTCGAGTTCGTCGCCCTCAGCCACGAGCGCGGACAGGACACCGGCGTCATCTACATCGGAGACGGCGAGGTTGTAGTTCAACATGTGCGCCATGGTGCCACTCGTTCCTCACGACTCCGAGGCCGTCAGCGGCCCGTGCCGTCCGTCTGCGTCTCGCGCACGCGCGGGCCGGGCTGACCCTTTTCCCTGCCCGGCCCGCGCCCAGGTTCACCGTTCCGTGCCGCCTGCGGCGTCGTTGAACCGGCATGAGCGATCACACGAACCCCGACGACCACGGCGCGTGGGCCACCCAGTGCACGCCGCCCACGAGCGTGAAGATCAACGTGTTGCTTCAGCATCTCGGCGAAGAACACCACGGCGACGAGGAGGTCATCAGCTGGGAGTTCGATGATGCGCTGCGGTCCGCCTGGGTGGACGGGGAGCCGTGGGCGGTGGAGTACATGGCCTGGCGGACCGCGCATGCCGACCTGGTCGGCAGCCTGTTCGAAGAGGACATGCTCGGCCTGTAGCGGGAGGCGAGAAATCCCCCAGGGTGACGTCCCGTTCCCCCGCCCAACTCCTACCGGCGCCGCGTCCGACGCCGACACCGGAGACCAACCCCTTCCGAGCACCGCCGGCGGCGAGCGTCCGCCGCGCGGGACGCCGCCCGCCGCAGCGGACGCGACGTCATCGCCATCGCCGTCCCGGGCGGCCGGGCCCGCCAGTCCCGCTCGATGTCCGGCTACACGAAGCGCGACGACGGCTGGGACGACAACGCCTCCGTCGGCCTCGTCTGACACGCGGATCAGCCCCGGCCGGAACCAGCTGAGCGGAGTGGATCAGCCGTCGTTGACCGCTGTCCTCACGGCTCCGCAGCTTGCGACGGTATCCGTGGGGGAGTCGTAGGTGCATGCCTGGAAGGCCAGCTGACTTCCCTTGGCGCCATAGGCGTTCGTGCTGGTGTTCTCGTAGAAGTCGTAATTGCAGGTGGCCTTGGTGCCCGCGCCGGCACTGTTGAGGCATCCCCCCGTTCGGTAGGGCCGCCAACTCGAACCGTCCCAGAGGTAGTTGGTCCAGTAGACGACGGCTGAGTAACCGTCCGACGCCGTGTCCTCGGCGGTGAACTTGTCACCGTACTTCACGAAACACCCCTCCGCGCCGCTCACTGTGGCGCAGACCTGGCCGGCGGCTGGACTCGCCGCGGGCGCCGTAGCCCGCAGGGGGACCGTGATCGCCGAGGTCTTCGAGACGCCGGCGGGCGAGGGGCCGGCCGAGGCTCCGGAGGCCAGGGCGGGGACCGAAGAGATGGCGCAGACGACGAGGCCAAGCGCGGTGAGAGAGCGCTTCATGACACAACTCCTTGACGTGTAGTCGTGCAGTGGCTGCGGAGCGCACGCGGGAATTCGCTGTGCGTCACCTGGACAGGACGGGCTCACCGTTACGAAGGAGGTCGTCCCCCGGCTCGGTACGGCCCCATCGTGCGCTTCCCGTGACTTGCCGTTCGACGTCCTTCGGCCGGAACCGAATAACGACATTTCGACTCGGGCGTTCAAGGGCCTGTCCTTTGCCCAGGCCGGAATCCCTCTGGACCGAACACCCCGCACAGCGGAAAGATCAGAACTGTGCCGGGCCGCGTCAGGGGAAAGCATGGTCAGCATGGTCTTTCGCATTCACTTCACCACCGAGGACCTGGCGCGCACGAAGGTGGCCGACGCACCCATGCCGCTTCTGGAGCTGAAGCAGGCTGCGAGGGCCCTGCAACGTACCGACCAGCCGGCCCGGCTGAGCGGCTGGCGCCGGCATGCACGCGCACGCCTGTCCGCCGAGGCGCGCCTGGCCCTCGACTTCATTCCGCCGGTGGGCTGGTCACCGACCTTCATCGGCCCGCCGCGGGCCGGCGGGCCGGCAGAGCTCATCGAGCAGGTGCGCGCGACTTCGCCCGGTCAGATCCGGAAAGCGCTGACCACGATACTTCCCACTACGGAAGCCCCGTCGGCGACGCGTCACCTGACCGACCCGGATTTCCTCGGCCGCCTTTGCGATGGTCTCAGCGCCCTCTACGACGTCCTCCTCGCTCCCTACTGGCCGGCGATGGCCGATGCCTTCACGGCCGACCGGTCGGTGCGCGTACGGCAGGTACTGCACGGGGGCGTGGAACATTTCCTCAGTCAGGCCAACCCGGAGGACATGCGCTGGAACCCCCCGGTGCTGGAGATCGCCACCCGGGGTGACAGCACCACGTACGACCTGCACCTGGAGGGCCGCGGCCTGCTGCTCGTCCCCTCGGTGATGCTGACGCGACCCCTCATCCAACACGACGCAGAGCCGCAGCCCGCCGTCACCTACCCGGCCGGCCATGACCAGCCACTACGGAGATTGACCGCCTTCGCGCCCACGGCCACCCCCCACACGGTCGCCCCGGTCGCCGCGCTGCTCGGACACACACGAGCCGCCGTACTCACCACCATCGCCGAACACCCGGGCTGCTCGACGAAGGAAGTCGCCGCTTTCGCCGGGCTCGCCCCGTCCAGCGCCAGCGAACACGCCACGATCCTCCGCGAAGCCGGACTCGTCACGACCACCAGGCATCGCAACACAGCACTGCACAGCCTGACTCAGCTAGGACGCCGGCTTCTGGACCACACACCAGATCGACCCGAGACGCCCTGAACACGCCAGTGCGGGGGAGGGGGGACCACCAGCTCACGGGTGCCGGTCAGCTCACGTGCCAGGCAACCGGACCGGCACGGCCCGCCGGACCAGGACGCGCATCCGACCCGGCCCGGGCCTTGTGGGTCGATCGATCCCGTCAGTGGCCGTGGCCGCCGCCACCGCTGTGGCCGCCGTGGTCGCCGTGGCCGACGATCGTCCACGGGCGCATCAGATCGTCGTCCTCGTGTTCGAGAATGTGGCAGTGGTGGATGTACGTCGCCGGGAGCTTGGTGCCGCTGCCCGGAATCGACGCGATGGTAGCCGTCGGCGGGGTGAATTCCTGGATGATGATTCTGGTCACCGTCTCCGGATAGGATTTGAACGTGTCCTTGCTGGACCGTGCTTCGTCCGGTTCCGGCGGTACCGGTGGGCCGGTGAAATAGTTCTCCAGCACCGGCAGGTCCTTCGGTTTGCGGCCACCGTCGATCCACTTCTCGTAATCGGCCTGGTAGGCAGCCGCGTCGATCGGCTGCCTGTCCAGCACCTGGAAGTTGACGAGGTGGACGTGCATCGGGTGGGCGTCGTGGTTGGGATTGATGTACTCCCAGATCTCGGTCGAGCCCTCCTCGATGAAGTCCTGGGACGGCGCCTCGAACGGCACCGCGTTGAACGTCATGGTCCTGAACAGCTTGTGCTGGTACACCACCCATTGCCGCCGACGGGTGTGCGGTTTCGGCTTGAGCAGTGCGACTGTCGGCAGCCTGAGTTCCTTGGGCGGCCTCGACCTGTCCCCGCCTCCGGACAGTGGTTCGGTGACCCGGAACTCCATGATGTCCCGGATTTCCGGCCCCTCGCCCGGCATGCCGGGGTAGTGGACCGGCGCGTGGTAGTTCACCAGTCTGACCTTCGTGCCCCTGCGCACCTGACTGAAGTCGATGATCAGGTCGTACCGCTCGGCCGGCGAGATCAGGAAGTTCAGCATCTGCAACGGGGGGCGGAAACCGCTGTCGGTGCCGATCAGCCAGAACGGCAGTTGGGCCTCAGGCACTGCGTTCCTGGGCTGGGTCTCGAACCTCAGCCGCCAGAAACGCTCGTTCGAAGCGTTGAGAAGGCGCAGCCGGTAGCGTCGCGGCTCGACGGTCAGGAAGGGGTACGCCTTCCCGTTCACGACCGGGGTGTCCTCGCCTTCCCTCAGGGTCATGGTGTAGGCGAGCGAGCCGTCCGGGTTGAAGGTGCGGTCCTGCAAGATGAGCGGGACCTCGAATTCGCCTCGCGGCAGTCCGAGCCGCTCGTCGGCGGGGTCACCGACGCGCCAGAGACCGGCCAGGCCCGCGTAGACGTTGAGGCTGGTCATCCCCATGCCGTGATCGTGATACCAGAGCATGCACGAACGGTCGTGGTTGGTGTAGGCGTAGATCGCTTCGTTGGGTTCGACCCGGCCCGGGTCCAGGGTGGTGTAGTCCGCGGCGTGGATGCCGTCCGGACTGAACGACTGCATCGGCGTGCCGTCGGACTGTGGCGCTGTGAAACCGCCGTGCTGATGTACGACGTTCCACACATTGACATTCGAGGGAAAGGGCAGGACGGGCTTGTACGGGGGTGGAGGGGTCGGGGTGAGCTGGTCGCACCCGTTGCGGATGGCGTCGATCACGAACTGGAACAGGTGGGTGGTCGGCAGCTCATTGCGGTATTTGACGACCGTCGGGCGGTCCGTGGTCACGCTGATGGTCGGCCCGAGGTAGCCCATGCCGGTCGGCTTGTGCGGATCGTGCGGGTTATCGGCCCAGTAACCCCACACGGTTGCCGGCCCGAGATCCCGGTGGAAGCGCCACGAGTCCTGTCGCATCGTGATCTCGTAGTAGTCGGCGCCCGGATAGGCGGAAGGATCCGGGACGGCTGTCAACGGCGTGGGAAGCGGGTCGACATACTTCTTCAGCGGAGGGGTCTGCGGGATCGGGCCGCCCGGACACGTTTCCTCGTGCGCCAATGCCGCATACGCCCGCGCTCCCAGAACACCCTGGGGAAGGATGGCCGCACCCCCCATGGCACCGGCCATGAGGAATTTCCTACGTTCAAAGGCCATCTTCTCCGCCTTCCATCGCCTCAGGTGACGTTCCAGACAGAGATACAGGTCTGGTTCGGAGCGTGCTGCGGTGCGCGGGTCCGGTCTGCCGAAGAGCACCCGTTCAGCCCTTTCAGCGCTGCCGCTCCAGCGCGAGGACGGCGGCAGACACACCGGATCGACGGACCGCCGGCTGTTCGCCCACCGGTTCGCTGAACCGCGACCTACTGTGACGGCTGTGCGGCGTGGGGCGTGTTCGCCGGCAGACGCTGCGCGACCTGGTCGCGGAGGCCACGACGGACGAGAAGGCGTTCAAGGCCAAGGCCCGCATCACGCTCCGCTCCTCGTACAGTTCGTCCTACCGGCAGATGCCGCCCCCGCTGCCGAACACGTGGGGCTTCAAGTGCGACACCACCGCCTGCCGGCCGGTGATGGACGCGCTCGCGTGCTGGTGGCGTAGCGGGACGCGATCCGCCGCCGGGAGGTGTACATCGAGGGCGGGAAGCGGTGGGTGACCCAGAGGACGACCTGCCCGGCGATGTCCAGTCGGCCCCCCTGCGCACCGCGCCGCGATCCACCAGCCCGATGACCCCGAGGAGTTCGCCGCCGGCCTGAAACGGCGGATGCCGGACGGCCTGGACCGGCTGTCGGCAGCGCTCGCGGACGGCTCGGCAGGCGGAGTGAAGTGACCATCCGTAAGGGCGAGCCCGTGGATCACCGCGCCGAAGCTGTAGCCCTTGGGCGAGCCCAGCCAACCTCCAGGCCCTCAAGGACGAGGTCGTACGCCGGTGGGGTGTGCTCGACCTCCTGGACGTGCTGAAGAACGCCGACTTCCTCACCGACTTCATCGACGTCACCGACGAGTTCGCCTCGGTCGCCGCGTACGAACGCATGGACCGAGCCCTCCTCCAGTGGCGCCTGCTGCTCGCACTGTTCGCCCTGGACACCCACATGGGCATCCGCGCGATCGTGGCGACCGGCGAGCACGGCGAGACCGAAGCCGCTCTGCGGTACGTGCGACGGCACTTCATCACCGTCGACAACCTGCGCGCCGCCGTCACCAGGCTCGTGAACGGCACCTTGGCCGCCTGGGATGCCGCCTGGTGGGGACAGGGCCCCGCGTGCGCGTCGGACTCCAAGAAGTCCGACCGAGAAGTCCGACCGAGAAGTCCGACCGAGAAGTCCGGCCGAGAAGTCCGGCCAAGAAGTTCGGGTCCCGGTCCTCGGCCTCCATGACCGAGTACCACGCCCGCTACGGCGGCAACGGCACGATGATCTACCGGCACGCCGAGAAGGAGAACGTCTGCATCTCCTCCCAGCGCACGTGCTGTTCGTCGGCCGAGGTCGCGGCGGTGATCGAGGGCCTGCCGCGGCACTGCGCGAACGCCGAGAACGAGGCCGACTACGTCGACACCACGGCGCCTCGGTGGTCGGGTTCGCCTTCACCGATTTGCTCAACCTCCGCCCGCTGCCTCGGCTGAGGAACATCGGCGGCATCCGCCTGTATCGCCCGGACGACACCCCGCCCGGCTGGCCGGCGCTCGGCGGCTCGCCGACCCGGGGCAAGGAGAAGGGACAGCACCCGTCGCCCGCGACCGTCATGCGGATGCTGCGCGAACACGGCGCACGGACGACCGCAGCAGCGACGTAGAGGCGCCGGGTACGGACTCTCCGTCAACGCTTCGGGCATCTACGCCGGTTCTCCGTTCCGTTCCTCCACGGGACCCCGTGTGCCCGCAAGTTCGGGTGTCTGCTCGCTGGCAGCCTCGCATGCCGCGTGGCCTGCCGGAACGCCGGCCGGGGCCGTCGTGGCGGTGCCCGCCGACCGCGGTCGTCCCCGCCACCGTGAGATGAGCGGCGCCTTCCCGGAAGTCCCGGTTGCCGACCCGCCCGTAGAGGCATCTTCAGGGTGCGAGTGCTCCCGTTTCGCGGGTCGCCAGGATGCGCCCGTTCCGCACCCCGCCCCGCGATCGACCGGTGCCGACCTCTTGACCCCGCCTCGGCGCTGGGCTTAGCGTTCCGGCGTTTACAGAGAATTGAAACGTTTCAACCGTCATTCGATCTCCTTGCTCGACTCACCCTTTGGGGCGCACATGCATGAACTCGTCTCGCAGCGCGGCGGGATGTCGCGGCGCGCGGTCCTGGCCACCTCCCTGGCCGCGGGCGCCGTGGCCGCCCTCGGCGCCGCGGCGCCCGCCGCGACCGCACTCCCCGCAGGCGCCGGATCAGCTCCCGCCGCCGACTGGTTCGCCGACCCCCCGCGCTCGGTGCGCCCCAAGTTCCGCTGGTGGTGGCCGGACGGCCTCGTCGACCCCGACGAGATCGCCCGCGAGATCGACCAGATCGCGGACGCCGGCTTCGGCGGCGTCGAGATCGCGGCCGTCCACCACAGCATCAAGGACAAGTCGGTGCTGGACACCACCCGCCACGGCTGGGGCAGCAGACCGTGGCTCGACGGCGTCGAGGCCGCCCTGCGCCGCGCCGCGAGACGCGGCCTCACCGTCGACCTCACCCTCGGCCCGAGCTGGCCCGTGGCCGTACCCGGCATCACCCCCGACGACGTGGCCGCCGCCCAGGAACTCGCCTACGGCCGCGCCTCGGTCCCCGGCGGAACCACCTACCAGGGTCCGGTCCCGGAACCCGTGCGCCCGGCCGCCCCCGGCGTGACCCGCCGGCAGCTCCTCACCGTCCAGGCCGCCCGCGTCGACACCGCGAACTCCACGCGCAAGGAGACCGGCCTCGACCTGGCCAGCGTCCGCGACCTGACCGCCACCGTCACCGGCGGCGCCCTCACCTGGACCGCGCCCGCGGACGGCGACTGGGTCCTGATCTCCTACTGGCAGCGAGGCTCCGGACAGCAGCCCGAGTCCGGCCCGCACTCCTCGCCCGCCGCCTACGCCGTCGACCACTTCAGCCCCGCGGGCACCGCCGCCGTCACCGGCTACTGGGACGCCCTGCTGACGCCGTCGCTGAAGGTCCTGCTGAAGGCCGCCGGCGGCGCGTTCTTCGAGGACTCGGTGGAGCTGGAGACCGAAGGCCTCATCTGGACCGCGCAGTTGCCCGACGCGTTCGAGAAGCGCACGGGACGCCCCCTGCTGCCGTACCTGCCCGCCGTCGTCCTCGACAAGAGCAACCAGGTCTTCGCCTTCGAGGCCCAGGTCACCCGGCAGATCCGGCACGACTTCTGGGAGACCGTCTCCGACCTCTTCAACCGTCACCACCTGCACGCCCTCAAGACCTGGGCGCACTCGCTGGACATGGCCCTGCGCGCGCAGCCCTACGGACTACAGACCGACGCCATCGCCTCGGCGGCGATCCTGGACATCCCCGAGGGCGAGTCCCTAGGGTTCAAGAACCTCGACGACTACCGCTGCCTGGCCGGCGGTCGCGACATGGCCGGGCGCACGGTGCTGTCCTGCGAGGCGGGCGCGTACAACGGCACGGCGTACAGCACCACATGGGACCGCTTCCTGCGGACGATGGGCGGCGCCTACGCGGCGGGGGTCAACCAGACCGTCGTGCACGGATTCTCCTACGCCACCGCCCCGCAGGTGAACTGGCCCGGGTTCGCCGCCTTCAGCCCGTACAACGGCGCCCCCGGCTACGGCGAGTCGTGGGGACCCCGGCAGCCCACCTGGGGCCACGTCGACGACATCTCCGGCTACCTGGGCCGCGTGCACCGTGTGCTGCAAGCCGGCACCGCCCGCGCCGACGTCGCCGTCTTCCGGCAGACCGGCTACACCGCCACCGGCATCGGCGCGTCCTGGTTCACCGCCACCGGCATCCCCCTCGGCTGGACCCACCAGTTCCTCAGCGGCCCGCTGCTGGACCTGCCGAGCGCCACCGTCTCCGGCGGCCGGCTGGCGCCCGACGGGCCCGCCTACAAGGCGCTGTTCGTCGAGGGCGACTTCTTCTACGGCTCCACCCCGACCCTCGCCGTCACCGACGCGCGCAAGCTGCTGGAGCTGGCCGAGGCGGGCCTGCCCATGGTCCTGTTCGGCGCCTTCGACCAGGCACAGACCCCCGGTGTGCCCGAGGACGGGGAGACCGGCCGACTGCGCGCGCTGATGGCCCGGCTGCTGGCCCTGCCAGGCGTCGTCCGCGTCACCGACAAGGCCGCCGTCGGCGACGCGCTCGCCGGGCTCGGCGTCACCCCCGACGTCCGCTACGCCACCTCCTCCACGCTCCTCAACGCCCACCGGGCCACCGACGAAGCGGACTTCTACTACCTGTGCAACGGCAAGCACGCCGAGACCGTCAAGCCCGCGGTGGCCGCGATCGACCACGACGTCACCCTGCGCGGCACCCGGCGCCGCGGGGCGACGGTGCCGTATCTCCTCGACGCCTGGACGGGCCGGGCGGTGCGCCTCGCCCGCTATACCCAGGACGGCGACGACGTCACCCTGCGCGTCACGCTCCAGCCGGGGGAGACGGTGATCATCGCGCTGGGGCGCCCCGGACTGTTCGGCGACCGCCACGGCAACCGCCCGCACGCCGTCGCCTCGGACGCCGACGACGTGCTGTTCACCGGCCGCGGACTGACCGTGCGGGCCGGTGCGGCGGGCACCCGCACCACCCGCCTGTCCGACGGTCGCACGGTCACCACGACCCTGCCGTCCGTGCCCGACCCGATCACCCCGACGGCGTGGGAACTGGAGGTCGAGGACTGGTACCCCGGCTCCGCCGCGACCCGTACCGAGCGCGTCCGGCGCACCCTGACCCTGGACGCGCTCGCGCCCTGGTCGAAGATCCCCGAACTGGCCGACTCCGCGGGCATCGGCCGCTACCGCACCGGGGTCACCCTGCCGGACGACTGGACCGCGTCCCATGGTGCCGTCCTCGAACTCGGGCAGGTCTCCGACACCGTCCGTGTCACCGTCAACGGCACGTCCGTGCCCGCGGTCGACCGCCTGCACCCCGTCGTCGACGTCGGCCCCTACCTGCACGGCGGCCACAACAGCATCGAGGTCGAGGTGGCGACCCCGCTCATCAACCGGCTCCGGGTCGCCCAGCCGTCCGTGTTCGGCACGGCAGCCCGACAGGACCACGGCCTGGTCGGTCCCGTCCGGCTCGTCCCGTACGCGCAGGCGGTGGTGTCCTGACACCGAGGGGCGCACCTGCTCCGGCCGGTGCGCCCCGCCGCGGGCGTGCGGGCCCGCTGAACCACGCCGCCCGGCCGGGTCGGTCGGGTCGTGGTGACGGCGGGAAACGTCGCCTTGGCCTGCGTGCGTTCGCCGCTCACAAAAACCGCTTCGGCGGCTGCGTCTCCGCCGTGGCCGACGCCGCGCAGGAGGGACTGAAACGTCTCAGCGCGCTGACCGCCCGTGCGGTGAGCGCCGTCGCCGGGGTCGGCCTGGACTGTCGCGGCGACATCGCCGTCGCGGCGCGCTCCGCCAGGACCCTGCCGGCCTCGACCGCCGTGGGGCTGACTCCCGACACGGGCAGCCCGCACGATCAGCTCGCCCTGGAGAGAGGGCTCATCTCCTCCTTGGTGTCCTCGGGCCACGCCCGGGACGCCATCTTGCGCTTCCTACGGCGACGAGACCTCGCCACCTCGCCAGAGTCCAGGAGTGCCGACCCGGCAATGTGCAGTTTACCTGTACGATTTATGGGTGGCGCTGAATGACAACCCCTCGGCAGAGCTGGCTCTTGCGCTGGTCCGCTCCATGGACCGCCTGCGCGGACGCATCCGCTCGGAGACCGGCATGGGCGCCGGTCCCTACAGCCGCAGCCAATTGTCCGCTCTGCACCGCGTGGTGTACGGACCGCCCGCCACGACGAGTGATCTCGCAGCCGCCGAGTACATGCGCCCGCAGTCCATGGCACAGACCCTGGCCGTGCTGGAGAAGCACGGCCTGGTCACACGCAGCCCCGACCCCGACGACGGCCGCCGCATCCTGGTCACGGCCACCCAGCGCGGACGGGAAGAGGCCGAGCGCTGGCTCCAGGCGCGGGAGGCATGGCTCACCGCCGCGATCGACGGCACGTTGACCAGCGGCGAACGCGAGGGGCTGACCGCGCTCGTGGCGCTTCTGGAGCGCCTGGCCGACTCGCAGCCCCCGGTCGCGGCGCGCCGAGGCACCCGGCCCGCTCCGGAGAACCCCTGAGCGCATCGTTCTTCCAGGTGCGCACGAGCCGTCGGCACCCGGTTCGTCTACGGCTGTAGACTCGCATTCCGCGTTTGGCTACACTGCGGGCCATGGAAAGTGAGTCGCCTCAGTCGCCATCCGGTCCTCCCGCGGCCAAGAGGCCGCGCAACGCCGCGGCGACCCGGGAGGCGATCCTCCGTTCCGCGGTGGAGGCCTTCACCCGCGTCGGCTACGACGGTGCCGGCGTGCGGGACATCGCCAAGGACGCGGGTGTCACGGCGATGCTGGTCAACCGCTACTTCGGGTCCAAGGAACAGCTGTTCGCCGAGACGGTGGACGCCTCGTTCGCCCCGCGTACCGTCGTCACGGACGATCCCGCGACGCTGAGCCGCGACATCGCCAGGTCGCTCGTGGAACGCACCGCTCCCGGAGCCGACCATCTCAGTCCCTTCCTGCTGATGCTGCGCTCCGCGCCCAACCCGCGCACCGCCGAGATCGCCCGTGACGGCATCGAGCGCCATGTGGAACGGGAACTGGCCGGCATGCTCACCGGCGAACACGCGAGAGAGCGCTCCGCGCTGGCCCTGTCGGTGATCGCCGGGGTATGGCTGATGCGGAAGGTCATCGGCAACACGGCACTGGTCGAGGCCGACGCCGACGACCTCACCCACCGCCTGGAGGCGGTTCTGCGAGCCGTCCTGGACGACCCCGAGACGGAGTGACGGCGCGCGCGGTGCCGGCCGCGCACCGCACCGCCGGCACCGCTCACCGGCCGTACGTGTGGAAGCCCCGCTCGCTCCTGTGGCCCGGCCGCCGCGCCGCGACCGTGCGCCGCAGCAGGGCGGGGGGCGCGTACAGCGGTTCCTTGGACTCGGCGTACATCGACTCCGCGACCGCCTGCGCGGTGTCCAGGCCGATGAGGTCGTGCGGTGCTCGGCACGCAGGCCGGCACGGGCGGCGGCTACGTGCGTCAACTACGTGTGTGCGGGGGCTCGACGGCCGCCGTCACGATCGGCGCGCCGGCCGTCGGGCGGGCCGCCGCGGGACGCGCCGGGCCACTCGGACAGGGTCCGCGAGCGGCCCGGCGACGCGTCCGCCTCACAGGATGTGCGGGGCCTTGCTGCCGTTGGCGAGCACGGTCCGGGGCAGCAGGTCGACGAGTTCGGCGTGCGACCACGGGCCGTTCTGCTCGTCGCGGAAGATCGTCCGCGTCTCGACGGGGTGGCTGTAGATGCCGATCTTGCCGCCACCGGCCCGGAAGACACAGCCGGTCACATCGGCCGCGGCCTCCGAGGCCAGGTAGACGACGATCGGTGCGACCAGGCCGGCGTCGGCCCGCGCCTCCTTGGCCTTCGCCCGGCGCGCGCTCATGGCCCCGGAGGCCACGAGCGCGGCGTCGCGCTGCTTGGCGTCCTCGGTCATCCTGGTCAGGGCGAACGGGGCGATGGCGTTGACCGTGATGCCGTCGCTGTCGAGTTCCCAGGCCAGTTCGTAGGTCAGGCTCACCACGCCGCCCTTGGAGGCGGCGTACTCCGGATTGCCGATCGGTGCCGCCCACTGGTTGGAGCAGGTGTTGACGATGCGTCCGCCGCCGTACTGCCGCAGCACCGGAATCGCGCTGCGGCACATCGCGAAGGTGCCCTTGAGGTTGACGTCGATGGTCAGGTCGAAGTCCTCCTCCGTCACCTCCTCGATCTTGTGCTGCCGGACGATCCCCGCGTTGTTGACCAGGATGTCGAGCCGGCCGAACTGCTCGACCGCGGTGGCGACCACCCGGCCCGCGCCCTCCCAGTCCGCCACGGACTCGTAGCCGGCCACCGCTTCGCCGCCCTGGGCGCGGATGAACTCGACCACCTCGTCGGCCGGGCCCTCGGCGGCCCCGTGGCCGTCAGCCCGCACACCGACGTCATTGACGACGACCTTCGCCCCGGCAGCCGCCAGCGCGATCGCCTCGCCCCGGCCGATGCCACGTCCGGCACCGGTCACGATGGCCACACGGCCGTCCAACGGTCCTCGTTCCGCCATGATGTCCTCCTCGTACGAAATGCTGGTTCGCGCGCTCTTCGAAGGCTTCAGCGCGCAACGCCTGGGCTCGGCACGGCGCCGTGCGCGCCGATGAGCATGAGTTGGTCCCGCAGGTCGGGCAACGACCGCACAGTGGGCCGGCGACGGGCGGGGGCAGGACTTCGCCGGGTGACGGGTTCGAAGACCCAGTGGGCGAAGCGGGCAGGACCCGTGGTTCCGCCTGCCGTAGAAAGTGATGTGTCGTCAGCGGGGCTGTCCAGCACCGGGGTTCGGAGTGGTCACCGGGTCCGGTCACGGGTGTGAGGGAGCAAACCCGGCTCGTCTCGGCGTCATGACGATGTCAGCAGGCCGGCGAGCATGCCTTCCAGATGACGCGCGAGTCCGTCGAGGTCCGCCTCCAGCAGAGCCGTGTCGCCGATGACGCTCCGCATCAGCCACATACCGAGGATCACCGAGAGCGCGAGTGCGGAGCGTTCTCGTGCCTGCTCCCCGCCGAGTAACCCTGCCAGGTGACGTTCCCCATGTCGTTCGATGCCCTGCCTGGCCAGTTCGGCCGAACGCGGATCGGACACGGACCGCAGCGTCAGCAGGAAGGGGCTGAGTTCGTCGGACCCGAGCCGCGTACGGTCCACCAGTGCCCGGGCGATGCCACGGCTCAGGCGCGTCAGGTCGTCGGGCACAACGGTCCGCGGGGCGAAGGAGGCGTTCACCACCTCGGCGAACAGGTTCTCCTTGGATCCGAAAGAGCGGTTCACCATCATCGCGCTCACGCCGGCTCCTGCGGCGATCTCTCGCACACCGGCACCGTCACAGCCGGAACGGGTGAAGGCCTCGACTGCGGATCTGAGGACCGCCTCTCGGGTCGCAGCCGCGTTGCGCGGCCGACCGGTCCTCGCCGAGGGGGCCCTCGATGAGTCAAGTCACTTTTCACACGGTCAGTGTAGGCAAGGTGACGAGATAAGTCTACAGTTGAAGACATAGCGGTTCGGGAGTATGCGGCCCTCCGGCTTCCGGCTGACACGGCCTGATGTGTCGTCGGCACGGAACACCCCGCCGCAAGCCCTGTGCGCGCCCTGCCGTAGGTGTGCCGGGCTTCATACGAGAAGGATGTGAGTGAGACATGGACAACCTGGCGCGCGCGGCGTTCCGGCGGCGTGTGGAGAACGAGGGCCCCCTGATGATCCCGCACTGTCCGGACGCGCTGACCGCCCGCCTGTGCGAGGAACTGGGCTTCGACGGTGGATACCTCGGAGGCGGCGGCCTCGGGTTGTCGCTCGCCGTCTCCGAAGCGCTGCTCACGACGACGGAGCTCGCCCAGACGGCGGCTGCCATCCGCCGGCGTTCGGCGCTACCGCTGGTGGTGGACGGCGGAGTCGGCTTCGGCGACGCCGTGCACGTGACCCGCATGGTGTGGGATCTGGAGTCCGCCGGTGTCCATGCCATCGAACTGGAGGACCAGGTGGCGCCCAAGCGGGCCAGTCATCACCGCCATGTGGAACACCTGGTGCCGGTCGAGGTCATGCTGGGGAAGATCCGGGCCGCGGTGGCGGCACGGCGTGACCCGGACCTGCTGCTCATCGCCCGCACCGGCGCGGTCCAGAACGAGAGCTTCGACGCGGCCGTCGAGCGCTGCGAGGCGTACCTCGGCGCCGGCGCCGACGTCGTCATGCTGCTGCCGGAGAACGCCGAGCAGCGTGCCGCCGCACCGCTGCGCCTGTCCGGCCCCGTGGCCCTGCTGACGTCGTTCGACCTGCACACGCCGGGGGAGTGGGCCGAGCTCGGGTACTCCCTGGTCATCGACCCGGTCACGGGACAGACCGCTGCCTTCAGCGCACTGCGGGACGCCTACCGGGAACAACGGTCCGGACGGCCGAGCGCGCGTCCCGCGGCCGAGTCCTTCGCCGTCTTCGGACAGATGCAGGACCTCGCCGGATTCGAGGACCTCTACGCCATCGAGCGGGTGACGACCGAGCCGGGCACCTGAGGTGCCCTCCGGGTGGCCGGCCGGGGTGTGTGGCCGGCGGCGGTACGGATGCGCCGGGCTGCGGCGGACCCGTACCGCCGCCGTCGGCGCTCCGCCGACCGCCTGGAGCCGAGGGCCGCGTCCGGCGCGGAGGAGCCGACCGGTACGGGCCGCCGCGAGCGCGCTCGGACCGACCCGTACCTCGTCGGTCGGGTCCCATGGCGCCGCGTCGGTGAGCCGGGCCGTGCGAGGGTCGAGCCGGTGGGCCGCCCTTTCCCGGCGCTCGCTGAGTGGCCGAGAAGAGCACGCGAACGGCGATCGGTCGGGTCGGGAGCACGGGCGGCCCGGAAACCACGCGATGGAGGGCGGCCAGCCGTCCGCGGGGCCACAGACACGTGTGCATGCAGGACGCCAACCGGACACACTCCCAAACCTTCGGGTGACCCGCGTGGTCCTGGGGTGGATCCATCGAAGCCCAGAGGCGCGGCTCGGCATTCGTGGCCTGGACGCGGTCGCCGCCGGACACCTTGCGGTTTCCGCGGGCGAGGATGCTCCGACCCGCGACGGGGAAGGCGGCGCCGCGGCTGCATCAGCCACCGGCGCCGCGAGGGTCAGGTTCTCCGGGGCGGAGGGGGCACACGGAGCACCGGTGCGGGTGCCGTGACGTTGTTCGTCGCGGCGCCCGCACCGGTGCTCCCTGCGTGGGTGTGGGTTTCAGAAGGCGGAGCGGATGAGGCCGCCGTCGACACGGATGGTGGCTCCGCTGATGTACTGGGCGTAGTCGCTGCACAGGTAGGCGACCGCGCCGGCGATCTCGTCGGGGTCGCCGAAGCGTTCCTGGTCGTTGGGGATCAGGGCGTTGACCGCGTTGGGCTGGATCTCTTCCCAGGTGTCGCCCCAGCCGCGGGCGGGGCCGATCTCGGTGACGAGGTCCTTGGTCGCCTCGACCAGGATGGCTCCGGGGGAGACGACGTTGGAGGTGACGCCGGTGCCCTTGAGGTCGCGGGCGAGGGAGACGGCGAGGTTGTGACGGGCCGCGAGGGTGGCGTTGTACTGCGGGTGGGTGTTCATCGGCTGGGAGGCGAGACCGCCGCCGATGGTGATGACCCGGCCCCAGCCGCGTTCGCGCATGGCCGGTACGAGGTGCTGGATCATGCGCACGCTGGAGACGACGTTGACGTTGTAGGTGTCGCGCCACTCGTCGGGCGCGGCCTCGGCCCAGGACAGGTGGCGGTAGAAGCCGGCGTTGTTGACGAGGATGTCGACGGGACCGTCGGCGGTGGCGGCGCGGGCGACCTGTGCGGCGGCCTCGTCGTCCGCCAGGTCGCCGAGGACCGTGGTCGCGGTTCCGCCTGCGTTGCGGATGTCCTGGGCGACCTTCTCGGTGCGGTCCTTGTCGCGGCCGTGGACCACGACCGCCGCGCCCTCGGCCGCCAGCAGCTTCGCGGTGGCCTCGCCGAGTCCGGCACTCGAACCGGTGACGAGCGCACGCCGTCCGTTCAGATTCAGGTCCATGCTCTGTTCCCTCTCTCGGACTTCCCGTTCGGTGGGACCGGGAAGCATCTGGAGATAAGTATACGTCGGTAGACTTAGTAAGTCTACACACGCAGACTTCAGTGTGCCCCTGTCGGCGCGGCTGCCTTCCGAGCCGTGGCAGCGTCGGTGAAAAACGCGCCGCCCGGCCGGGTGGGCCGGCCGGGCGGTGGTGATACGTCCGTCGCGTCAGTTCACGTAGCGGATGGTTCCGCCGTCCACGCGCAGCGTGGCACCACTGATGTAGTCGGCGTGGGGGCTCGCCAGGAAGACCACCGCGGCGGCGATCTCCTCGGGTCGCCCGAACCGGTTGGCGTCGTTGGGTACCCAGCTCTCCGCGGCTGCGCGCTCGATCTCCTCCCATGTGTCCCCCCAGCCGTGGGAGGGGGCGATCTGCCACAGCAGGTTCCGGACCGCTTCGGTGAGGATCGCACCAGGCGCCACGGTGTTGGAGGTGATGCCGCTGCCCTTCAACTCGCGCGCCAGGGACACGGTGAGGTTGTGGCGGGCGGCGAGTGAGGCGTTGTAGTGGGGCTGCGCCGCCATGGGCTGGGCGGCCAGGCCGCCGCCGATCTGGACGACCCGGCCCCAGCCGGCCTCACGCATGTGGGGAACGAGGCTCTGGATCATCCGCACGCCCGAGAGCACATTGGTCTGATACGTCTCCGCCCAGATCTCGGGAGTGGCATCCATCCAGCCGACCTGGTCGTACGCCCCCGCGTTGTTGACCAAGATGTCGATCGTGCCGCCGCTCGATGCCTTCTCGGCGACGGCGTGCGCGCCCTCGGGTGTGCTCAGGTCTCCGACCGCCACGTCGGCCCGGCCGCCCTCGGCCTGGATGCGGTCGGCGGTGCCCTTGGCGCGCGCCTCGTCACGGCCGTGCACGACAACGGTGACACCCTCGCGGGCGAGCGCCTCGGCAATCGCTTGGCCGAGTCCGGAGCTGGATCCGGTCACCAGGGCTCGCTTGCCGGTCAGTCCCATATCCATAGGTGTGCCCTTCCCGTTTCAGGCATGTGCTTGGAAGTGTGCGCCCGGCGAGGCGTGGCCGCTGCTTGCGGGGCGTGTGCGGAGAGTGCGTGCGATGCACGGGTGAGTCTGCATCCAGGGTGTTTCCTTCGGCGACCACGGTCGGAGCGGCAAACACGTGTGCCGGGCAAGGTGGTGAGAACGGCCCGGCGTTTCGAAGGTCACACCCTAAACCGGAGTAATGCATCCACTTTATCGGAGGTAGCCCTCCGTTTCAAGTTGAGTCACGCCGGCGCCGCGAAAGTCCTCAGGACGCCTTGAGGTGGCGGGCTCCCGACGGGGTGATGGCGAGGAGGACCGCGCCGAGGCCGAGGAGCGCGAAGGTGATCGTGTGCAGGCCGCTGTCGGTGGCCCGGTCACCGAAGGAGAGGCTGATCAGGCTGGACGAGAGCACGGCACCCAGGTAGGTGAAGGTGCGCATGAGTCCGGCGGCGACGCCCACGGCCTCGGCGGGCGCCTGCTGGTACAGGGCGGCCTGGTTCCCGATCACGCCCAGCCCCGAGATGACGCCGAACACCATGGTGATCAGGACCAGGATCCAGATCGGGGTGGTCGAGGTGAACAGCAGCAGGCCGGCCGGTCCGATCACCGACGCGGCGGCCGTGCAGTACAGCGCGGAGCGCGCCAGGTTGTGCCGGGCGAAGGGGAGGGAGATGAGTGCGGCGAACACGGACATCGGGAGGATCAGCAGGCCCACACCGATGGCCGAGAGGCCCCGCGTCTCCTGTAGCCACTGGGTGAGGCCGTAGAGGATGCAGTAGTTGAGCAGGAAGGTGAGGCAGACCCGCAGGTAGGTGGCGCTCAGCTGCTTGTTCCTCGACAGCATGCGCACGTCGACGAACGGGTCGTCCGCCCGGCGCTCCCACAGCACCAGGGCGACGAGCAGGACCACCACGAGGGCGCAGAGCCACCAGCGCGGGTGGTGCAGGTCGTTGAGGAGGAGCAACAGGGAGGCGATCGTGCCCGAGAAGAGCACCATTCCGGGGGTGTCCAGTCGGGCCGTTGGTGTGCTGTCGCCGGTCCGCTCGGTACGGGGGAGGTCGCGCGGCACCCAGGTGAGTGTCATCAGTATGCCGATCACGACCAGGGGCACGTTGATGAAGAAGGTGATCCGCCATCCGGCGGCTGCTGCGAGCAGGCCGCCCAGGGGCAGACCGAGGGCCGAGGTGACCTGCGCCGCGATGGCCAGTGCGCCGAGTGTGCCACCCGTTCGCGCAGGCTCGTGGCCGGCGGCCCAGCGGCGCACGATGATCATCGCGGTCGGGTAGCCGGCCGAGGTGCCCACGCCGAGGATGACGCGGGCGGCCACCAGGGTCGGCAGGTTCGTCGCGACGGTGCCCAGCGCGCCGCCGATCCCGACCAGGGCCAGGCCGGCCAGGAAGACGCGGCGCGGGCCGATGAGTCCGGCCAGTCGTCCCATGGTGGGCTGGCCTATCGCGCTGGCCAGGTAGAGGGCGGAGACCAGCCAGATGGTGGAGGCCGCTCCGGCGTGGAACGTGTGTCCGATGGCGATCAGTGTCGTGGCGATGACGGAACTGTTGATCGGGTTCAGGGACGACCCGAGCATGAGGGGGAGGGTGAACCGCCAACCCGGGCTCGCGGCCTCACTGTCCCCACTCGACCGCCCGTCCGCCCCGGCGGCAGAGGGGCCGCCCGATGGTGATGTGCGTGCCTTCATGCCACCGATAGTACAGGTAAACTGAACAGGTAGCCTTAACACCTACTTCTGGGTGTCGGACCGCTTGGCCGACGACGTCACCGGGGGCACACGTCAGCGCTGGGCCGACGGCGAGGCGGATGGCATCCACCAACCAGGACCCGCGCCGGATGTGAGGGACCACACCGGCGAACAGTGAACAAGCTCCATTTCAACTACGTCCCGTTATCATGACAATGCAATCGGATTCTTCCGTCGGTCACGCGGTCGTCATCGGTGGCAGCGTCGCCGGTCTCCTGGCGGCACGCGCACTGAGCTCGTCGTACACACATGTGACCGTGCTCGAACGGGACACGTTCCCGGCACAGACCGTCTCCCGCCGCGGCGTACCGCAGGGCCGTCAGGTACACGCGCTGCTCACCCGCGGCGCCGTCGGACTGGACGGACTCTTCCCCGGCTTCATCGACGCCATGACCGCGGCCGGCGTCCCCAGCGGTGACGCGCAGGCGGACTTCACCTGGTTCCTCGACGGCCACAGGATGGCCGCGGCAGCGTCCGGCCTGCGCGGCTTCGGTGTGAGCAGGCCGCGGATCGAGGAGATGATCCGGGATCGCGTCCGAGCCCTGCCGAACGTCTCCCTCGTCGACGGAACCCAGGTCGACGGCCTGGTCCGTGTCGGCGACCGAGTGGTCGGTGTACGGGTGCGGGGGCGTTCGGGAGCCGAGGACACCGTGCCGGCGGAACTGGTGGTGGACGCGGCCGGACGCGGCTCCCGCGCCCAGCCCTGGCTCCGCGAGTTCGGCTACCCCGTCCCGGAGCAGACGGCTGTCAGGACGAACGTCGTCTATGTGACGCGGCACTACCAGCAGGAGCCCGGTCTGCTGGACGGACGGCTCGGGGCGACGGTCGTGCCCTTTCCCGGGCAGCCCCGCGCCGCAGTGGTGGTCCGGCAGGAGGCCGACCGTTTCGCGGTGCTGCTGGCCGGACTGCTCGGCGAGGAACCTCCCACCGACGACGCCGGGATGATCGAATTCGCCTCGGCCCTGGCGGGACAGGACGCCGCCGAGGTGCTCCGTTCGGCTACGCCCGTGGACGAACCCGTCAAGATGCGCTACCCGGAGAGCACCCTCAACCATTTCGACAAGCTCGACCGTCACCTCGGCGGATTTCTCGTCGTCGGTGACGCGTTGTGCAGCTTCAACCCGATCTACGGCCAGGGGATGACGGTGGCGGTCATGGAGGCCGAGCTGCTCCAGTTTTTGCTCGCGGAACACGGTCGGCAAGACCTGGCACCGCGGTTCTTCGCGGCGGCGGCCACGCTGCTCGCCGAACCGTGGTCCCTCGCCACCGGCGGCGACCTGCGGTTCCCCGAGGTCGAGGGCGAGCGCGGGCCCCAGGACGAGGAGGTCAACGGCTACCTCGACCAGTTCCGCGCTTCCGCGGCGATCGACCCGGTCCTGGGCACGGCCTTCCTGAAGGTGGCCAACATGATGGCACCCGTCACTTCCCTGCTCAGCCCGGAACTGATGGAACGTACACAGCGGCCTCGCGCACAGTAGCTACCTGTGCTGCGTGACGGTCCTACTCGACTCCTCCATGCCGGCCGCAGCCGTCTGGGAGACCGAGCCGGAATCCTGGGCGTACTGGGCCTGTGCACCGGCTGACGCCCGGGTGGGCTGAACGAAGGAGCCGAGGAAGCCCGCGTTGTCGAACAGGATCGTGCTCGCGTCGTCGTACGTGTCGTCGGTGTCGGCGTCCTCGAAGTCGGCGCCGGCACCGAGCTGCGGCTTGGAACCGTCGGTGGTCACCGGGAAGAGCCCCGCGCTCTTGCCGCGCAGCCGACCCGCGGGCGCGGTGACGGCACGTTCGAGCCCTCGCGGCTCGTCCTGAACGACTTCGGGCCCGCCCAGGGGTGGGCGGGCAGGAAGCACCTTCGTTTCCTCGCCGACGTCACCGGTGACGGACGCGTCGACATCGTCGGCTTCGGCGGGCCGGGCGTGTACGTGGCCCGAAACATCTACCGCCGCTCCAGAACCCGATACCCCTCGGACGACTTGCACAGCCGCACCCCAACGGCACGCCATCGGCGTGCCGGAGCCGGTTACCCCGCGCCGACGTGCGACCAGCTCCGACGTGCGGCCCGCGCCGACGTGCGGCCCGCGCCGACGTGCGGCCCGCCCCGACGTGCGGCCCGGCACGCCTTCGCCCGCGGAGCCACAGGACGGGCAACGGGCGCGCGCGGCCGGGGGCCGCGTGTGGCACGAGCCGTCGACCCGCCGTGCAGACACCGCCCGTACATTGCCATGACCGCTTCCTGACATCGCGTGACTACCGTCCCGCGCATGCGCACACCTTCTCACCGCCCACGCGGTCACCAGGACAGCACCCGCAGGACCCTCCGGCACGCGATGGGCACCACCGTCGCGGTGTCGGCGGCCGTCGTCGCACTGGTCACACCTGCCGCGGCTGCCGACACCTCACCGCACAACCCGTCGTCCACCAGCGGCGGCGCGGCGCCCGTGGACACCACCACCAGCCACGCCGGCGCCACGACCGCGCAAGAGCGCGACCGGATCAACGCCTACTGGACCCCCGAGCGGATGAAGCTGGCAGGCGCTCTGGTCCCCGAGATCACCCCCGTGCCCGAGGACGACAACACGCCGGACGATCCCCGGCCGCTTCCCTCGAACACGCCGGACTCCGGGTCGGTGTGGACACACGGCGGGGCGGTGGTGAAGAACGTCGGCCGTCTGTTCTTCACCTTCTCCGACGGCTACGACGGCAGTTGCACCGCGACGGTCGTCACCAGCGCCAACCGCAGTACCGTCGTCACGGCGGCACACTGCCTGAGAGGCGTCGGCGCGCCTTCCGCCGACGACACCTGGAATCACAACTTCTACTTCGTGCCCGGCTATCGCAACGGAACGAAACCGCTCGGCGGCTTCAGCATCAGGACCATGGCCACCTCTTCCCGCTGGGACGTCGATCCGGACACCACGGATTCGTCGGACGTGGCTGCCGCCGGCTACGACACGGGACTTCTCGTGGCGAACCCCGCAGCCGGGGGGCGCCCGATCGAGGACATCACCGGAAGTCAGCGCATCGGATTCAGCCGGCCCGTCGAGGGCGAGTTCGTCCACGCCTTCGGGTATCCGAACCAAGGACTCAACGACCCCGAGGACAAGTACGTCGGATCCCGCATGATGCACTGTGCGGGCACGAGCCACCCCGGTCCCAAAGTCCCCCTGCTGTGGGGTGAAAGCTGCGACATGTCACCCGGGTCGAGCGGTGGCCCGCACCTGGCCCACTTCGACACCCGCACCGGCACCGGCACCGTTGTGGGCGTCACCACGACCGACGAGGAACTCGCGGGCGGGCAGACCCCCACGCTCTACGCCACGCGCTTCGGTGACAGCGCCCACCGCCTCTACGACTGGGCGCAGTCGCGCTAGGTGTGCTGTCCCCGGGACGTCGGTGACACGCGTGCTGGGTGCTTGAACAGGTGAGGGCCTTCTGGGTCCGGTGTGGATTGCGACATCTACGACCGGTGCTCAGGAGGCCCTCGTGTCCCACCGTGACGCCCCGCTGACCCCGACCGGCAGGCTGCGTCCGGCCCGGTGTGCCGTGGACGACGGCCGGCCGCCGCTCCGGGCCGCGGAACGCTTCTGAGGACCTGCCCGACGAAACCGCCGCCACCTGTGCCGGCTTCCTGCGACGGGCCACCGCCTGGTTCGCCGCACGCGGCATCACCGTCGAACGCGTCCCGACCGACAACGCCAGGGCCTGCAGCAAGAACACCTGGCGCGACACCTACCACGAACACCGCACCCTGCTCGACGAGTGGGCCTGCATCCGGCCCTCCACCTCAGACGCCGAACGACAGGCGGCGTTCCTCGACTGGCTGGGCTGGTACACCTACCACCGACCCCACCCCGGCATCGACGGCCAACCACCCCCGCCAGCCGCGTCACCGACCTGTCCGGACAGCACAGCGTTCGAGGAACCCGGCCAGAAGGGCGTTGAACTCGGTCGGTCGCTCCATGTTGGGGAAGTGCGCGGTGTTCTCCACGGACACCGCGCGGCCGTCGGGTACCGCGTGGACCAGGCGCTCGGCCATCGCTATGTGGTCGCTCACGTCGAGGGCGCCGTTTATCGCCAGGACGGGAACGTCGATGGACGCCGCACGCCGCCAGGTCTGCGGAACCGGTACGCGGTAGTCCGGTTCGCCGGCCGCGTGCTTGGAGATCGTCCGGGACGCCATCGCGCGCAGACGGTGCGCGAGGTCGGCATCGACATCACCGAGCGAGCGGTGCGGGCCTGCCGCGAAGCGCACGTGCCCGTCCAGCCAGCCCTCGATGTCGCCGGCTGCCAGTGCGCGGTTCTGCTCCCCGAGGACCTCCAGGCTCCAGGGATCCTCGAAGTACGGTTCGCTGGTCCCCACGCCGCTGACGACCACGGCGCGCACCAGTTCGGGATGCTCAAGCGCGGTGTCGACCGCGGTACCCCCACCCATGGAGACCCCGACGAGCACCGCCGGCCCGACATCGAGACGACGCAGCAGCGCTGCCAGATCGTCGGCCGGACGGAACGGCCGGGTCGCGTTCGCGGAGGCGCCGTGTCCGCGGGCGTCCGGTGCGATGACCCGGTAGTGCGGGGCGAACGCCCTTGTCTGGTCGTCCCACATGCTGTGATCGAAGAACCCGGCATGGAGCAGCACCAGCGGCTGCCCCTTGCCGGTGTCGCGATAGGCGAGGGAGCCGTCAGAGGTCGTGAACCAATGCGTCTCGGAGTGCTCGGCGAAGGCAGGCATGACAACCAAGGTGTCATCCTGGCGAAGATTGGCAACCGAGGTGTCATTCTTGGGGCATGACAGGTACCGACGCCCCACTGCCGCCCGACGAGCTCGCCGACCGACTGACGGAGGTGTTCGCCCTGGTGGGGCCGCTGTACCGGCGGGTGCACCGCAAGGTGGAACAGGCCGAGCCGATCGAGGGGCTGTCGGTCGGCGTGCGCGCCGTCCTGGATCTGCTGCGCCAGCATGGGCCGATGACCGTCCCTCAGCTGGGCCGCGCCCAGACACTCAGCCGGCAATTCGTGCAGCGCATGGTCAACGATGCCGCCGCGCAGCACCTGGTCGAGATCATCCCCAACCCCGCCCACCAGCGGTCCTCGCTGATCCGGCTGACCGCCGACGGCATGGCGGCCATCACCGCGGTGCGCGCCCGCGAACACGCGGCCTTGCGGCAGGTGGGCGGCAACCTCACCGGCGCCGACGTGGATGCGTGCGTACACGTCCTGACCCGGATGCTCGCGCTCTTCGACGACATCGACGTGCCCTAGTGCGTGTCTCTTTGGTCGGTAAGTCAGTTGATCGGATGTGTCTGTCCGGTTAGTGATCACTGATGCGATGTGGGGCCGGATCGAGCCGCTGATGCCAGCCGATCCGGTCCGTGGCCGGCGATGGGTCGACCACCGCCGAACAGTGGAGGCCATCGCGTGGAAGTACCGCACTAACTCGCCCTGGCGGGACCTCCCCGGCGAGCTCGGCCCGTTCCAGACCGCCCACCAACGGCTGATCAGGTGGGCCGTCGACGGCACTTGGGAGATGATCCTCGCCGCTGTCCTGGCAGCGGCGGACGCCGACGACGACATCGACTGGACGGTGTCGGTTGACTCCACGGTCATCCGGGCCCACCAGCACGCCGCCGGGGCACGTAAAAGGGGGGCGGCTCGCTCCGGTGAGTCCGCCGATCACGCTCTCGGACGCTCCCGCGGCGGGCTGAGTACGAAGTGCACCTGGCCGCGGACGGTGGAGCACGGCCTCTGGCCTTCACCATCACCGCAGGTCAGGCTGGTGACGCACCCGCCTTCGAGACCGTGATGTCTCGCATCCGCGTGCCCCGCACCGGCCCCGGAAGGCCACGAACCCGGCCTCTCGCCGTGCTGGCCGACCGGGCTTACTCCTCCCGTGCCATCCGCAGCCACCTCCGGCGCCGGGGAATCCGGGCGGTGATCCCGCAGCCTTCCGACCAGATCGGCCACCGCCTGCGGCGGGGCCGACAAGGCGGCCGCCCACCCGGCTTCGACCGCGAGGTCTCCAAGCAGCGCAACACCATCGAGCGGTGCATCAACCGGCTCAAGCAGTGGCGCGGCCTGGCCACACGAACCGACAAACTCGCCGTCGCCTACCAGGCCGCACTCCACCTCGCCGCCATCCTCACCTGGACCCGACGCTGACCAAAGAGACAGAACCTTAGGAGGTTGAGGGGATGTACCAAGGTCCACAGGCGTCGCCACCGATGTAATTCGGCCCGCAGACCCTGAAGGTGACGACCTTTTTGGACAGAGCCGTCGAGGACGAGCCGCCCGCCGGATTGTAGAGCTTGCGCATCGTCCCCTCGCCCTGCAAGTAGTAATCCATGTGGCCGCCCTGCTTGTTCGACCCGACCCAGATCCAGCTTGTGAGCCCTGGAGCTGAATAGGTGTTGTCGACCGTCCCTTGGTACCAGGCGTCGAATCCCACAATCTCCACGGTGGCAGTGCAAGTGGCGGCACATGCGGAGGGGCTGCTGCTTGCGGCCGAAGCGGGTGCGGCAAGACCCAGTCCCGCCACCGTCATTCCAATGGCGAGGATTCCTGCCCGCCGAGCCAGGGTCTTCGAGGTCATTGCTCTTCCTCCTCTGTGAGGGCGTACCGGGAACGCACGACAAACGCCGTCATCAACGTCATAGCCGTACGGCGAACTCACTACGGAGCCCTGAACTGGTGCGGCCAGGGGGGTCCGTGACCTGCCCCGCAGGCGTCCGTCCACCTGTTCGGGAGATTCGATGCATGAATGTAACAGGGTTTGGGTGATACGTGAAGCGATGGCGATGTGCGTCCCGTGAGCAAGTGTGAGGCTGTGCCGCCCTTCCCATGCCGGTCGCACCGAGCAGGAGATCTCTCACACATGTCTGCGACGGCTCTGGTCCGGCCCGCCCAGCGGCCGGACCAGGCCGGTGCGGGAACGACCGGGAACTGGCTGGCGGCGCAACATGACCGAGCGCTGCTTCGACCGGCGCGGGGGTCGGCGGTCACCTCGCATCACTCCTGCTCCGGGGCCAGGATCCGTTGGACCCTCACCAAGAACACCCAACAACACATGGCTGCGTGGACGTGTGAGTCACCTCAAACGTGTCAACGATGAGGGTCCCAAAGGCACGAAGGCAGCAGAGGAGGTACGCGATGACCGAGACGAGCTCGGCAGCCACTCCCGAAGTCACCGGCGTCGGGCTGACAGCCTTTTTGCTCGCCGCTGCGCGGGCCATCGAGACGTCCCGCCCCAACGCGTTGTTCCGGGACGAGTACGCGGAGCACTTCGTCCGCACCGAGCCCGGCTGTGCCGGCTGGCCCCCGCCGATACGACGAAGTACCAGGCGGTGACGCGGATCCGCTGTGGGGCAGGCTAGTGCGTGTCTCTTTGGTCGGTAAGTCAGTTGATCGGATGTGTCTGTCCGGTTAGTGATCACTGATGCGATGTGGGGCCGGATCGAGCCGCTGATGCCAGCCGATCCGGTCCGTGGCCGGCGATGGGTCGACCACCGCCGAACAGTGGAGGCCATCGCGTGGAAGTACCGCACTAACTCGCCCTGGCGGGACCTCCCCGGCGAGCTCGGCCCGTTCCAGACCGCCCACCAACGGCTGATCAGGTGGGCCGTCGACGGCACTTGGGAGATGATCCTCGCCGCTGTCCTGGCAGCGGCGGACGCCGACGATGACATCGGCTGGACGGTGTCGGTGGACTCCACTGGTGGAAGCCGGAGCATCGGCCTCGAGACCGGCCGGGCAACTCGCCGCGGAAGGCGCCTCGGTCGCCCTGGTGGGCCGTCGTCGCCTTCCTGGCCAGCCCGCTCAGCGTGGCGATCAACGGTGACGCGGTCGTCACGGGCGGCGGCGTCAAGGGGCCGATCCACTACTGAGGTGGCACCGTGCCGGGGTGCGCGACGCATGCGTGTCTTCCGGCGACCGCACTCGACGCGGCGTGTGGGCGCCGGCCGCCGTGAGTGGCATCATGACCGGCGCGGTCGACGCCCCGCTCGTCGACGTGCCACGGGCCGTTCCGGCGCGCACCGAGGTATCTGACACCGGCGGGCGCATGGCCGACCCCGGTACCCACTCGCCCCACCAGCACTCCGGTGCCTTCTCGCAGGTGGCCGGTCACCCGCGCGAACGCGCTCATATAGCGGTTCACCGCAACGAGGTTTCGACCGCACACGTTTGACAACGGGACCAGGCCTCTGCAACATGATTCCACTACTACATTAGTTGAAAGGTGGTGGTGGAGATCAGGTTCCGCATCGACAGGCGTAACGGCGTGCCCGCCTATCAGCAGATCGTGCTCCAGGCGAAGCAGGCCCTGCGGATGGGCACCCTCCTGCCCGGGGACCGGCTACCGACGGCCCAGGAGGTCGCGGAGGTCAGCGGAGTCAACCCGAACACAACGCTCAAGGCGTACCGGGAGTTGGAGCGGGAAGGGCTCGTCGAACCACGGCCGGGCAAGGGCACGTTCGTGCGCAAGTCACTGGCGCGACCACAGGCCGCCGCTGACGCGCCGCTGCGCGCGGAGCTGGCGGCGTGGATGGACCGAGCCCTGGCGGCCGGGTTCGAACGGGACGACGTGACCGCTCTCGTCGCCACGGTTCTGGAAGAACGATTCCCGTGGAGCGCGGCGGCCACCGGGGCCGCTCCTCACGGAGGGGACGGGGAACGGGTATGAGCCTGGACATGTATCCCGATGCTTTCGCCGGGCAGGCCGCGTTCGAGGCGCACGGACTCGGCAAGCGCTACCGGCGCGGCTGGGCCCTGCGGAACTGTTCGCTTCGACTGCCGGCGGGACGGATCTGCGGCCTCGTCGGCCCCAACGGTGCCGGCAAGAGCACCCTGCTGGGCATACTCGCCGACGTACTGGAACCCTCGGCGGGCACCGTGCGGGTGTTCGGCGCCGCCCCGGGGTCCGAAGAGGCAGGGCACCGTACGGCCTTCCTCTCCCAGGACAAGCCGCTGTTCCGACGGTTCACGGTGGCGGAGATGCTGCGCCTCGGCCAGGAACTGAACCCCCAGTGGGACGCGGCGGCAGCGGAGAGCATCGTCCGGGCGGGCGACATCCCCCTCAACGCGCGGATCGCCACACTCTCCGGAGGCCAGCGCACACGTGTGGCGTTCGCGCTCGCCTTCGGCCGCCGCCCTGACCTGCTCCTGCTGGACGAACCCATGGCCGACCTCGACCCGCTGGTGCGCCACGAGTTGATGTCCGTGCTCATGGCCGAGGTCGCCGAGCGTGGCACCACGGTGCTGATGTCCTCCCACCTGCTCGCCGACTTGGAGAACGTCTGCGACTACCTCGTCGTCATCTCCTCGGGAGGCGTGCGCCTGGCCGGTGACGTGGACGAGATCCTCACCGCCCACACCTTGCTCATCGGCGCCGAGGCGAACGCCGGTGCCCGCGCGGAGTTGTCCCGGCACACCGTCGTCGAATCCCGCGTCGGGGCCGGCAGATCACCGCGCTCGTCCGTCCCGACGGCCCCATCGACGGTTCCTGGCAGGCTGCGAGTCCCTCCCTCGAAGAGATCCTCCTCGCCTATCTGCGTTCGAAGGACGCCCCGCCCCTGATCAGCCCCACGGCCCACGTCGACTCCAGGACGGCCGCGGCATGAACCCGACCAGCCGGTACCCGCGGCCCCGCGCCCACCGAGACCGCATGCCCGCCTCCTCGCCCATGAACGCCGCAGAAGGGACCGTCCCGCAGTGAGCACCACCGTCGCCGTATCCGCGGCCCCCGCCGGCGCCGAGCCTTTCGGCTCCATGGCCTGATCTGGCTGGTCTGGCGTCAGCACCGGGCCGCCTTCTGGACCGTGCTCGCCGTCACTGCCGCGGGCGTGGCATGGATCGCCCAACAGCGCGGCCACCTGATCAGCTATCTCCACCAGCACGGCTGGCCCCACACGGACATGGAGTCCTGGGCGACCAACTTCGGCCCGTACGAGAACCCGCTCTCCAACGCCTCGACCGTACTGGGGCTGTTCATGCCGGTTCTGCTGGGCGTGTTCCTGGGTGCCCCGCTGATCGCGGGAGACCTGGAACACGGCACCGGCAGGCTCATCGTCTCGCAGACCGTCAGCCGCAGCCGCTGGCTCGTGACGAAACTCGGCATGATCCTGCTCGTAGTGGCGGTCTGCGCCACCACCCTGTGCACCGCGTTCCACTGGTGGTGGCAACCCGCGGGCAAGGCGAGCAGCCCGCTCTACTGGCTGGCGGGCAGCACCGCGGGCCCGCTGCCGGTGGCCCTGGCGGTCTTCACCACGGCAGTCGGGGCGGCGACGGGACTGCTGCTGCGTCGCGTGCTGCTGTCCATGGTGGTCACCTTCGGTCTCGCGGTCGCGGTGCAGTACGTATGGGCCACGTCCTGGCCCCGCCTCGGTACCGCGGTCACCGCCACCACCCGTGCCGGCGTCACCGACGGAGCCTTCCCGTCCCTGCCGGAAGCGGCCTACGACATCGACCAGTCCTATCTCACCGGTGCGGGCGACACGCTGGACCCCGGCCTCTGCGCCCTCAAGGACGACCGGGCCATCAGCGCATGCCTCCAGCAGCACGACGTCGTGGGCTGGTCCGTGAAGTACCTGCCCGCCTCCCAGATGACGCCTCTGATGTGGACGGCGTCCGCCATCCTCGTGGCCCTGACCGCGGTGGTCACCGCGTACGTCCTGTGGTGGGGCAACAAGCGCCTGTACTGAGCCACGCGGCCGGTCTCCAGGTGAGCACGAGAGGGGCGCGGCCAGGGAACGCGCCCCTCATTTCGCGGTGTGCCCGCGGACCGTGTCGCGGAAGGCGATGGGGCTCTGCCCGGTGCGCTGGTGGAAGTACTTGCTGAAGTGGGTCGCGCTGGAGAAGCCGAGGCGGGTGGCGATGCGGGCGGCTGTCTGGTCACTGTGGGCCAGGAGGCGCTTGGCCTCCAGGATGACGCGGCGGTCGATGAACTCCTTGGCTCCGAGGCCGGCGGAGGCGAGGGTGGCCCGGGAGAGGGTGCGGGCCGAGTAGCCGAGGGCCTCGGCGTAGTCCTCGACCCGGCGGGTGCGGGCGAACTCCCTTTCCACGGCGTCGCGGAAGTCCAGGTAGGTGGCGTCGGGTTCGGGTGCGGGGCTGCCGACCGGGGCGGTGAGGTGGGCCAGGCGCAGGACGAGCACGGCGAGCAGGTGGCGCAGGGCTGCGGTGTGGATCTCCAGGGGGAGGTGCCCGAGCGCGTGGAACTCGGCGGTGAGGTGGTCGGCGGCCAGCCGCAGGGCAGCGGCGTCATCGGGCAGGGGGCGGCGCAGGACCGGTGCGTGCGGGTCTTCTATGCGGGCGCCGGCGGTGGTCACGGGGTCGAGGAAGTCCTGGCGGAACAGGATCAGGGTCCCCTCGGCGTGGGTGAGGTCGCCCCACTGCTGGACCTGGCCGGGGCGGACCCAGAGCCATGAGCCGGGTTCGAGGGCGTAGGCGGTGAAGTCGACCGTGTGCCAAAGGGGCCCGCCGGTGAGGGTGATCAGGTGGTGGAAGTCCGGTCGCTGAGGGGCCGTGAGCCGCTCGACGGGGACTCGGAGGCGCAGGTCGGCGAGGGACAGCACTTCGACGCCGGCCGGGGTGCCGGCGGGCGCGGCGAAGGAGACCTCCGGGATCTCACGCTCGGCAGCGTGTCGGTTTTTGACCATAACGAGTCGCCAGCGTATCTGATTCCGACTGTTCATCGGCTCTAGCTTGGAGGTGTCAGCTCGTCCGAGCCGATGCGATGTCGGAAAGTGGTAAGGAGGGAGGAGTGTGGTGCCTTCGGTGGAGCGCGTCTCGCTGACGTACGCCTTCGACGCGTACTGCGCCTGGTGCTACGGCTTCGGCCCGGCACTGCGTGCCTTCGCCGAGGACAACGCGCACCGCGTCCGGCTCAGCGTCGTCTCCGCCGGCCTCTACACCGGTGCCCGGGCGCTGCCGGTGGCGGCCTATCCGCACCTGCCGGCCGACCGGCGCCGGATAGAGCGGCTGACCGGGGTCGTCTTCGGCGCGGGCTACGCCCGTGCGCTCGCGCGGGGCACGGCCGTACTCGACTCCGTCGCCGCCGCGGCGGGGCTGGCCGCGCTGCGCGCGTCGCCCGGCATCAGCGAACTGGAGGCGGCCGAGGCCGTGCAGCGGGCGTGGTTCGTCGACGGCCGCAGCCTGTCCGACGCCACCGTCTACCGGGACGCAGCCGACGAGCTCGGCGGGGACGCCGACGCCGTGACCACGGCATACGCGTCACCGGCCTGCCGGGCGAAGGCACACGCCGATTTCCACGAGCTGCGTCGTCTGGGCGTCACCTCCTATCCGACGCTGCTGCTGAACACCGCACACGGCGCCGACCAGATGGGCGGCGCGGCCTCCACGGCCGCCTCGCTGACCGCCGCACTCGACCAGCGCCTCACCACCACCTTCCAAGCCCCCCCCTCACGATCCGCCCCCGCAGGGAGAACCGTCATGAGCAACGCCAAGAACACCGTCCTGACCGCCGCCGGCGAGCTGTTCGGGAAGAAGGACCCCAGCGCGGTGGACCGCTGGGTCGCCGCCGGCTACCGCCAGCACAGCGCCCTGGCCGCCGACGGCCCCGAGGCCCTGCGACAGCTGGTCGCCGGCCTGCCGGAGGGCTTCCGCTACGAGGGCGCCCGGCTGATCGCCGACGGCGACCTGGTCGCCCTGCACGGCACCTACCACGGCTTCGGCCCCGACCCGCTGGTCGCCTTCGACATCTTCCGCGTCGACACCGACGGCAAGCTCGCCGAGCACTGGGACGCCCTGACCCCGCTGGTCGAGAACACCGCCTCCGGCCGCTCCCAGACCGACGGCCCCACCGAGCCGGCCGACCTGGACAGGACCGAGGCCAACCGCGCCCTGGTCCTTGAGTTCGCGGAGAAGGTCCTCAAGGGCGCCGACTACTCGGTACTGACCGACTACATCTCGACCGAGACCTACCACCAGCACAACCCGGAAGCGGCCGACGGCCTCGCCGGCTTCGGCGCCGCCGCCGCGAAGTGGGCCGAGCACGGCAAGAACCTCGTCTACAAGACCGTCCACAAGGCCATCGCCGAGGGCGACTTCGTCCTGCTCCAGTCCGAGGGCGAGTTCGGCGTCCCCGTCGCCTACTACGACCTCTTCCGCGTCCAGGACGGCAGGATCGTCGAGCACTGGGACGTCATCGCGCCCGTGCCCGCCGAACTCCCGCACTCCAACGGCCTGTTCTGACACCGGACCGGCACCGGGAAGGCCGCGCTGGTGAACTCGCCTGGCAGGCGACCGCCGCGCCGCCGAACTCCGCACCGCAACCCTCGAACCCGGCTGGAGGCGCTGACCACACCGCCGTGCCCCCGCCGGCCCGCGGGCGGGGGCACGGCGGTGCGCTGTTCGGCAGGCCCGTCCCCCCACCCCGCAACGCGCCCACTGCCCGGAGGAACCGTGTACGCGACCGTACTGCCGCTGACCGCCTACCGCGACGCCATCGACCTGGAAGAGCCGTTCCGCTCCACCACCGGCCGGGACCCGGCCGCCCGGCCCGCCGCCCTGGTCCGCGAGGCGCTCGACCTGCTGGCCGACGATCCGGCGGCGCGCCGGGCCGGGCTGCGACCCGGCCGCGCGGACCGGCTCGACGATCCCGCCGCCCGGCGCCTGCTGCGCGCCGTGCTGACCGTCCGGGAGCCCGACCCCCTGCCCACCGGGACCGCCCGCGTGCTGGACGCGCTCCTGTCCGGTGAGCGCCTGGCGCGCCCGACGGTCGACGCCGCCTCGCTGCCCACCCTGCGCGACACGCATCCCCACACCACGTACCGGGCCGCCGACCGTACGGCGCTGTGGCAGGGCGACATCACCACCCTTCGGGCGGACGCCATCGTGAACGCCGCCAACCGCGCCCTGCTCGGCTGCTTCGCCCCGATGCACCCGTGTGTCGACAACGCCATCCACACCGCGGCCGGCCCCCGCCTGCGCGCCGACTGCCACACGATCATGACCCGGCAGAGCCACCCGGAACCGACCGGTACCGCCAAGATCACCCGCGGCTACCACCTGCCCGCCCGCTACGTCCTCCACACCGTCGGCCCCGTCGTCGACGGCCTCCCGCACGAGGGCCACGAGCAAGCGCTGGCGGCCTCGTACCGCGCCTGCCTCGACCTCGCCGCCGACATCGACGGTCTGCGCACCGTCGCGTTCTGCGGCATCAGCACCGGCGTCTTCGGCTACCCCAGGACGCCCGCCGCCCGCACGGCCCTGGCCACCGTGGCCGACTGGCTCGACCACCACCCCGGACGGCTGGACCGCGTGGTCTTCGTCGTGTACGCGGACGACGACCACGCCGCCTACGCCCACGCACTGACCGGAGGAACCCCGCCCCGATGAACCGTCCCGCCTCCGACCTGCGAGCCGCCGCCGGCACGATACGAGCCTGGCTCACCGAGGCCGACCGCGTCCTGGTCACCGCCGGCGCCGGCCTGAGCGCCGCCGCCGGATACGACTACGGCGACGAGGACCGCTTCCGCGTGCTCTTCCCCGCCCTGCACCGCGCCGGCCTGCGCTCCCGCTACATGGTGGGCGTCCCCCTGCCACCGGCCCTGCTGTGGGGCTACTGGGCCGTCCACATCGACGACATCCGCTTCTCCGCCGCCCCCAACCCCCTCTACCGGCGACTGCGCGCCCTCGTCGGCGACAAAGACCACTGGGTGATGACCTCCAACGTGGACGGCCTCTTCGCCCGGAGCGGGTTCGCCCCCGACCGGATCTTCACCCCGCAGGGCGACTACGGCCGCTACCAGTGCGCCACCCCCTGCACCCCCACCACCTGGGACAGCCGGCCCCTCGTCGCACGGCTCCTCGCCGCCTACGACCCGGCCACCGGAGCCGTCACCGACCCCGACGCCCTGCCCCGATGCCCGAACTGCGGCGGCGAGGCCGAGATCAACGTCCGGATCGGCCCCCGGTTCGTCGACACCCCCTACCTCCCCGCGGCCCGCCGTCTCCAGAGCTGGCTGGGCACGGCCCCCGCCGGCACCCGCCTGCTGATCCTGGAGTTCGGCGCCGGATTCAACACCCCCGGTGTCATCCGGTGGCCCGGCGAAGACCTCACCCGCCGATTCCCCCGGGCGCGCCTCGTACGCGTCAACCCCACCCACCCCGGCACACCCGCCGAACTCGCCGACCGGGCCCTGCCCGTACCCGCCGACGCCCACCGCCTGCTCGACGCACTCGCCGCGCCACACCCGGCGCCCAACCCCACGGTGGCACCATGAACGACCCCGAGAAGAACAAGGCCACGGCCAAGGCGTTCTACGACCTGATGTTCAACCAGTGCCGCCCCGCCGAGGCCGTCGACCGGTTCGTCGGTGGCACCTACATCCAGCACAACCCGCACGTCGGCGACGGCAAGCAGGCGTTCATCGCGTACTTCGAGCGCATGGCCGCCGAATATCCCGGAAAGCGCGTCGAGTTCAAGCGCGCCTTCGCCGACGGCGACCATGTCGTCCTGCACTGCCACCAGATCTGGCCCGACGAGGAGTACGCGGGCATCGACATCTTCCGCTTCGACACCGACGGAAAGATCGTCGAACACTGGGACGTCCTCCAGGTCGTCCCGCCCACCGCCGAGAACGAGAACACGATGTTCTAGGATCAGGCGCCTTCCGGTTCGGGTGCGGGTGTTGCACCGCTGAGGGTGGAGTGGCGGGCGGTATCGGGGAGTCGGCGGGCCGGGGTGGCGGCGCCCCGGCAGTATGGTTCTCTTCGCCCCGCCGGTTGTCAGTGCCACGCAATCCGGTTGTCAGTGCCACGCAATAAGGTGTCGGGCAAGGCCCGTTCCCCCACCGCCTCCACCCCGGCCCGCCGCCCGCCCGACCCAGCCGAAAAGAGCAGACCCCGCCGTGTTCCACGAGACCCCCATCTACAGCCGCCTCGTCGCCGAACGCGGCGACGTCCCCGCCCAGGTGCGCGGTGAAGCCGACCGCATACACCACCACCTGGCACAGGTGATACGCCTGCACGCACCCCAGAACGCTCCCGGCCCGGGGCTCGCGCACGCCGCCCCCCAGGCTCCGGGACACGGCAGGCCGGCCATCGCGCCGTACACCGCGCCGTAACGCCGGGGAGGCCGGCCGCCTGAACGGCTCGGCGAGGCGGCGTACCGACGCCCCCCTGGTCAGGGCCGGCCGATCCCGACCCCGTCGATCACCCAGTACCAGTTGTTGCCGCCGGTGTACCGGAACCGGACCCGGGCGCTGGTGGCGCCCGGGGGCACCTGGAGGGCGATGCTCTCGGTGCGCGAGGACACGTCCGTGGTGTACGTCCGCACGCTCGACGGGGTGCCGCCGTCGTAGGAGACGAGGACCTCGCCCTTCTGCGGGGCCTCGTGCCGGTAGTAGGTGGTGTACGTCAGGACGGCCGTGCCGCCGCCGGTGACCGGGTAGGCCGGGCTGACCAGGGTGGAGTCGAAGGTGCCGGTGAACGCCTTGTCGGCCCACTCGTCGCCGTCGGCGACCGCGAAGACGTTGCGGGCGCGGATGTTGCACTCGCGGTTCTGGTCGCGCTGGGCCTGGGTCCAGAACTCGTCGGTGGTGAAGGACCAGCCGCGCCACTCGGTGACCCCGCCGCCGCCCATCGCCGAGTTGTCGACGGACCAGCCGGGCGGCGGGGTGTGGGTGAACCCGACGGTGGCGGCCGGGACGCCCGTCTCGTCCACACGGGTCGCCAGTGTGCCGCGCAGGGCGTCGAAGTCGTCCGGGCCGGGTTGCTGGACGGGGCGGCCGTCCAGGCCCCAGGCGGGGTCGAGGGAGATGCCGAGGTGGACGAGGGCGGAGGCGGCGACGTCCGGCATCTTCACGTCGTACCGGACCGATCCGGGCGCGAGCGTCGGGCCGGTGGCGATCAGGAACGTCTGCCGCTCCTGGAGGGTCGAGCCGCCGTGGCCGCCGGCGTCGGTGTGGCCGTGGTCGGCGGTGACCATGATCAGCCAGTCCTCGGCGGCGTACGTCGGCCGGGCCTCGACCGCGGCCACGATCTGCCCGACCTGGGCGTCGGCGCCGTGGATGGCGTCCAGGTACTGCTGGGAGGCGGCGCCGTAGGTGTGGCCGGCGTGGTCGATGTTGTCCAGGTGGACGAAGACCGCGTCCGGGTTTCCGTCACGGAGCCGGGCGACCGCCCGGGAGGCGGTGCCGTTGTCGTACTCGGCGCTCGGCGTGGAGACGCGGGTGTCGACCCGCGCGGAGAACACGGTGTCGGTGATCGGCGCCCAGGAGGCGACGGCGTACGTGGACAGGGCGGGTTTCGCGGTCTCGGCGCGGGTGAGGAAGTCCGGGTACTGGGTGAAGCGGGCGCCGGTGAAGGCGTTGTCCTTGACGTTGTGTTTGTCGGGCCAGACACCGGTGATGACCGTCGACCAGCCGGGGCCGGACAGGGTCGGGGCGAGCGGGTTGGCGTAGATGCTGCTGGGCGCGGTCAGACCGGCGGTCATCAGGGCGCGCAGGTGCGGCGCGTCGGCCTCCTCGATACGGCTGAGCAGGGCACCGTCCAGGCCGATGACCAGCACCTTCGGGGTACGGGTCGCGGCCTGGGCGACGGTGGCGAGCGGCCCGGCGGACGCGGCCACGGCGGCGGAGACGAGGAAGGAGCGACGGGAGAGGCGGGGCACGGAGACCTCCGGAAGGAGTGGGCGGGCGTGCGGGGAGGGAGAGCGGTCATGCCACCGCCCCTGGCGGAGCCAGGGGCGGTGCGGTGCGGGTAACTCCGCGAGGGGCGCGGGGCCGTGACCGGCACACGGTTCCGCCGCGCGGTCGCGACCCGCGACGACGGCGGGAGGTGTGCGGCTGCACCCCTGGGAGGTTCAGCTGCCGGTCGCCGACTTCCAGTCCTCGACGTACGCGCTGAGGTTCTTGTCGATGTCGTTCCAGTCGGGCTCGAAGACCTCGATGCCGTCCATCAGCCGGGCCAGGGCGGTGGCGTTGGCGTCGGTGGCGGCCTTGACGTCCCGGCGGGCGGGGAAGCCGCCGCCGATCGCGCTGACCTCCTCCTGCTGCTCGCGGGCGAGCATGAAGTCCAGCAGCTTCCGGCCGTTGGCGCTGTGCGGGGCCTTGGTGACCAGGCCGGCCGCGTACGGCAGGGCGAAGGTGGTGGGCCTGCCGTCGGTGCCGGCGGGGAACCAGATGCCGAGGTGGGGCATGGTCTTGGTCTGCGCGTGGTTCATCTGCACATCGCCGTTGGCGACGAGGAGTTCGCCCTTGTCCACCTTGGGGGCGAGCTTGCCGGTGGAGGCGGACGGGCCGACGTTGTTGGCCTGGAGCTTCTTCAGATAGGCGAGGGCCTGCTCCTTGCCGCCGAAGTCGTGCATGGCCTTGACCAGTACGGCCGTTCCGTCGCCGGCGACGCCCGGGGTGGAGTACTGGATCTTGTTCTTGTAGCGGGAGCCGAGCAGTTCGTCCCAGGTCTTCGGGGGCTGCTTCAGCTCCTTCTTGTTGTAGACGAAGCCGAAGTAGTTGTTGACGACCGACGTCCAGGTGCCGTCGGGGGCCTTGTCGGCGCCGGCGACCTGATCGGCGCCGGCCGGTGCGTACGTCTGGAGCAGGCCCTTGCCGGCGGCCTGCTGGATGAACGGCGGGAGGGTGACCAGCACGTCGGCCTGCGGGTTGCCGCGCTCGCGGACGGCGCGCTGCACCATCTCGCCGGAGCCGCCCTCGACGTACCTGACCTTGATGCCGGTCTGCTTCTCGAAGTCCTCGAAGACCTGGTCGTACCAGCCGTCGCCGTTCTCGCCCTTGAGGCCGTCGGCGCTGTAGACGGTGACGGCCTTGGCGTCGGAGGCGGCGGAGGAGCCGCCGCAGGCGGACAGCGCGGGCCCGGCGAGGAGTCCCTGGGGGTTCTGCGGGCCCTGAGTCCGAAGGCCACGTTCTCGTCGACGCGAAGGTGGGGGAAGAGGGCGTAGCCCTGGACGACCATGCCGATGCCCCGCCGGTACGGCGGCAGGTCCGTCACGTCCTCGCCGCCGAGGTACACCCGCCCGGACGCGGGCCGCGCGAACCCGGCGACCACCCGCAGCGCGGTGGTCTTGCCGGATCCGGACGGCCCGAGGAGCGCCATGACCTCGCCGGGCTCGACGGTCAGGTCGAGGGAATCGAGGACGACGTTGCCGTCGTAGGCGACCGTGACGGAGTCGAAGCGGATGCCCATGTCAGCGGTCTCCGGCGAGCAGGCCGGGCAGGGCGGCGACGGAGTCGAGGACATGGGTGGCGCCGGCGGCGGTGAACTCGGCGTCGCCGTGGGCTCCGGTGCGCACGCCGGCGACCAGCCCGGCCCCGGCGCGTACGCCGCTGAGCACGTCGTACGACGTGTCGCCGGCCACCGCGACCTGCCGTACGTCCTCGGCGGCCTTGGTGCGGACGAACGCCTCCAGCACCATGTCCGGGTACGGCCGCCCGCGCCCGCCGGCGTCGGCCGGGCACAGGGTGAGCGGCACCAGGCCGCGCCAGCCGAGGGCGTCCAGGACGGCGTCCTGGGTGACCCGGGCGAAGCCGGTGGTGAGGACGACGGTACGGCCGCCGGCGGTCAGCTCCTCGATGGTCTCGCGGGCTCCGGGGACCGGGGCGACCAGGCCCTCGTCGACCAGGGCGCCGTACGCCTTCTCGAAGGCGGTGTTGGCGCGCCGGGCGCGGTCCTCGTCGCCGAAGAGGTGGCGGAAGACGGAGATCTTGGACTCGCCCATGGTGGCGCGGACGTAGGCCAGGTGCTCGGCGTGCTCGGCGGAGCCGGGCTCGACGCCCAGCTCCGCGGCTGCGGCGGCGAAGGCGCGCTCGACCAGGCCGCCGTCGGCGACGGTGGTGCCGGCCATGTCGAGGACGACGAGACGGATGTCGGCGGTGACGGGGGTCACGGGTTTCATGGAGGTGTTCACCAGCCCAGTTCGTTCGCGGTGGTCTCGGCTATCGCGGGGGCGCAGGTCATGCCGCGCCCGCCGGGCCCGGTGACCAGCCACACCCCCTCGTGCACCTGCTGCCGGTGGACGACCTTGCCGGGGTCGGTGCACTGCGCGTACACCCCGGCCCAGCGATGCCGGATGCGCGGCAGCGGCCGGCCGAGGAGGGACTCCACGACACCGGTGAGGTGCTCGTAGGGCTCCTCGACGGTGTCGAAGGCGAAGGGGTGCTCGTACGCGTGGGTGTCGCCGATGGTCAGGCCGCCGTCGGCGCGCTGCACCATGAGCAGTTGCATCCTGTGCGCGGCGGCGGTCTCCGGCTGCGGCTGCCGGGCGTTCAGCTCGTCCAGCGCCGGGGAGGCGTACGCCGGGTAGTAGCGGAAGCTGTCGGCGTCGGCGACGGAGGTGGGCAGCGGCTCGCCGAGCGGATCGGTCTGCATCATCTGGAGGCGGACGCGGCGCACGGGCAGGTCCGGGCCGGCCAGTTCGCGGACGAGTCCGCCGAGCCAGGCGCCGGTGCACAGCACGACGGTGTCGGCGTGGTGCACGTCCCCGTGGTCGTCGCGGACGGCGCCGGCGCCGGTCACCCCGCGTACCTCCCGGCCGGGCAGGAAGGTGTAGTCCGGGGACTTCAGCAGCTCCTGACGCAGGGCGAGTTGGGCGGTACGGGGCTCCACGGCCGCGTCCCGCTCGCAGTACAGGGCGGCGGTGAAATCGCCGCGCAGGGCGGGGTTCAGGGCCCGCGCCTCGCCCGGCGTGAGCAGCTTGTAGCCGCGGGCGGCGGCGTCGGCACGGGCCACGGCCGCCTCCGCGACGGCGAGTTCGAGCGGGCCGCGGACCGGGGTGAGGGAGCCGTTGGGGCGGAAGCCCAGCGTCGGCACCCGGCCGCCGATCCCCTCCCACAGCTCCCGTGCCCGCAGGGCGGTTTCCAGCTCTTCCCCACCGGCGCGCCCGCTGACCCAGATCTGCCCGAAGTTGCGCAGCGAGGCGCCGCGCGCCTCGGCCTCGCGCTCGATCTGGACGACCTTGTGGCCGCGCTCCAGTGCCTGCCAGGCGTGCATGGTGCCCACCACGCCGGCTCCTACGACTGTGACTCTCACGGCGGCAACGCTCCTCGCGATCCGGGAACCGGAAACATCCGGCTGACAACGAGAGCGTGAACGAGTCATCACGTTTGGGCTAGACCCGTTATCCTTTCGTGATGATCGGGCGGTGTGTGCGGCGGCATGATCGGGCGGTGTGTGCGGCGGCCGGTTTCCCTCAGCCCTGGAGGTGGGCGGTGAAGGAGAACCGGTCGCCCCGGTACAGCGACCGCACCCGCTCCAGCGGGCGGCCCCCGGTGTCCCGGGAGATCCGGTGGATCAGCAGCATGGGCAGGGCGGGCGGGGTGCCGATGAGCAGGGCCTCGCGGGGGGTGGCCAGGACGGTCTCGAGCCGCTCGTCGGCGTCGCCGAACGAGATGCCCTGGGCGGCGAGGTAGCCGTAGAAGGAGGAGTCCGGGTCGAAGTCGGCGTCCAGCCGGGGCACGCGCGCGACGGCGACGTACGTGCTCTCCAGGCCGACCCGCTCGTCGTCGGCGAGCAGCACCCGCTCCAGGTGCCAGACGGGTTCGCCGCGCGTGAGCCCCGTCTCGGCGGCGAGCGGGTCCGGGCACGGGAACCGGTCGAGGGTGACGAGGGCGCGGCCGGGAGTGCGCCCCTGCCGGCGGACGCCCTCGGTGTAGCTGGCGAGGGACAGGGGCTGGGTCAGCTTGGGCCCGGCCACCACCGTGCCCCGGCCCCGGCGCCGCAGCCGTCCCTCCAGCACCAGCTCCCGCACGGCCTGCCGCACGGTCTCGCGGGCCACGTCGTACCGCTCGGCGAGATCCCGCTCGGTGGGGATGACGCCACCCTCCCCCAGCTCCTCCAGCAGCGCGGCGATCCGTGCCTTCACCGCGTAGTACTTGGGAATGCGCCCGTGCTCGGGGATACCGGAGCGGACGGGGGCGCCGGGGGCCTGCTCGTTGGGGTAGTCCACGGGAGGATCGTCGCAGACGGGGGTGCGGGGGGCGGGCACGGGGCGGACCCACGGCGGCGGTGCGTGGGGTGGCGGGGGAGCGGGGGCGGTGAGCGGTCGGTGGCCGGGCTCGGCTCCGGCGCGGTTCGACCGCCCGACACCCGTCAGGCCGCCCGGAACCGGTACATCGGCAGACGCCACGGACAGATGCCGCCTATCCTCGACAAGAGCCCGCCAATCGTGCCCGAACAGGGCACCAGCCCCGCCACCCCCGACAGCTCACCGAAGGCGGCCATGCCACCCCACCACGGGGCCCGACCCCGTCCCCTGCCCTCCGAACAGACCGCGGCCACCGAGGACATCAGCGTCGTCACGCTGCACGGCGCCATCGACCACCACACCGTCGACGACCTCAGCAACACCCTCCTCTTCCCCCGCGGCGCGGCCACAGCCCGCACCGTGATCAACCTCAGCGCGGTCACCTTCATCGACTCCAGCGGCATCAACGCCTTCATCACCGCCCACCACGCCGCCCAGCGCGCCGGCGGCTGGCTGCGCCTGGCCGGCCCCATCGAACCGGTCCTGCGCGTCATCCAGATCGTCGGCCTGGACGAAGTCATGGGCTGCTACCCCAGCACCCGCCGCGCGCTCGTCGCCTGACGGCAAGCGGGCGGGCGCCGACGTCCCCGTACTACGGACCCGCATCCAGGCGACTCCGCGGGCGCGCGAGGACCAGGCGCGCACGGTCGCGCCTCGGCGCATGGCCGCGAGCAGCACCGCGCGTCAGGAGCGGGTTTCGCCGGTGGCGTCGGAGGTGTCCTCCTCGTCACCGAGTCTCTTCCGCGCCTGCTCGAACGGTGCTGCCGCGGTCGTACGGCCGGTGGCGCCAGACGCCGGAGCGGAACCAGGCGTCACAGCGCGACCCGGCGTCAGATCGACCGGTCCGTGGACGACTTGGCGCGCCCTGGCCCCGTTCACCCCTTCGGGCGGCGGCAGGCCAGCCACGCCACGACGGCCACGCCTGCCGCGGTCAGCAGTACCTTCCGGTTGTCCCGCGCCAACCGCGCTCCCCGGGCCGTCTTCCGCCGCACGGGCTCGGGTGCCTTCTCGTCCCACAGCTGCCCGGCCTGGGCCGCCTTCGCGCGGGCCTGTCCGGCGGCTTGCGCGGCCGTGTCCCTGACCGGTTCGGGCAGCCGGTCCTGCGCCTGGTGGGCCAGGCCGGCGGCCTTCGCCTTCAACTGCCCGGCCTTGACGGCGGCCTGCTCCTTCAGCTCGCCGGCCTTCACGGCGGCCTGCTCCTTGACCTCGGCGGCCTTCTCCTGGGCGCGGGCCTTGACGTCGGTCTTCGCCGCGAGCGCCTCGACCGTGTCCCCGAGTTCGGTCCGAGTCCGTTCGACCTGCTCGCGCAGTTCCTCAGGGCTGGTGGCGGTGGGCTCGTCGTGCGGGGGCTGGGTCATCGGTGCGCACTCTCCTTGATCTCGGCCACGTCGGCCTTGACGTTCTCGATCGTCTGCTCGGGTGCGGGCGGCGCGGCCCGGTCGACCTGCTTCTTCCCGCTCATGGCCAGCACCGCGGCGATCACACCCAGTACCGCGGTGACGATCAGCGCCGCCGCCCACACCGGCAGCGGCACGGCCAGCGCGGCGATCACGGTGGTGACCAGCGCCTGCGCCATCAGGAAGCCGACGACGCCGGCCCCGCCGAACAGGCCACCGCCCTTGCCGTAACGCCTGCCCTTCTGTTTCATCTCCGCCTGTGCCAGGCGCAGTTCCCCTCGCACCAGCTCGGTCAGCTGCTGCGAGGCCCGCTGGACCAGCTCGCCCACCGGCTCCTGACCGGAGCGGTCCGTGCTCCGGCCGGACCCGGCGTGGTGCGGCTGCGTGCTCGACACGACAGTCACCTCCCGTTCCTGATTCCGCGTCGGCCGGACCGCACCCCGCGGCCCGGCCACCCGGTGAGCGCGAGTACCCGGAACAGGCGATTCGGATCCCGCGGCGTGGCCCGCGTGCGACTCCGTGACCTCGCGGTCGTCCTCATTTCCGATGCCTGGCGCGGCGCGGCCGGGAGCGGGTGCCACGGGTGACGGCGAAGGCCAGGCCGACGCATTGCAGGGCGGCGCAGAGGGTGATCGTCGTGTGCAGGGCGGTGGGGGAGATGAGGGCCATGAGGATGCCGGCGACGGGGTAGGGCGCGAGGAGGATCAGCACGGTGACGGACAACGTGCTGCCGAACACCTCGACGGGGATGAGGTGGGACCGCAGGGTGCGCAGGACGACGGCCAGCACACTGTCGCCCGCCATGAAGACGGCGATGAGGACCAGGTACCCCAGGTAGGAACGCGTGTGCGCGATCAGGAAGCACGGCACGACGGTCACGAGAGCGGCGCAGCGGCCCACCCCCCGCAGCCCCCACCGGTCGATCGCGACGCGGCTGGTGGCGACCGCGAGCAGCGAGGCCCCGGCCGCGCAGGACCACACCAGCCCCACCATGGCGCTGGACCGGCCGAGTTGCTGCACCACGATCACCGGGGTCGCCGCCTCCAGCAGACCGAGCGCCAGGTTGGACAACGCCAGTCCCACCACGAGCCAGGCGAGCGCCGGCAGCGCCCGCAGGGTGGCCCAGCCGGTGCGCCATCCTCCGGCGGCCGGCCCGGTCGCTTCCCCCGGCTGCGCGGGCGGCCGGTGCATGCGCGGGGTGATGGCGGCCGACACCACCGACAAACCACCGATCGCCGTGAGCATGCCGCTGAAGCCGGCCCACTGCAAGAGGAGTCCGCCTGCCGCGGGGCCGGCCAGGGCCGCTGCCTGGTCGATGCCCAGCAGGACGGACTGGACGCGGTGCGCGGCATCGCCGGCGTCCCGGCTGGCGACGGCGCCGACACTCTCGGCCGCGATGAAGCTGAACTGGGTCAGGCACCCCGCGCACGCCGCCAGGAGCATCACCAGCCCCGGGGCGGTCGCGTCGTCCGCCGTCGCCAAGGCGGGCACGGCGAGGGCGGCGACGAGCGCCCGCGCCGTGGCGGCCAGCCGGAAGACCCGTATGGGTCCGAAACGGTCGACGGCCAGGCCGGCCAGAGCGAACGTGCACAGCCGCGGGGCCCACGCCATGATGAAGGCGATCCCGGTCAGCGACGACGACTTGGTCGTGGCCAGTACCAGCAAGGGGATGCCGTAGGTGGCCATGGACGAGGCGAGGGCGTCCGCGAGGCGCGGCAGGTAGACACCGCGGACCCGGCCGTAGGTCACGGTGCGGGCATGCCGGGGTCCGGCGGACCGGACTTTCGTGGGTATCAAAGGGACGTGTTGTTTCTGTGAACCGTGGCGGCGGTCATAAGAGCGACCCGGGCGAGAAGAGGCGCAAGTGCCCACAGGGCGGGTAGGTCTGAGTGCACTCCGTTCCTGCGAGAGCGAGGTAGGCCGAATGCCGGACGCGGGGCGCGAGGGCGTGGTCCGCACTCGGACGAGCGGAGGCAGGCGCCCGACGCCGGACAGTCCACAACGGGCGAACGGTCCTGTCACTTACCAACAGCGTGATCACCGCACCGGATGTTACGCGGGGTAAGCCCAGGTCGCGCTCGGAGTCGGGGCGGCGCGAGGCATATGCCCCGCATGACCGGCCTCGGCCGCTGCCCCCTGCTGCTCGTCTCCGGGGTCCGGGCGGTGCGGCACGGGTGGCGGGACCGTGCGGAGGACGCCCCGGCTGCCCGGCGGCGGGTACTTCCTGTACGTGCCGTGCGGAGCGCGCCGAGGCGGGTGACCCGCGGCTGCGGGCGGTATGGCGGCGGCCAAGGGCACGGTGGGAGGCGGTATCGGCGGCGACCCCGCACTCTGCGGAAGACGGCCGAGATGCCGGGCCTGCACCCGCTCGCGGTCCTGTCGGAGGGTTCGCCCGGGAGCCGCCCGCTTCGTGCGCCGCGCGGGTCTCACGCCCGGCTGCCGGCCTGCACGTTCAGTGATCGTCGACGTATTCATCATACTGTCCCCGGCGTTTGGCGGCTAAGGGGAGACGACCCTCATGCACAACCAGGACGCGGCCTCTCCGGACGCCGGCGACGAGCGGCTGGTCGCCGGCCGGTACCGGCTGCTGTCCGTGCTCGGCGAGGGCGGCATGGGCACCGTGTGGCGCGCCCATGACGATGTCCTGCACCGCGAGGTGGCGGTCAAGGAGGTCCGTGTCTCCCTGGACCTGCCCGCGGAGCGCAGCAAGCGCATGCACGTCCGACTGGAGCGGGAGGCGTGGGCCGCGGCGAGGGTCAACGCCCGTGCCGTCGTCACCGTGTTCGACGTCGTCACCTTCGACGACCGTCCGTGGATCGTCATGGAGCTCGTCCGCGGCCGGTCCCTCGCCGACGTGATCGGCGCGGAGGGCGCCCTGCCGCCGAAGGAAGTCGCGCGCATCGGGACCGAGGTGCTCGCGGCGCTGCGCGCGGCGCACGCCGCCGGGGTGCTGCACAGCGACGTGAAGCCCGCCAACGTCCTGCTCGCCGACGAGGGCCGCGTCGTACTGACCGATTTCGGGATAGCCACCGTGGAGGGCGACACGGCGCTGACGATGACCGGCGAGGTCGTCGGATCCCCCGAGTACCTGGCGCCCGAGCGGGCGTTGGGCCGGGCACCGCGTCCGACCTCTGGTCGCTGGGCGCGCTCCTCTGCACGGCCGTGCAGGGCCGTTCGCCGTGCCGCAGGACGACGGCCCTGGCGACACTGCGCGCCATCGTGGACGACGACCTGCCGCCGGCGCACCGGGCCGGGCCGCTCGCGCCGGTCATCGAGGGACTGTTGCTCAAGGACCCCGAGGAGCGGATGACGGCCGACGAGGCCGGACGACGACTGCGCCTGGCGGCCGGTGACGCGGCGGTCTCCCCGGAGACCGGGACCTCCACCGATGCCACCGCCGCCACGACCACTGCCGTAGCGACCACCTCCGCCACGGGGGGCATCACCGCGGCCGTGACCGCGGCGGTGGACTGTTCGACCCGGCCTGACGACACGACACCCCCCGGTCGGCCTTCTGGTCGACTCCGGTGCCCGGCGCCGTGACGGTCGCGCTGTCAGGCGGTGAGGGTCTTGTGGAGGGCGTCGAGGCCGTCGCGGTAGATACCGGTGAACAGGTCGACGACCTCGTTCTCGGTGGCGCCGTTCGGGTTGAAGCGGCCGGACCACTGGACCTCGGCGGCGTTCTCCTCGCCGGGGACGGCATGGACCCGAAGGGTGGACACGTAGCCGTTGACGGGGAACGGGGCCTGGAGGATGGCGTAGCTGTAGTGGCGCTCGGCCTCGTTGAAGTCGACGAGGCGCTCGATGATGACCTCGCCCTCGGGGTTCTTCAGCCGGCGCACCCGGCCGCCTTCGAGTGCGGTGCTCTCGGGGATGTAGGGGAGCCAGTCGGGCAGGGCGTCGAAGCCGCCGATGAGGCTCCAGACCTTCTCGGGCGAGGCGGGCACGATACGGCTGACGGAAGTGGAGGCCATGGTCGTTCTCCTGAATCCGGGTGTGGGGGAAGGCGTGGGGGCGTGGGATCAGGCGCCGGCGGGCAGCGGGGCAGCCGGGCTGACCAGACCGCTCGCGCGCAGGTCGTGCCAGAACGCGGCCGGGACGTCCTCGTTCAGCGCGGCGAGGTCCTCGGCGATGCGGCTGGGCCGGGTGGCGCCGGGGATGACGGCGGCGGCCACGGGGTGGGCGAGGGAGAACTGAAGGGCGGCGGCCTTGATGCTGATGCCGTGCTCGCCGGCGAGGGCCTTGAGCCTGCCGACGCGCTCGATGATCTCCGGCGGGGCCTGCTGGTACTCGAAGTGACTGCCGCCGGCGAGGATGCCGGAGCTGTAGGGGCCACCGACGACCATGTCGACGTTCTGTTCCTGGGCCATGGGCAGCAGCCGCTGCAAGGCGTGTTCGTGGTCGAGGAGGGTGTAGCGGCCGGCGAGGAGGAAGCCGTCGGGACGGGGCTCGTCCAGGGCCAGGGTCAGCTCGATGGGCTCGGTCTTGTTGACACCCAGGCCCCAGGCCCTGATGACGCCCTCGTCGCGCAGACGGGACAGGACACGGAAGGCTCCGGTGCGGGCCTCCTCGAACTTCTGCAACCAGGCGTCACCGTGGAAGTCCTGGGCGATGTCGTGGACCCAGACGATGTCGAGCCGGTCGACACCCAGGCGCTTGAGGCTGCCCTCGATGGAGCGCTCGGTGGCCTCGGCGGTCCACTCGTGGACGATCCTGTTGGGGTTGCCGTGCTCGAACAGACCGCCCTTCTCGCCGAAGTCGGGGACGTCGGTCTCCGGCTCGTCCAGGATGACCCGGCCCACCTTGGTCGACAGCACGTAGGCGTCGCGCGGCTCGGCGGAGATGACCTGGCCCAGGCGCTCCTCGGCCAGGCCCGCCCCGTAGAAGGGAGCGGTGTCGTAGTAGCGGATGCCCTGCTCCCAGGCGGCCTCGACGGTGGCGCGGGCCTCCTCGTCGGGGATCGCGCGGAACATGTTGCCCAGCGGGGCGGTGCCGAAGCCGAGTCGGCCGGGAAGGATGTTCTTGAGGGACATGGTGGTGCCTTTTCGATCGGTATGTTCGCGCCGGGGTATCCCTGTCGCGGTCGGGGTGAGGCGTCCGCGGGCGGATGCCTCGGCGGGCTGCCTGCGCGGTCGTGGCACTCGGTGTACGGCCGCACCCGCGGAGGGCAGAGCCGGACGCGCGACACCAACAGTTGCAGGCGCACTTTGTTGTTTACGAAGATAATTGCAGACGCGGGGTAATGCAAGTGGGGTCGCCGGGACGGCGCGAGGTTGCGCGACCTGGACGCGGAGGGCGCCGTGGCGGGGTTCCCGGGCGGCGGGCGGGTGTACTGGGACTTCGAGGCGGCCTTCGCGGACGAGGACACCATCGTCGCCGGGACCGCCGGGACCGCCGGGACCGCCGGGACCGCCGGGACCGCCGGGACCTCCGGGACCTCCGGGACCTCCGGGACCTCTGGCAGCGACGGGGGGCCACGGTCCGCCCCGTCACTGGCTGGTGGACACGGCCTGCATGACCCTGCGCGGAGGGATCACCTATCCCCAGCCGGTCGCGGGTCCTGCCCGGGCGGCCGGCGACGGCGCCTGGTACGCGGTCTCCGAGGACCGGCGGTCCGTCCACGTCTGGGCGCTGAGGGACGGCGCCTGACACAGGATCGCGGACGCGGCGCGTCCCGCCGGCTTCTCGCGTTCCCGCCCGGGGAGGGGCTCCCTCCCGTCCGGGGGCAGGCCATGCCAGAGGACCTGCGGGGGCGTGAACGTCGACGTCAGAGGAATGTCAGGTCAGCGTCAGAGGCGTCTGGCAGTATTTTCAACGACAGAGCGACGGCGGCTCAACCGCCGGAGCACCTGAAGGAGAGGTCCCCGTAGCGGCCTATCGGGGTCCGGGTATCCACCCGGTCGGGTCTTTGGCCCACGCAGGTTCGAATCCTGCCCTCTCCGCTCACATCGCCGTCGCTTCCCGGCGACGCGTCAACCGCCCCTGTGCACGGGCGAAGTCGGTAGCCTTGACTGACCCGGGACCGGACCTCCACCCGGGTGCTGGTGGGCCTCCACCCGGGTGCTGGTCTTCCCGGAGAACCCCGGGTCGTACGCGGCCTCGGTGAGCGCGTCGAGCCGGCTCCGGCTCCCTCGGGCCCGCCGAGTTCCACGCTCAGACCGCTCGCGAGGACGTGGCCGCCACGCTCGCCGAACTGCTTCCCGAGGCCCGGATCGGCCGGCGGATCCTCGAACTCGACACGGGGTCGACACCCATCGAAGGGGCGGTCCGGGCGAACGTCCGCTCCTGACCACCCGGTTGGCACGCCCGGCGCGTGTCTGTCCTGGGCCGGGACGCGACGGCCGGCGGATTCAGACGATCTTGAGAGTGATGCCGCTGTTCTCCAGTGCGGTGGTCTCGTCGGCGGGCGCGGTGGTGTCGGTGACGAGGACGTCGACCAAGGTGGAGGGCCCGACGTAGGCGTGTGCGGTGCGCCCGAGTTTGCTGCCGTCGGCGGCGGCGATGACGCGACGCGCCGATGTGATGACCGCCTTCTTCACCGCTGCTTCGTCGAGGTCGTAGGCGGTCATGCCGTCGCCGGCGGCCAGGCCGCAGCAGCCCAGGACGGCGGTGTCGAACCGCAACGCCGACAGGGAGGCGAGGGTGAGGGGCCCGATGAGGGCTCCTTCGCCGGCGCGGGGCCGGCCCCCGGGCACGAGGAGGGCAGTCGGTTCGGGGGCGTCACCGAGGACGCCGATCGCTTGCAGTGACAGGGGCATCACGGTGATATGCCGTCCGCGCAGCAGGCGCGCGACTTCCAGACAGGTCGTGCCGCTGTCCAGCAGGACGGTCTCCCCGTCGGTGATGAGCGAGGCCACCTCTGCCGCGATCCGGCGTTTGGCGTCGACGGCTTCATGGGTGCGCAGCGCGAAGGGGGGTTCGTCCCCTCGCAGGAGGAGGGTGCGAGCCCCGCCGCGGAACCGTTCGAGGACGCCTTGCGCGGCCAAGTGGTCCAGATCGCGGCGGACGGTCATTTCCGAGGCACCCGTCAGGTCGGCCAGTTCGGCGACTGTGGCCGTTCCTGCCTCCTGGACGGCCTGGGCGATCAGTCGATGACGTTCCACGGTGCTCATACCGTGATTCAACACCACTCCTTTCGAACATGTGAGGCGTTCGATTAGCCGGGTTACAAACGGCTGTCACGTTCGTTAGGGTGGAGATATGAAAAGAGCGCTGCGCGTCTCTCGCGTTGTGACGTTTGTCTACTTCGTCCTCAACGGCACGTTGCTGGGCATGTGGGTGGTGCAGATCCCGGCCGTCGAGGAACGCGTGGGCATCAGTCACGCGGCCCTGGGCGGGTTCCTCGTGTTGCTGGGGGCAGGGGCCTTCGCCGGCATGCAGGTCGGCGGGCGTCTGTCCGACCGGCTCGGCACGCGCACCGTCGTTCCGGCGGCCGGAGTGCTGTGCAGCGTGACCCTGGTGCTGCCCGGTCTCGCCCAGGAGCCGTGGGCCCTCGCAGCGGCCCTGCTGGTCTTCGGTTTCGGGAACGGCACCCTCGACGTGAGCATGAACGCGCACGCCGTGCAGGTGGAGAAGGCGTACGAACGGCCCGTCATGTCGGCCTTCCACGCCACGTTCTCCGTCGGCGGCGTCCTGGCCGCGCTCGCCGGCGCCGTGGCCATCGACATCGGATGGGGCACGACCACGACGCTGGGCGCCGCCGCGGGCGTCGGCGTCGTCACCGCCCTGGTATCGGCTCGTGGTCTCCTGCCCGCAGGGCCGGCCGCCCCCGTGACCGATACGGAGGGGGAGCCCGGGGTGGGGAGCCGCTCCGTTCCCACCCGGATCTGGCTCCTGGCCGTTCTGGCTCTGCTGATCATGCTGTGTGAGGGGGCCGCCAACGACTGGAGCGTCCTGCATCTCAAGACCGTTCTGGGCGCGCCGGAGAGCACCGCCGCCTTCGCCTACGGGACGTTCGCGGCGACGATGACCATCGGCAGGCTCCTGGCGGACCGGACGTCCGCGCGGTTCGGACCGGTCGCCGTCCTGCGGTACGGCTCGGCCCTGGCCGCCGCCGGCATCACGGTCGTGGCCCTCTCACCCTGGGTCTGGGCGGCACTGACCGGCTGGGCGCTGTTCGGCCTGGGCCTGTCCGGCTGTATCCCACAGCTCTTCAGCGCCGCGGGACACGCCGACCCCGCGGCGGCGGGCACCAACGTGTCCCGGGTCGCCGGCCTCGGCTACATCGGCATGCTCGCGGGCCCCGCGATCATCGGCTGGATGACCCATCTCATGGCCCTCAACCACACCTTCCTGCTCCTCGCCCTGTTCTGCGCGACGGCTGCCGCGGCGGCCGGCGTCCTGCGCCCCTCGCCGGAGCGGTCGCGCGTGGTCGAGCTGACGTCCTGACCGCCTGCGCGGCGCGGCCTGACCACGCGCCGCGCAGGCTTCTCCCCTCGGCCGCACGGTCGCCTTCCCGGCGCCCGCACCACCGGAAGAGTGTGGGTGAGCGCGAGCATCGGCCGGCTCGTTCGACGCTCGCGGCCACCGCGAGACTTCCAGGGGAGCGGCCCCTGGTTGCCAAGCGGTGGCCGCCCCGCGTCCTACCGGGCGGGCGAGTCCGTCGTGACCGCGGGGCCGGTGCCCGAGAAGTCCAGACTCCAGCGCTGGAGATGACCCGGGTCCAGGTTGTAGAAGCCCGGGGTGCCGTCGGTCACGCGCAGCTTCCAGGTGCCGACCGTGGTGATCGCCGAGGCGTCGACCGTGTAGGTCTCGTGCAACTCGGGCGTGAGTACCCAGGGTCCCCAGGGCTTGACGTGGATGACGGTGCCGTCGGGGCCGATCAGGTCGATCACCATGGCGTTGCTGAACCCGTGGTCGAGATCGACCGTGACCTTGAGGTCACTCGGTGCGCTGCCCGGCTTCCCCCGAACGACCAGCGGGGACTCGGCGGTGCCCCACCTGGGGATCACGTAGGTGGTGGGGTTGACGAAGAAGTGTCCGCCGGATTCGAGAGCGGTCCAGGTGAACGAGAGGTTGCGGGTGTCCCCGGTCGCGTCCGTGATGACGATGGCCGAGCTGTAGTCGCCGGCCTTGTCGGGCGTACCGGTGATGAGACCGGTGGCGTGGTCGATCGACAGGCCCCGGGGCAGCGACTTGGCGGAGTAGCTCAGCGCGCCGGGACGGCTGCTGGATGCCGTGATCTGACGGCGGACAGGCTGGCCGACCGCCACCGGCTCGGTCGGCGGCGGCTCCACGGCGATGTGGTGGACGTAACCAGTCCCCACGTTGACGGCCGCCCAGGCGTTGGCGACGGCCTCGTAGGCGGCGCTGCCCGAACCGTAGAGGTCGGCGGCGGCCTGGAGCGTCGCGGTCCGGGCCCCGGCGTAGTCGGTGGTGCTGGTCATGTAGACGGTGAGCGCGCGGTACACCACGTCGGCGGCGTCGGTCAGCCCGATGCCCGCCACCGGCAGCCCGTCATAGGTGGGGCTGTCGTAGGCCACGCCGTTGATGGTCTTCTGCCCGCTGCCCTCGGCGAGCAGGTAGAAGAAGTGGTCTCCCACCCCGGCCGCCATATGCGGTTCGTCCGACTTCGCCTGAGGCGTCCAGTAGTCCAGGGGCGCGTAGCCGACGGAGCTGATGCCGGCCTTGGAGGGCAGGTCCATGTACCGGATGGGCTTGCCGTCACCGTGCAGATCGTCCAGCTCGGCCATCGTGTAGTCGGGCACGTCGTTCGGGTTGTCGGCGTAGAACTCCACGGCGGCGGCCATCATGTCGCTGATCGCCTCGTTGAGGGCCGGTGATTCGCCGTACTCGCCCAGTGCGGCCGTGGAGGAGGTGACGCCGTGCGTCATCTCGTGCGCGGCTATGTCCAGGGACGTCACCGGGTGGTGCCCGTCCGCGCCGTCGCCGTAGCTCATGCAGAAGCAGCCGTCCTGCCAGTTGGCGTTGGCGAGGGGGACCCCGGGCTGCTGTTCGTAGTGGACTCGGGAGGTGCTGCCGCGGCCGTCGTCGGCTATGCCGTTGCGGCCGAAGCGGTCGAGGTAGAAGTCCCACGTCGTCCGTGCGCCGTACGCGGCGTCCACCGCCGCGGTCCGGGGGTTCGCCGCCGTACCGTCGCCCCACACGTCGACATCGTTGGTGAACAGGACACCGTTGGACGTGACACTCGAGTCGAGCGTCCGGTGGCCACCGCGCTGGGGGTCGATCAGGGCGTACGTGCCGTCGTCCTGGCGGGTGGAGCCGATCGTGACCTGCCCGCTGTAGAGGCTGTTGCCCTGGGCGGACTCGACGTGTTCGGCGTTCTCCAGGACGGCCTCGCTCGCGGCGTCCGTCACGACGTGGCGTTCGCTGGGGGAGCCATCCTGCTGCACGCCGGTGACGACCGTCTCCCAAGCCAGTCTCGGCTGGTCACCCAGCATCCAGACGACCTTGCGGGGGGCCGTGTGCGTGGCCGCCTTGCGGGTGCCCTTCGCCATGGCCTTGCTCAGGGCCGCCTTCTTCGCCGTGGCGGCCGGCACCTTGGCCGCGGTCGTCGGCAGGGTCAGCTTCTTCTCGGAGGCGTAGGTGACGGTGCGGGCTCCTCCGTGCCGCTCATGGACGATCAGGTCGCCGCCGATGACGGGCAGTCCGGAATAGGTGCGCTCGTAGCGGGTGTGGACCGTGCCGTCGGCGTCCTGGATCACGTCCTTCGGGACCAGTTTCTCCTGAGGGCCGAGACGCAGTGCACGAGCGGTGCCCGCCGCCGCGTCGGCCGCCTGGCCGAGGAGCCGCCGGCGCTGTCCGGGCGACAGGTGGACGGTCCCGGACCCCGGCCTGGGTGCCGCCTTGATCTGCGGGAGCGCTCCCGTGGTGCGGGCGCCGTCGGGGGCGTGGGACAGGGGGGCGGCGCCGGCCGAGCCGGGCAGCGCGGAGAACGCGAGTGCCGCGGCCGTGATCGCCACGGTCGCGGCCAGGCGCCGTCGGGGCCCGCGCGCACCCTGTGGGGACGCGGCCCGGTTACGGGAGTGATTCAAGCCAAGAGTCCTTCCGTTCGGCCGTCTGTCGGTGCGGACGGCCGCTGTCACGAGGAGGCCGGAGACCACGGTCTCGGTGGCGGGACGTCAGACGCGGACGCACCGGCGCGCCACACTCGCGACTGCACGTTCCAGGGGACGTGCATCGAGCCACCTGACGGTCAACGCCGCCTCACCGGAGTGAAGATGCCAACGCATGCGGAATCGGCGCTAGGGTGTCGAGGTGGCCGGTTAGCGCCAGGTGGCAGCCATCGGCCAGCAAGTGGCGGAGCGGAAACAGAAGATGACGTCGCCGGACACCGAGATGGTGTATACGGCTCTGATCGAGCCACCGCGCCACAGGGGCGTAGGGATCGCGGAAGTCCTCCTCCCGCTCTTGTCGGCAGGCCGGAACCAGTGCCGCGTACGGGCCGAGCCCCCGGCAGCGCAGCACCGGCCTCCGTTCACAACGGCGGTCGGGCCGTGGGGCCGACGCCGGTGCGCACACATGTGACCAGGACGCCGGTCCCACGTCACGGCGGCACAACGCCCCTTTTCGTGCGGCGAGGACGGGAATGCACACACGAGGGCGCAGGGTTGCCGATGTGGCTGCATCCCGCCCATCGGCGGTCGACGGCCGGACGACCGGAGGAGAAATGGAACTTGACGTCGTCGGACTCGGCGATGAAGCACAACGTGTCTATACGGCGCTGATCGGTCTGCCCCACAGCACCGCCTCCGAGGTGGCGAGCGCCTGCGGGACGAGCACGAGCGCGGCGGGGCGGCTGCTGTCCGTCCTGGTGAAATCGGGTCTCGCGACGAGATCGACAGGCCGCCCCCCACGCTTCACCGCCACCGCACCCGATGTCGCGGTCACGGAACTGATCAAGGAACGCGAACGGCAGCTGGACACGGCTCGCGCGTTGGTGCGCCAACTGACCGACAGACACCGCGAGGCCCTGCGGATCGCCGACCCGGACATCGCGGTGGAAGTGCTCCGCGGCCGTGACGACATCAGCGCCGCCGTCCGCAGGATCACCGCCGGAGCCCGCCGCCAGATCCGCACCTTCGACCGGCCGCCCTACGTCGACCGCCCCGGCAGCAATCTGGACGACCAGCGCCGCAGACAGCGTTCGGGCGTCACCCACCGCGTGCTCTACGACCAGGGCGCGGTCGCCTGGCCGGGCCGCCTCCGGGACGACATCCTGCCGAGCATACGCACCGGCGAACAGGCCCGTGTGCGACCACAACTGCCGATCAAACTCGTGATCGTCGACGACGCGCAGGCGGTCCTCCCCTTCAGCCTCGCCCCGGGCGGGCACCTCGCCGCGTACCTGGTCCACCGCTCACCGATGCTGACCGCGTTGGAAGCACTCTTCGAAGCGGAGTGGGACCGCGGATCCCCCCTTCAGGCCCCCGCACCGCCCACGGCCCCGGCCGCCACCTCCGGCCATCCCGACCACCTCGCCCTCGTCAAGCTGCTCGCCGCAGGCTGCTCGGACGCGGCGATCGCCCGCGCCCAGGGCTGGAGCCAGCGCACCACCCAGCGCCGCATCCGCCATCTGCTGACCGAACTGGGCGCCAGCACCCGCTTCCAGGCCGCGGTCCAGGCCGCTCGGCGGGGGTGGTTGCAGGAGCCTTCGGCATTCACGCAGCCCACGAACGCCGGCGAGGGATAGGTGTGGCCGGCCGGCCCTGAAGCCGAGCTGTGCTCCGCCTGGCAACTCGGTTGCGACGGGCCTGGCCACCTGGGCGAAGATGCCCGCATGAGCCGAGAGACAGATGAGGTACGCGAAGCGATCGCGGGTGAGCTGCGCCTCATGGACCCCGAGGTGCGCGCGTCACGTTCGCTTGCCCGGCGACTGCTGGACCCGGACTTCGTGGAGGTCGGCGCTTCGGGGCGGCGGTGGACGTATGACGAGATGCTTGCCGCGCTGCCCGAGATGGACGGTGCGGCAGAAGGCGGTCCACGCTACGAGCCCTCGGAGTTCACCGGTGTCCTGCTGGCCCCCGGGCTGGTACACCTCACCTACGAGACCACGCTGAACGGAAACCGGGCACGGCGCAGTTCGCTCTGGCGCAAGGAAGGTGCGGACGCGACCTGGCAGATGTACTACCACCAGGCCACGCCCATCCCGCCCGGCACCGTGTGACCGCGAGTCCCGGAGGTTGCTCCACACCTCCCGTGCCTCCACGGGGGCGGGGCCGACGGCCGGGACCCCGTGCGTCAGCCGCTCTCGGCCGGCGTCGCTGTCGCGCGCAGGCGGAAGCCGACGCCTCGTTCCGTCGTCAGGAGAGCCGCGGCCCGCGGCCCGCGGGCCGAGTCCGCGGTGGATGCAGTGGATGCGGTGGATGCGCAGGTCGGCGGAGCGGCTGCGGCTGCCCGCCCACTCGCCCAGCCCCGAGCGCAGGTCCTCCCGGGTGATGACCCGGCCGTTGCCGCGCAGGAGGGCGGTCAGCAGCCGGAACTCCAGCGGGGTCAGGGCTGCGGGAGCACCGTCCACCAGCATGCGCCGGCTGCCCGGGGCGAGGCTGATCGGCCACGGTGCGGCGGCGACGTAGGAGCCGGGCAGTGCCCCGCCGGGCACCACCGGCAGGCCCGTGGCGCACCAGGTCTCGTAGCCGCCGACCCCGCCGGCCCGCACGCGCACGCGAAGGCCCGCCGCCGCAGGAACCCGGCCTGCGCTCTGCGGCTCAGCGCTGTCACGACGCCTTCATGCGCGTCGCCCGCCACGTCCTCGGCCTGTACGCGCGCGTGCCGGACGTCCCCACGCAGACCTTCCCGCTCGGCGACGACGTCTACACGACGCTGGTCGTCGACAACTACCCCAAGTGGCCGGCACCTGGACCCCCGTACCCGTCCGGCCGGACGCCCTCCAGGTGTTCACCGGCACGCTGCTGACCAACTGGACGGCGGGCCGGCTGCGCCCCGGACGGCACCGCATGGTGGCCGGCGGCTCGGTGACCCGGCGCTCCTCCGCGGCCCTCGTCCACCCGAGCCCGGACACGGTCGTGGCACCGCTGCCGGCGTGCGCCGACCCGGACGGCTCCGACTTCGAACCCGTCTCGGTGTGGGAACGGGCCAGCGGTAACGTCGAGGAGTAACCGCGCGTGTTCGGCCGCCCCGGGCAACTGGCGGCCTGGCGCGAGGACCGTCCCTACGTCGCCGACGTCACCGCCTGAGCCGATGGCCGGAGGAGAACCGCTCATGACCACCTTCCCCACCGCACAAGCCGTGCGGAGCACCCCGGAAGGCATCCTGTGGGAACCCAGTGAGCGCTGGGTACGCGGCCGCAAAGGCGAGGTGACGGTCGTCGACAGCCGGCACCCCGTCCTGGTCTGGGAGCCGGGTGTCCCCGTCCCGCTGTACGCCTTCCCGCGCGCCGAGGTCCGCGAGGACCTGCTCCGCCCCGCGAAGAACCCCCCGACGGGCACGCACACCGGCTCGCGGATCTTCTACGACCTCGACGTCGACGGCGAGCTGCTGGAGAACGCCGCCTGGACCTTCCCGGCCGCCGACCTCGCCGACCACATCGCCTTCGCATGGTTCGGGCGTGCCGGCCGGGGCCTCGACCACTGGTACGAGGAGGAGGAAGAGATCTTCGTCCACCCCCGCGACCCGCACAAACGCGTGGACGCCCTCCCGAGCAGCCGCCGCCTCGTGGTCGAGATCGACGGAACGGTCGTGGCGGACACCCACCGCCCCGTGCTGTTGTTCGAGACCGGCCTGCCCACGCGTTACTACATCCCGCGCGAGGACGTCCGCCTCGATCTGTTCGAACCCACCGACCACCACACCGCCTGCCCTTACAAGGGCACGGCGGAGTACTGGTCCTGGCGCGGCGAGTCGGACATCCCCGCGAACATCGTCTGGAGCTACCCGGACCCGCTGCCCGCGGTCGGCCCGGTCAAGGGACTCCTCGCCTTCTACAACGAGGCCGTCGACATCACCGTCGACGGCGAACGCCAGGAACGCCCCGTCACACACTTCACCGGGGCGCTCACGGAGCGACCGCACGCATGACGGCACCGGAACCGCCGTGTCCGTCCGTCCCGACGGACACGGCGGTCCGGGCCGACGGCCGCAGCGCGACGACCAGAGGAAGGAGACGCCGAGGCCGGCCTGGCGCCGTCCGAGTCATCCGTTGCGGGTTACCGAACCCCCTCGCGTCCGGAAGCGCGCCCTTGTCATGGCAGGGCCTGACGGCGGACTCTTGCAACAGGCGCAGCGGTACGCGTACCGGACGTCGGATCCCCGACGGCCCTGAGGCGGCTCAGGAGGCTCCCGGATGGTCGTTTCACCGGAGTGCGGCGTCGATGGCCCCGCCGTCACCGAACAGGAGGCGGAGGCGCTGATCGAGGCAACCTGCTTCAGGACCGGCCCGCCGCGCAGCGTCGGGGTCGAGGTGGAATGGCTTGTCCACCAGGCGCGTGCGCCGCACGACCCGGTGGCCCGGGAACGGTTGGAAGCGGTCCACGCCGTACTGCGAACTCTGCCGCTGGCGTCCGGTCTGAGCGTCGAGCCCGGCGGTCAGGTGGAGCTGAGCTCCCGGCCCGCCCCCTCGCTGACCGAGTGCGTCTCGGACGTCTCGGCCGACCTGGAGGCCGTGCGCACCGCGCTGCACGAGCACGGCCTGACACTGGTCGGCATGGGCGTGGACCCCTGGAGTCCGCCTCGCCGGTTCCTGCGGGAGCCCCGCTACGACGCCATGGAGGCATGCCTCGACCGCACGGGCCCGGCCGGGCGAACCCTGATGTGCACCTCGGCCTCCGTGCAGGTGTGCCTCGACGCCGGACGTGAGGAACCCGGCGTCATGGGATTCGCGCGCCGCTGGCGGCTGGCGCACCATCTGGGGGCGGTCCTGGTCGCGGCGTTCGCGAACTCGCCCATGGCCGAAGGCCGGTCCACAGGCTGGCTGTCGACGCGGCAGCTGATGTGGACGGAACTCGACCCGGGGCGGTCCGGCGGCCCTTCCCTGGCCCACGACCCGCGCCGCGCCTGGGTCCGGCGGGTCCTCGACGCACCCGTGATGTGCGTACGGCGCGACGGCCCCTGGGAGGTGCCGGACGGACTGAGCTTCCGCGAATGGACCCGCTCGCGCACCATGCGCCCCCCGACCCACGCGGACCTCGACTACCACATCACCACGCTGTTTCCGCCCGTCAGGCCACGGGGACACCTGGAACTGCGCATGATCGACGCGCAGCCCGGCGACGACGGATGGATCGTGCCGCTCGCGGTGGTCACGGCCCTGTTCGACGACCCGGGCGCCGCCACGATCGCGAACAGGGCGGTGGAGCCCCTGGCCGAGCGGGCCGCCGGGGCCCCGGCGCCGCACAATCCCCTGTGGAGGGACGCGGCGCGCGACGGGCTTGCCGACCCGGACCTGAAGCGTGCCGCCGTGACCTGTTTCGCCGCGGCACTGGACGCCCTGCCCCGGCTGGGGGCGAGCACCAGGGTCATGGACGCCGTCGCGGCCTACGCCGACCGCTACGTTCGCCGTGGCCGCAGCCCGGCCGACGACGCGCTGACCGGCAGCGCGGCCGTGGGGCGCCCGCTGTGCCGCTGACCGAGTGCGCGGATGCGCCGGCGTGCAGCGCGTGACCCCGTGCGATGTGCTGCTTCTCCGCGAGACGGCCTTCGGCCTTCGGCGAAGTTCACCCCGGCGTACGCGGCCTCGCCCAGTGCGGCACCGCAGGTCCGAGTTCGGCGAGCCCGCCGGCCACGACGCCGAGTTCGCCGTGGCGGACGCGGACTTCGTCCGGCCGGTTGGTGCGCTTCCGCCGGCCCACGTGCGAACCCGCGCGAAACGCGTGTTCGTCGACAGTGAAGACAGTCGTGGGCCACGGCTGCTGCTGCCAGGGTGTGCGCATGCACACGACTCCGGACGGACGGCCCATCCCACCTGCGCCGCCGGTCTTCGGAGAGAGCAACCCCGACGGCTTCACCCTCCAGCCGGAACGAGGGCTCGACGAGGCGATGGCTGCCTGGCAAGCGGAGGTCGCTCGAAGCCGTGAGCTGATCGCTGAAGCATCGCTGGACGACTCCGGCCGCCTGTCCGAACAGGAAGCGGGTTACCTCGGAGACCAGGGAGTCTCGCTGCGCTGGATCATGGTGCACATGATCGAGGAGTACGCACGGCACAACGGTCATGCCGACCTCATCCGCGAGCAGATCGACGGAACTACCGGCGCGTGACGCGTGCTTGCGCGGATCGGACCACCTCGCTGACCGGATGAAGACGGCGGCGAGGCGCAGTCCGGCGAAGTGGATGGCGGCGATCTTGTCGTATCGGGTGGCCAGGCAAGCGTCCCTGCGCGGCGTGTTGTGGCCGTAGGCCATGTGGCCAGGAAAGACGCAACTTCGACATCGCCCGCAGAGGCAGCTACCTTCACCTGGTCCTCGGCAATCACCCACGGTCGCACAGGAGTTCCTTCAGACTCAGCCACCGAACCGGGTCCACACCAGGCACCCCCAACCAGGGAGAGACGCATGCCCCATCTTGCTCTGTACACATTCGGCGTCCTGAAGTCACCTCTCGCCGATCCCGCACCTCTCACGCGCGAGTTCTACGACACGGGTGAGGCCGTCTACCGGAAGATCAGTCAGCACCCCGGATACCTCGCGCGTGCTGAAGCGGTGGACGGCGACCGGGGCGAGCTCTTCGAGGCGGACTGGGGCGCATGGGGAGAGTTCGCCGTACCGACTTGGTACGGCAAGGGCCGTACGGTGGAAACCACCGCCCTGGCCGCGACCCTCTCGCTCTGGACCGACCTGCGCCCCGCCTTCGACGCCGTCTACACCGGTCCGCACCGTGCGGCGCTGAACAGGCGTTACGACTGGTTCGAGAGGGCAGGGCACCCGAACCACGTGATCTGGTGGGTCTCCGACGGCGTGGTACCCACCTGGCAGGACGGGGTTTCCAGGCTGGAACACCTCCACGACGACGGCCCCGCGCCGCACGCCTTCACCTTCCACCACTCGTTCGCCCCGGACGGGACTCCGACCAGGACCGAAGACATCGGGCCGCACAGCGACCAGGTTCGCTGACGAGGAAGCCTGAACGGTTGGGTTCGCTGTCGAACGCCTCGATCGAACGACGGCGAACAGACGCGTCTGCGCTACGGCGGCGGATCCGCCGGTGCCCGGTGCTTCGCCCCCTGCCTCGCGAGCACCACGGCTTCGCCGGCACCCCCAAGACGCCCTCGAACGTCCCGCAGAAGAGCCGACGCAGCCGGCGTAGCACCGGCCTGGGCATCAGGGCCTCAGCAGTCCGCCCACCCACCAGTCGTGCGGCTTGCCATCGTTGGCGATGCCGCGATTGCGCAGTGTCCCCTCGAAGGTGAAACCGAGTCTCTCGGCGACGGCTCGCGAGCCGGTGTTCCCGGCCATGGCCCACCACTCGATGCGGTGGACGTCGAGGGTGGTCCAGCCCCAGTCGCACAGGGCCCGAGCGGCCTCCACCGAGTACCCGCGTCCGCGCTGCTCCCTGACCGCCCAGTAACCGAGCTCCCAGACGCCACGGCTGACGAGGGTCAGGCAGTACGAGCCCACCAGGGCGCCGGTGTCCTTGCGGAACGCGCCGAGGGTGTAGTCCCTGTCCTCGGCCCACTGAGCGGGCAGCTTCTCGCCGACGAGCTTCTCCGCGTCCGCACGCCGGTACGGCACGGGCACCGGGGTGTAGAACTGGATGTCCTCGTCCTGGCACGCTTCGTACACCGCGTCCACGTCGGCAGCTGTGAAGGCCCGCAGCACCAGACGGTCGGTCTCAAGAGTCACAGGATCCATCGCGGCAGTATGACCACCATCGACAAGCGGCGACCAGCGAATATCCCGGCCGTCGGCCCCAGGACAGGCACGCTGTACACGGCTGACGAGGGCTCGAACCGAAAGGCCGTCGATACACCACTTCAGCGGACGATGCCTCACGCCGGACCGGCAGGCCGGAGACGTCGGTACGGAGCCGGGGAGGAGGTGACGCCGGGGGCGGGCGGCCTCTCCCTCGTGTCGGGTCCGTGGTGAAACCGCAGACTGCTTGTGAACATCGCGTTTCCCTTCTGTGCCCTTCACCACAGCTTTGCCGCAAAGAGATGAAGCCGAGGGCCGCGATATGGCCGGTGGGAGCACTGATGGGTGACCCCGCCTCCACCCGCAGGGGGTTGAGCAGCCTCGATTCTGTGGCCAGGAGCCTGCGCATGGACGGCTCTATGATCGCCAATGAACTGTTCGCTTCGCGCCCGTCCCTGTGCCGTAGGCGATTCTTGGCGACCGCGAACGCAAGCAGCTGAGCGGGCCGTGTGACGGCAACGCATGTGGAGAAAGGTGAACTCGATGGCTCTCAGATTGCTCCGACGTCGGCATTCCCGCGGCGCCTCTGGTGCCGTGCCAAGTCTCTCGGTCCCCCTGCCGCCCGGTGCCGGGGCGTTTGGCCTCATGGTCGTGGATCCCACGGGGCAGCCCATGGGCGGAGCCGAGGTCACGGTGACCGCGCGCGACAGCCACCGGGTGGCCACGCGGGGCACCACGGACCCCCACGGGTACTTCATGGCGACACTGTCACCGGGCTCCTACAGCGTGCTGACCGTGGCCGAGGGTCTGTCACCCGCCCGCGAGGAGCTGGACATCGCCCCCGGGGTGGCGCTGCCCCCGAGGCACATCGCGCTCGAACCCGCCCGGCAGCTGGAACTCCCGACAGCCGGAACTTGGCTGTTCGACCCTCCGCACACCGCGATCCGGTTCATCGCCAAGCACGTGGGCATGGCCCATGTCCACGGGCGGTTCACCCGTTTCGAGGGCGGGATCCGTGTCGCACCGAACATGACCGACTCACACGTTTCGGTGCGCATTGACGCCTCCAGCATCTCCACCGGCAACAACACGCGTGACAATCACCTTCGTTCCGCCGATTTCCTGGACGTCGAACGCTTCCCCTACATCGACTTCACCAGCACCCGATTCGCCTACCGTGGCGGCTCCAAGTGGACCCTGCACGGCACGCTCACCATGCACGGCACCAGCCGCTCCGTCGGACTCGACACGACCTACCTCGGGACGGTCAACGGAGGCTACGAGCAGGAACTGCGCTGCGCGGCTCTCGCGAAGGCGGAGCTCCACCGGGAGGATTTCACGCTCAATTGGCGCTCCATGCTGGCCCGTGGCATCGCCGTCGTCGGTCCGACCGTCCAACTGGAGCTGGACGTACAGGCGATGTACCACACCCACGACACGCCCACGCCGCCGAAGTAGGGCCGCACTGGGAGACGCATGACGCGGACTGCGGTCCGGGCCGGTCCGGTCCGGTCCGACAGAGCCTCCCAGTGGTTCGCGGTGTGCTGACGCGGCCCATCCGGCAGCGCACCCCCACATCATGCTGATCTTGTACAGCTTTGCAGTGGACCGCATGGAGACCGGACGAGACCACCCATCTCCCCGGGCAGTGCCGGCGAAGCCGTGATAGCACGGAGCGGTCTGATGGAAAGGGCTCACGAACATGGGAATCTTCAGTCGCCGCCAGAGCGCTGTCATCGACCCGACTACGGCTGTCGGCACCGGCACCTCCGAAACGGCGGACGCACCCCGAAGTGTCCCGCTCGACCCGGCATTTCAGGCACTGACCGGGCTGTGGACCATCGACCGCTCCCACAGCCGCGTCGGATTCTCGGTCAGGCACGCCATGGTGACCACGGTCCGGGGGGCTTTCACCGACTACGACAGCACGTTGTACTTCGACGGAGCCCGGCCCTCACAGGCGCGGGCCGAGCTCGTCGTCCGGGTCGCCAGCGTCGACACGGGCGTGGAGCAAAGGGACGCGCACATCGTCGGCCCCGACTTCTTCGACGCGCGCCGCTACCCGGAGATGACCTTCCGCTCCACCTCCACCAGCCACGAAGGCGGTGGGAGCTTCCGCATGACCGGGGACCTCACCATCCGCGACATCACCCGGCCCGTCCACCTGCAACTCGACTACCTCGGGTCGGTCCTGGATCCGTTCGGCTACGAGCGAGCCGGCTTCGACGGCACCACCACCATCGACCGCACCGAATGGGGTCTGGCCTACAACCAGCGCCTCAAGACGGGCGGCACCATGGTGAGCGAGAAGGTCCGACTACAGTTCGACATCTCCGCGATCCGGTCTGCGTCATAGAGGAGCGCCGGTGCGCCGGCCGGCCCATCGGCCGGCTCGTGGACCCCCTTTGAGTGTGACCACACCCAAGCCGCTCAGTCATCATGCTCGGTGTTCGGCTGCTGCGGGGACCTTGATGCGTCGAAGGCATCCCAGTCAATTCTGCTGATGATCCATGCGGGAACAGTCCAGAGGCCGTGGGATCCCAGGACATCGCGTCCTGAAACCCCCACCTGGTAAGCGTCAGGCCCTTGGACGCCGTCGCGGTGGCCGCCCCACCAGGAGCCCGGGTCATAGTCGCAGCTCACCTCCAGCAGGTCGAGGCTGTCATCGGCTCCGTCATGCTCGATGGCCAGCTCCAGCTCCCAGGCGCCGTCCCTGGGAGTCAGCGTGGTACTGACCCGAGTCGGGACTCCTTGGATCCGGGTGGAGAGTTCCGAGGAATCCGAGTAGAGGAGCGGCGCCACTTGGAGTTCGAGGCCCGGCACCCAGGTCAGCGCCTCGTCCAGCCGGTGAAGGGCGTCGCTGTCGTCGTCGTAGGCGCTCTTGACCAGCGTGGCCTCGGCCTCGGCCTCGGCCTCCACAGCGGTGATCAACCCGTCGGTGAAGTGGAAGCTCAGTTCAGCCCGGACCAGGATGTTGTCGTAGTGGAGGACCGACACTTCCGGATCACCGCCGTTGTACAGCGTCTGTACCGTCGCTTCGCCCTCCGCCAGGAAGTAGGCCGTGGCGTAGGCGGTCACATGATCGGCGGATCCCAGGTCGCCGGGGCGCCGTGTGTGGGCCGGCTCCTGCCGGGCGGAGTCGTCGGACACGTCGTCCCCGATGCTCACCTCGCCCACTCCAGCGAGGGCCAACAGGCGCGTCACGCTGGCTCCGTAGACGCTGAGGCTGCTGCCGTCACCGTCGGTGCTGTGGGTGATCGCGGATTCCAACCCCGTGATGTGGCCGATGTCGAAACCAGTGCCGTCACTGTCGAAGGTGTTTGCGGGCAACTGGCTCACGAGGTGGCGGGCGATGGCCGCTTGCGCATGTCCGTCGTCCACGGTGACGTCGAACAAGGTCGCCCGCAGCTTGTCCAGCGTGCGTATCAGTGGCATGGGCTTGCCCCATGCCTTGAACGCCGCGTCGACGTCCTTGTCCGCGCCGACGATGAGGATTCTCTCCGGCGGGGCGAGGTCCAGTACATCGCGCAGCCACGCACTGTCGCTTGCTCCCGTCTTGACCGCGGATCCGGGTTTCTCCGGGGTGCCACCCTTGGTCTTGGCCGGCTTGCGTTGAAGGACCTGGTCCTTCAGGCCTTCAACAGCACTGCTGCCCGTCAGCTCGACGATCCTCACGTGCGGTATCGCACTCAAGTTGGCCAGAACCGCGTCGATGACGGCTTCTCTGCTGTCGTACGGCGGCGTGGGCACAGCGACCGGGATGCCGGCCCGGTTCATCCGGTCGCGCTCCTGCCTGGCGGCGTTCTTGACGGCTTCCCAGTCGCGGGAGACGTGCTCTGCCCACTCCCAGGCCACGGGCTCGGGCACCCAGGTCTCGATGCCGATGCCGGCGAGGCGGCCGGCGAGCCTCGTGAGTTGCTCCACGTTCGGTCGAGCTACGCCGTAGGCGTTGGCGTCGAAGACAACGGCTTGGAGGCGCTCACGTGCCGACACGGTCAGCCGGAGCGAGGGGTCCTCTGGGGGTCTTTGGGCTGCGCACATGACGGAATCGTCTCAGACCGCCGATCGACTCGGGGCAACTCGTCACATGGGGGGAACAGGAACTGGAAGGAAGAGCCACCGTGTCGGCCCCGGAGGCCCCTCCCGCGGCCTGACACGGACGAGGCGGTCTGGCGGCCGGCCTGTCCGTCCGGTCCGCGGTGACGGGCGGGCCGGCCACGTGCTCACCTGCTCCCGGGACCGGTGATCCCGAGCCGGCCCGCGACACGCTCACCTGCTCCCGGGACGGGTAATCCCGAGCCGGCCGCCACGCGCTCACCCGCCCCGGAACCGGTGACGCCGTACCGGCCCGTCACCCCTCTCGGGTGTCAGCGCCAGCCGAGTTCCGGTGCCACATGGGTCAGAACGCTGTCGATGACATGCGCGTTGTAGTCGACACCGAGCTGGTTGGGCACGGTGAGCAGCAGGGTGTCGGCGGCGGCGACGGCCTCGTCCTGTGCGAGCTGTTTGACGAGTACGTCGGGCTCGGCGGCGTAGGACCGGCCGAAGATGCTGCGGGTGTCGGGGTCGATGTAGCCGATCTGGTCCTTCGAGGCGCGCTCCTGGCCGAAGTAGGCGCGGTCCCGGTCGTCGACGAGCGCGAAGATGCTGCGGCTGACCGACACCCGTGGCTCGCGGGTGTGGCCCGCGGCCCGCCACGCCTCCCGGTACGCCTCGATCTGCTTGCGCTGCTGGACGTGCAGCGGTTCGCCGCTCTCGTCGTCCTTGAGCGTCGAGCTCTGGAGGTTCATCCCCAGCTCGGCGGCCCACACCGCGGTCGCGTTGGAGCCGGACCCCCACCAGATGCGGTCGCGCAGGCCCTCGGAGTGCGGCTCTACGCGCAGCAGCCCCGGCGGGTTGGCGAACATGGGACTGGGGTTGGGCTGCGCTATGCCCTCGCCCTTGAGCACGTCGAGCAGGGTCTCCGTGTGCGCGCGTGCCATGTCGGCGTCGGTGCCGTCCTTCGGCGGCCGGTACCCGAAGTACCGCCAGCCGTCGATCGCCTGCTCCGGGGAGCCCCGGCTGATGCCCAGTTGCAGGCGGCCTCCGGAGATGAGATCCGCGGCCCCGGCGTCCTCGGCCATGTACAAGGGGTTCTCGTAGCGCATGTCGATCACACCGGTGCCGATCTCGATCCGGGTGGTGCGTGCGCCGATGGCCGCGAGCAGCGGGAAGGGGGAGGCGTGCTGTCGTGCGAAGTGGTGGACCCGGAAGTAGGCGCCGTCGGCTCCCAGCTCCTCCGCCGCGACCGCGAGGTCGATCGCCTGGAGCAGGGAGTCCGACGCGGAGCGGGTCCGGGAGTGCGGTGACGGCGTCCAGTGCCCGAAGGACAGGAACCCGATCTTTTTCATGTTTCCTTCAACGATGAGGGGCCCGGTTCATTCCGCGTGTGCGCGGAGCACCGGGAACGAGGTCACCCGCGCGGTCCCTCGTACGCCCCGTGCACCGGCGCTACTGCGGGCTGATCTTCTCGATGACCGTGTCGGTGATCTCCGCCAGCAGAACGATCTGGCCGGGCGTGAGGTGGTCGAGGAACAGGCGGCGGACGTCTTCGACGTGCCGCGGCGCGGCTGCCTCTATGGCCGCGCGGCCGGCCGCGGTGACCGTGACATAGGCCCCCCGCCCGTCATCGGCGCAGTCCTCACGCGTGAGGAGACCGCGCTTGACCATGCGCGACAGGTGGTGCGACACCCTGCTCTTCTCCCACCCCAGTACCTTGGCGAGCTCCATCACGCGCAGGTGGTCGTTCGGGGCGCGGGTGAGCTCGGCGAGTACGGTGTAGTCGGTCGCGGACAGCCCGAATTCGTTCTGCATGGACCGGCCGGCCTGATTGACCAGAAGATCGTGCATGCGCAGGAGGCCGCGCCATGCTCGTCCCTCGTCAGGGGAGAGCCAACGGGGTTCTTCAGTCATGCGACCATGATAGGAAAAGGTTGACGCTTCAGTCACCTTTCGCAGCGCTCAGCGTCGGCGGCCGGTCAGCGGGCCAGAGGTGTGAGCTCCCGCCACTGTGCCCGCGGCAGTCCCGGGCCGGCGCTGATGGCGTGGAGGGCGACGTGGGTGGCGCCCGCGTCGAGGTGGGCCTTGACGCGCTCCTCGACGGCGTCGACGCTGCCCCAGGCGACGACGGAGTCGATGAGGCGGTCGCTGCCGCCACCCGCGAGGTCGTCCTCCGAGAAGCCCTGGCGCAGCAGACTCTTCGCGTAGTGCCCCATACCGATGAAGGGGGCGAGGAACCCCCGCGCGGTGGCCCGGGCGCTGTCCGGACGGGGATCGACCACGACGGCCTGGTAGGGCGCGAGGAGGGGGCCGGCCCCGAGGACGGCCCGTGCGCCGGCGGTGAAGTCGGGGGTGACGAGGAAGGGATGGGTGCCGGCGCTGCGACGGGCGGCGAGCGCGGTGAGCTTGGGGCCCATGGCGGCTACGAGTCGCTCGTCGGCGGGTACCGGCTCGGGGGCTTGGTCGAGACGGTCGAGATAGGCGCCGAGGGCGGCCAGGGGACGGTACGTCCCGCCGGCGTGCTGGGCGGCGGCGGCGTCGCTGACGCCGAGGCCGAGGAGGACGCGGTGGCCGTACTCCTTGCGGAGCCGGGCATGCCCGGCGGCCATGTCCTCGGCGGGGTGGCGCCAGATGCTCAGCACGCCGGTCGCGACCGTGGTGTTCCTGGTGGCGGCCAGGAGCCTTTCGGTGTCGCCGAGGATGTCACCCCCGCCGAGACCGGGGATCCACAGGGCTCCCCAGCCGTTTGAATCGAGCTCGGCCGCGGCGTCGGCGATCTCTCCGCTGTCGCCGTGCAGGCGCAGTTCCGGACTCCAGATGCCTGTGGTGCCGATGTGCATGACGGTTCCTCCCGTACGGCGGTGAGTGGGTTTGTGGTGGTCAGACTTGGTTGGCGCCGCCGTCGATGAAGATTTCGGTGCCGGTGATGTAGCTGG